>JAHQXB010000156.1 GCA_029856435.1 Candidatus Jordarchaeia archaeon
ATAGGGTAACGAGCTCTATGGGATGGGGGAGCCGTGAGCCCCCGAACCAGCAGATGAGGAGATGGGCGTAAAGCCTACTCTAAACGCTGGAAGCCCCGTCCGTTAGGGCGGGGTAGTTCACTCACTAAACTTATATGTATACCTTCTTATATTTTTATTAAGGGTGAAAGCGATGTCTATGATAGACGCGAATCTGGCTGTTCTTTTCTTAAAGCAGTCTTTTGAAGATGTAGGCAAAGTTTTTGGACCTAGCTATATTAAGTTACTTGTGGATTACGCGAAGCAGTTCGAAGCCGAAAAGCTAGGAGAGTCTCCGCCTGCGGAGATTCAAACCATTGATGATGTCGTAAACTACATTCTGAAAAATTTGGATAGGTATCCTCGGGGTTACTGCGCTTTAGTGTTTGGCAATGCCAAGGCGGATAGTAAAATTGAGGGAGCCACTGGAGCGGCTTGGAAAAGGTCGGGTTTAAATGCTCTTAAACAGTTAATGCAGGCATCCGGCCTACTCGGTGAAACTCTGGAACTAAAGGAGGCGCTTGAAAAGTCTCAAGAATTTGCCAAATCAATTAATATGGCTGCCCAGTTACAGTTTATAAATGAATCTGAGGACACTGTATCCGTGGTTGTGGAGAAATGTCCCTTCACTGATTCTTGTGAAGCTTTTGATAGAGAAGGAATTTCGAGAGTTGCTGGCAGAAGGGAGTGCGCGAATCTGATTTGCTACACTGCCGCCGCACAGCTTGTAACTGGCAAACAATGTGATTATTCCCTAGTGAGAAATGAGGGAAAATGTTTAGGTAAAATATTTCTTGTTTAAACAGTTTAATTGGTTTAGACTAAATTTGTAGTACCAATCTACAGAGAGTCAAAGTTACAGCTATGCTAATTGGGTTAAGTAAATTGTCGTCTATTGGCGGCGTCAAGTAATCAAGCACCACAAATACCACTGCCACAATTAGGGATGTAAGGGGATAGAACCCGCTAAAGTAGTACAATAGTCCCAGAGTTAGAAGGAAGGTAGCTGCTCCTCCACCGGCGAGCCCCTCAAATGTTTTTACTTTTTTTCTTGCCATGAAAAAGTGCTTGCCCCACTTTGTGCCTACTAATGCGGCTGCGGCGTCTGCCACGCCAGCTACCACTATGGAGGTCACCACGGTGGAGGTTGGAAATAGAAATATGAGAATTGTTGCTGCCAGAACGAAGTAGAAGTAGCCCGCTACGCGGACTTGTTCCTCTGGCTTCACCAATTTCTTGGTAATAATGTTTAGAGGAAAATCAGGATCTCTGAGTCTCCAAATCTCAAAGATTGAGAATAGCACCAGTGTTGATATTGAGAGTACCGCGGCCGGCAACCAGCCCATCCATACATAAACAAAAGCAAATATAAAGGCTAAACTGTGAAACAATTTTCTCCTAATGTTTAGACTACTCAATTTAGAAGCCCCAGTAAACTTGATTACCTATTGAGCCTTTTAAATAGAGCATTTTTGCGCCAAAAATGTTTGCTTTGCAATCCCGAAAATTGTCATTTAGATCATATAGAACCCCGCAATTGCCAATTTAAAACTCTTTCCCAGACCTCTATCCTTTGGCAGAGCCAAGTAGTGTCCACTTAACTGGCATCATCGACATAAAAGATGCGCTAGTTAGAAGTCATATGCTGTGGGTATTCAACATCTTTAAAAATTAAAAAATGGTGGGAAGGGAGGATTATAGGAGGACGGAGGCTGCGATTTGCATGAATGGGAATTGTTCGTGTGCATTTCCGATTATTAGGAGCTTCCACTCGTCACGGACCTTGCTGACCTTAACTTTGCCCTCAATTATGCCTTGAAGAGTTTCCTCGTCTGATCTAAAAATTAGTTCTGGGCTGGGGTAGTCTCCTTCCTTGAACTTCACTCCCTTTTGTGTGAACACTAGGTAATATGCTTTGGAGAATCCGTTAAGGTCTCCTACTTGGAACTGGATGATTTTTCCATAGTAACGACTTCCAATCCACTGTCTCACGGCAGGCATTGCTTTGGCGTTGATGTCTTTTGCTAATTTTTCTAGGAACTCTTTTAACGCCACTACTTTTCACCCACCTTTTTAATCCAATCCTCAACTGCGGCTCTAACTGCGGCTTCCACATTATTGGCCCAAATGTTACCATACTTCTTCTCGACAGCTTTCAGAAACTTCTGGTAAAACTCGAATTCCCAGCGGATAACTATTCTCCCCTTTTTGTTCTCAACAAGGCTCTGACCCAGAGAGGAGGATTCCTTTCGGAAGAAGTCGTACTCAATATCATCTAACTTCAGGGTGGGATAAGCCAGGAACTCCGATCCAGGAGCATAACCTTTATACTTCGACATAAAATCACCTCGGTAATTTCGCCAACTCTTCGGCACTTAGTACGATTTGGCCGGTAATGTAGGGCCACTGAATCAGGAAGATTTTGCCACCCTTGGGAGCAACGCCGTAGAAAACGTAGCCGCCTTTATTTCTTGTGTACTCCTCAAGAATAAACTTGCAGACCGTCTCCAGAGAAACGTCCAATATTTCAGCGTGGGATTTAAGAACTTTAACCGCGTCGTCGTCTAGTTCAACTTCAACCTTCATGTTGAGCACCTCTCACTCTTCATCCTCAAGAAAGGCTTTTCTTATCCAGGGGTTACCCCATCTTTCCTTGTAGTACAACCCTTCCAAAGGAATTCTGGAAGGACCAATCATCCTTTCTTCCGCTCTTATGCCTATACTCAGAGTTGCTAGAGGATCCCAAGTGCGTGGTATTCCTAACCTATCTGCGAGTATCTCCTGTCTTCTGGGATCCATAATGGGGAAGGCTTGGTACCCCGCAGCATAACCTAGACTGGTTGCCATAATCCACATTGCATAAATAGCCATGCCCACACAAATTGCTCCAAAAAACTTCTGGGGATATATTACTGGGGCATCATGGAAGGATTCTGAACCACAACCAATTATAACTACATCTGCCATTCGAGGATAATCAAAGAGGCTCCCATCACGCATCTCTGTAAAGGTCCACGGTCGACGGTCTGGTGGAATATACCATATGCGCCCCTGTGTTAGTTCCGCAGGGTATGTTCCGAAGGTTTCCTTTGCCGCTTCTCGGGCTAGGTCTGCTATTAAGTTCTTTGTTTCTTGATCATCTCGTACCACTACAAATCGGTACATTTGCATGTTCTCAGGGCTTGGCGTGTACCGTGCTGCATCCAGTATTCTTTCTAAGTCTTCATCGGGCACGCGTTCGCCAGTAAATCTTCTCATAGACCTACGGACACGAATTGCATCCTCCAAACCCATACATCGGTATGGACTCGGTTTACCATATTTTTTGGTAGACAAGTTATCACCCCTTTTTTTAAGCCTAAATGTGACGTTTTTTCGGTAAATCCTCATGACTAATAAGGTTAACTAAAAGTTAATGATGAATATATATTTAATAAACTATATAGATAGTCAGGTAAAATATATTATCAAAATAAATATAGTTAATTATGGTGAAATCATGTTTTACCGCCAATTTTTCGAAAAAGGGCAAAAAATATATCTAATTTTTCTTCAAGGTTAAGTATGAAAGTTAGGTGGCTTGGTAATTCCTGTGTGGAAATTCTGAGTGAGAGACACCTCGTTATTGACCCAAATTTTCTAGCTGAGCCGGAGCGGGGTGTTGAACTGGTTTTAGTAACTCATGAGCATCCTGACCACTTTGACATTCAAAAATTCAAAACTTTAAATGCGCCTCTGGTTGCTCCCCACCCTGTTTTGAGTATGTATAATCTTGAGGGGAAGAGAGCGAAGGTGGGAGAAGAGTTTGAGGGAGTTAAAATTTTGGAGAGCTGGTGTTTAAAGTCCGAAGAGAGTGTTAGCTATTTTTATGAGGGCATTTTACACTCTGGTGACTCGGCAAGATTTCCAGAGGTGAGAGGCGTTAAACTGGTGTTTTCTGCCTGTTTCCCAGACTTCCTTGAAGATTACACCAATTCATTTATGAAAATGAGGCCACAAATGGTAGTACCCTTCCACTTCTCTGAACAAAAAAGGTACGTAGCTGAGGAATTTAAAAAACAGCTAGATAAAAAGGGAATAAGCTGCAGAATTCTCAAGGTGGGGGAATCCCTCGAACTTTAAAAATCTGCCAAAAACTATACCCCACGAGACAAAAATTTGTTACTATCAACCTTTATAAAAAAATAAATGAGTTGAACCCCGCATTTGCACTGGATCTGATGGTATGTTTGCTTCTATTGTTTTTCACCTATTAGCCTTCGGAACCAGTTTGGCAGAACGTATCCAACATATGCAGATATGCCGGCTAGTAATCCCATTGTGTAACCTATGGGTACGAATATGCTCCACCCCTCTGTTAGGGCTCCCTCTATGAAGAGGAAAACAAAGAATAACGATAGGAACACGGAGGTCAAAGAAATCATTATAAATCCGTAGCGGAAGAGCCTTTTCTCAGTTATTCTGGAGGCTTTTAACGCCAAGTATATCAGTGGTATGTAGGTGATGAGCCCAATTATCATTGCCATCATAAAGTTTAACGTAACATTGAATGAAACCAGTATAACGATAAATAGCGGTGTAAATACTGCAGAATAAAGGATTATCCATTTTTTCTTTTTCTGTAAAAATGCTTCTAGGGTAAAGGCGAACAGGAAAAGGTTCCCTAGGGCAGCCAGCGCAATGGAGAATGAGAAAATGTAGATGGAACCCTTCAGCCAGCCCTGGAAAATTATTATGAGCCAATCGGTAAGAACCGAGTAAAAGTGGCCCTGAATCCTGAAGGGTAAAATGTAATTATCAATCATGTAGTCTCTGAGAAGTATAGGATAAATTGCAAAGTGGTCAATGTGACTTAAAGCAACGAAAAATACTCCTAGGGCGAAGAGAATAAATGTGAGGGCTAGATAAATCAGGGGAACCTTCCTCAATTTCCAAAACCGCCAGATGAAATTGGCACTAACGAAGAGCACCAGTATAGTCAACAGAAATTCATAATTAATTAGGAATGTAAGGTAGTCCGGTGTTAACATCTGCTTATCCCCACACTTGCTTTTTAAGTAGACTCGTTAATTTAAATTTTTCAACGGGGATATTTAAAATTTATTGAGACCATTTATGAGACCTTGTCGTAAGTATGTAGTTTGTTGGCATGATATTTGTGCAGGGTTAGCCGGTCTTACCCCCTTTTAGGCCTATTTTGAAGGAAGCCCTGTTAAGCCTCCTTTTTTTGAGAGGAAAAAACGATCATGATAGAAGGGAAGCCACACACTTAAAAGCGAGGTCCCACTATTTATAAAAGATTTCCAAAAAATTATTATTCAGTTTTCTTGGAACCTCTCCTCCATTCCAACTTGGTTCCTCTCTTAATTAAATGATTGCCCAAAAAGTCATCAATAATTAAAGGAAATCTCTTAGAAAACTCTTATTGTTGTTTTTTAGGTCGTCTCATTTTTAGCCCTTTTATCATCTGGACAGCCTCTTCCACTGTGTGGGCTACTGGTACATTATTAATTTCGAATCCTTCAATTATTATGTCGTATTTTAGAAGCCAGGGTACATATGCTACCACAGGTTTACCGTATCTTCCTGCTATATTGGATAGCCGTCGGCCTATTTGCATACTTATTGTGGGTGGATATGGGAAGGTTAAAATCAGAACTGCCTCAACCCTGTCTATTTGGAGAATGTATTCTAACACTCTTTCCAAATCTATGTCTTCAGCGCTTCCTGTGAGGTCTATAGGATTCGACAGCGAGGCTATGCGTGCAGCCGCGGGGCTAATCAATTGCTTCATTTCCTTTATTTCTTCTTGGGTAAACTCCACAAGATTTAATCCATATTTAGCCGCTAGATCTGCGCAGATCACTCCGTGTCCTCCTGAAACCGTTAGTATGGCTATGTCTCCGTTTATTATGGGTTTATTTCTGAATGAGAGTACTTTAGCGAAACTGACTATTTCTTGCTCGTTTTCCGCTTCCACTATTCCATACTGTCTGAAGACATCTGAAGCTAATCGGGGAGAGGCGGCGATTGAACTCGTATGGGACATGGCCGCTTTCTGTCCACCGGCAGTCTTTCCTGCTCTAAAAACTATAATGTTCTTGTCGCCTCCGAATTCCGCTGCAACATCCAGAAATCTCCTTCCCTCTCCCTCCCTAAATCCTTCAAGATACATAGCCACAGTTTTGGTCCTCTTGTCTTTGAGGAAATACTCCATAAGAATTGTTTCATCCACCACCGCCTTATTCCCTATGCTCACTGCGGCTGAAACGCCAATTTTTCTCTCTGCATATTTGCTTAGAAACTGGTCAACAATAAAGCCCCCGCTCTGACTCAGAATGGCCACATTTCCAGGCGGAGGCTTAAGCATTCTCTCACTAGGTATAAAAAAGGTGTCAACATAAGGTGGACTATATACCCCCATACAGTTGGGACCTATAAGGGCAATATCATACTCGTTTGCTATCTTGACCAGCTCTTTTTGAAGTTCAACTCCGCTATTTCCCATCTCGGCAAAACCTCCCGATATAACAATTGCGCCCCCGATGCCCGCCTTTCCACAGTCTTCCAAAACGGAGTTTACAAGATCCGCCCGCACCACTATGACTGCCAAATCCACCTCCTCCGGAATATCCAGAACTGTGGGGTAGATTTGCGTCCCTTCAATGTTTCCTCCTCTAAGGTTAATCGGAAAGGTTTTTACTTGCATTTCGTGATGATTTTTGTTAAAAATAACCGTGCCAGGGTTTAACGGGTTGGTAACCGAAACTCCCACGACAGCCATACTTTTAGGCTCGAAAACTTTTTTGAGATCCATAAAGCCCGCTCCTCAAAGCTTTGGAAACAAATCTAGCAAATCTTAAAACATACATTTGTTTCATCAACGGGAAACTTTGCTACGCGGCTATTATTTTTATTGTTAGAATCATATCCTCATATGTTTATAATCATTATCGTTTTTTCCTTCCCTGACGATTTAGAATTGTTCAGTTTCACCTGTGAAAGAGGCTTCAATAACACTTATTTTTTCCATTTTGAGCCTAAAAGTAAAGGTTTGAATCAGGCATTCCCACATTGCCTTCCCTTATCTGAAAATTGCTGGTCGTACTCAAAAAATAGAAAAGCTTCATGTACCCATTTTTCTTGGGAGTGGAATATGATTAAGATAGGCTGTTGTGGTTTTCCGGAAAGTATTGAACAATATTTTAAAAAATTTAAATTAACAGAGGTTCAAAGAACCTTCTATAAGCCACCCAGCGAGGAAACCTTGAAAAATTGGCGCAGCAGGGCTCCCAAAGATTTCGAGTTCGCAGTAAAGGCTTGGCAACTCATAACCCATGACCCAAATTCCCCCACCTACAAAAAGGCCGGAATAATTATTCCAGAGGAAAAAAAGAAGCTTTATGGACACTTTAAACCCACATCTGAGGTTTTAGAGGCTTGGGAAACCATAAGCACCATCTGCAAGATTCTAGAGGCCAAGGTATGCCTCTTCCAGTGCCCAGCCAGCTTCACACCATCCGAAGAGAACATCAAAAATATGAAGGAATTTTTCTCAACAATAAACCAGAGAGGACTAATATTTGCTTGGGAACCCCGCGGGAAAAATTGGACTGCCCCACTTGTTAAAAGCCTCTGCGAAGAACTAGACATAACACACACAGTTGACCCCTTTGCATCAAACCCCACATTTCTGGCTCGAGACACAGCCTACCTGAGGCTGCACGGCGCTCCCCCAGGCAAAAAAATGTACAAATACACATACACGGACAACGACCTCTACAGGCTAAAGGACATAATTCAGTCAATAAATGCTAAACAGTGCTACCTACTTTTCAACAATATCACAATGAAGGAAGACGCACTGAGATTCAAAAACTACTACAACTTTGCACCAGCAACTTAATTAAATCGCAGCACATTTTCCTTGAAGGAAACAACGTAATATTGGAACCTTATCGTATTCTTCCTCCACATCTGGGGCAGTATATGGCGTCAGGAGTTATTCGACGTCCACAGTACATACAGTAATGGTCTGGGCTGGGTTCAAACTTGGCAATTTTCTCCTCCCTTTGAGGGGTTGAAATGGTTGGCTGTAGTGAAAACCTGTTTATTGCACGTTGTAACGCGTCTTCAACCTCGTATTCCAAGCGGTCAACGTCACCCAACGCTAGGAAAATGAATAGGAAAAAGAATGTGAAGAAAATTCCCAGATATATGAAAAACAGGGAGATAATTAGGAGCGCGAGTGTTAAGATTAGAGAAAGAACTAGGGGAATATAGTTATGTCCAACTCTCCCCTCATAAACAATGTTTGAGCCACTCCTATAGATTCTCAGTTTCCCCTTCGTATTAATGCCCCTTCTCACCTTCCATTCAAACTGGCTTTTCCTCTTAACCCTGATATTTGAAGACATCAACTCCTCATTCAAAATCTCGGCAAAATCACCAATTCTGTTCGCCTCTCCAGGAATGGAACCGGAAATCTCACGCGCCACCAACTAACCCTCCAAGCTATGCTAGGTAAACACTAAAAACAAGATAATTTATTCTTTTTGGGCTAAAATTTCATATCAAGTATATTGCCGTAAAATGCACGTTTTGAAGGAGACGCATGAGGAATAAAAAATTCTTTGATGTCATATCTGGTTGGAGGCGTCTTAATATTTATTCTTCGCTTTTCTAGTTAGGGCTTCAGACATCACAAAAAGCGTAGACGTCTGCAGCTCACAGTGTTAAATTTTTCTTTGATTTTCCAGAATTTTGGCGCGAATTGTTTAAATATAATACCTCCATATTTTAAGGTGTACCATATTAAATTTCTGGAAACTTTTAGGGGTGTAATGTTTTGAGCGTTAAATTGGCGGAAGGGGTGTACTGGGTAGGTGCAATAGACTGGAACCTAAGGTATTGCGGTTCCTACCAAACACCACTCGGCACCACTTATAATGCATACCTAATTGTCGACAAAAAAACAGTTTTGATTGATGGAGTAAAGCATACCCACAGCCTCGAAATGATAAAAAGAGTGAAGGAAATAGTTGACCCAAAAGACATCAACTACCTAATCGTGAACCATGCGGAACCAGACCACGCTGGAAACATAGAAGACGTGCTTAAACTCGCGCCTAAGGCGGAAATAATCTGCTCCAAGAGAGCCGAAGACTCGCTCACAGGCTACTACAAAATAGACCGACCACTAAAAATAGCAAAAACCGGCGACACACTGAACATTGGAGATAGAAACCTGGTATTCATTGAAGCCCAAATGCTACATTGGCCAGACAACATGATGACCTACCTTAAGGAAAACCACATACTATTCTCCAACGATCCCTTCGGACAACACATAGCATCATCTGAAAGATTCGTGGACGACTTGGGAGAACAAATAGTAATGGATCATGCAGCCAGATACTATGCACAAATAGTCCTGCCCTACTCACAACTTGTCCTCAAAAAACTGGAAGAAGTAAAAAACCTAAAAGTGCCCATAGACATGATATGCCCAGCTCACGGATTAATCTGGAACAAGAAACCCGAGAGAATAATAAACGCCTACGCCAAATGGGCCAGCGGCGAGGCTGAAAACAGAGCCGTAATAATATTCGACACCATGTGGGGAAGCACAGACATGATGGCCAGAGAAATAAGCCGAGGACTAATGGACAACGGAGTACAAACCACAATGTATCCAGTACGCTTCTCAGACTGGGGACTAATAATCAGAGACGTCATGCTATCCAAAATCATCCTAATAGGATCCGCAACCCTAAACATGACCATGATGCCCGCAATAAGAGGAATACTAGAATTCATAAAAGGACTCAGACCACCAGGAAAAAAAATAGCAGCAGCCTTCGAATCCTACGGTTGGGGAGGCGGAGCATACAAAAACATCATTCCAGTCCTCCAAGAAATGAAATTCGAAGTAGTGGAACCCGGACCCAGATCAAAATGGGTACCCCAAGAAGAAAAACTAAAAGAATGCTACCAATTCGGAAAACAACTAGCACAAAAAATCAAATAAAAAACAATCATCTCGCCATAAATACAATTCCCACACCCTCATTTTTTTGCCTTTTAGTCTATCTCCATAGCCACCATTTGCAAAAATAAAAAAATAAAAAGAGGGGGAAACGAGTGAAATATCTTCCCAGAAAGAGGGAAAGATAGTTATGCCTGTTTCGTCATATCAAATAATTTTACCACTTTATGACCCACGAAAGGCAAATCAGAGACCGACTCCACAATCTCAACTTCAGAGTCCACATCCAGCTTCTCTTTAAGCTTCCTCTTAACCTGCCTCTTGTACTCCTCTGGATCCTTAACCTTATCCCTATCAGTAGCCATTTTCAACTTCAAAGTATCCATAGGACCCTTAGAGTACTTGAGCATGGTGAACCACTCAGTAAACCCGGGTATATCCCCCAAAATGTTCTCTATATCTGCTGGGAAAACCCTCATACCCTTAATGTTAGCAGCAAAAGCCTCCCTACCCAATATAGTCGACCTAGTGTGAGTTCTTCCGCAACCACATTTTTCGCTAAATACGGAGCCTGTGTCCTCCGTTCCCCATTTTAACATAGGTGTGGCTTCAGCAAAGAGATTTGTAACCACAATCTCTCCTCTCTCACCACTGGCCAAAGGTTCATGCGTCTCCAAATCAAAAGCCCTCGTATAGAACAGATCATCACACTGATGATTACCCGCATGCTCCTCGCAATCCCCAAAATACCACAGTGGATCCGCCACACCCCCAAAGTCAAAAATTCTCTCCGGCGGAACACCTGTTTCTGCCTCGATTCTTCTTTTAACAGTTTTAGTAACGATTTCGCCGTAACCGGTATCGATGAGTCTTACGCTTGAGAAGAGTTTTTTTATGTCTTCTCCCATTTTTTTGGCGGCTTCAAATATTGCGGACATGGTTAGCATGGGGCCGGCGAATATTTGTGGCTTCATGTATTTCATTTCTATTACGTGTCTCTTTGCTATGTGGGGCAGGGGATACATGCATTCGCTTATTCCGGTGATGTTAACAATGTCCAGTCCGGTTGAAGATATTACTACATATCCGTGCCACCTTATGCCTGTGGCGAAGACTAGGTCTTTGGGTCGCCATCCTCTCATCCATTTTAGTCTGGTTTCCTGCTCTGCGGCTGTTAGCCAGTCATCGTTTGTATAGGCAAAAACGCTTGGGACTCCTGTGGTTCCCGTTGAGGCGTTTATCACTTTTACTCTCTCGTTTAGAGGCACACTTAGGAGCCCTCCGAAGGGGTCTCCTGTTCGGCTTCGCTCGGCCCTTAAATCGTCCTTATAGAGAATTGGGACTTTGGTGTCGAAATCATTTACTGTTTTTATGTCTTCGGGTGTTACTCCTGCTTCTTTGAAGCTTTTCTTGTAGAATGGGGTGTTGTGGTAGGCATAATTAAGTTCAGCTTTTATCTTCTTTAGTTGGAGTTCTTCTATTTCCTCCCTAGGCATGGTTTCAATTCTTTTATTCCAGAACTTATCAAGCTCGCTTTCAACCAACATGTCTCCCTCCAAAATTTTATTTATTCGAGGAATATTCTAACGTGGGTTCTTCCACAACCACAGGGGTTCGTATCCAGTCTGGCGTTATGTCCTGTTGCAAATCTTACTAGGGGTGTGGCCTCTGCGTAAAGGTTTGTGAATACCAGCATTCCCCTCTCTCCAGGGTTTACTGGTTGTCCCGTTTCTGGGTCCACTGTTTCCACAAGGAAGCCGTCTTCCCAAGCGTGGTGTCCGTTGCACTGGAGGCACTCCATAGCGTAGAAGCCGCCGTATCCCATATCAATCATGCTGAGGTGTGTTCCTCCCCATGTTTTTTTGAATTCTTCTCTGGTTTCTTCGTCTAGGAGTGGACTGCCGGGTCGGAATCTGTGGACGACAATTTTGGGTTGGAAGGCTGTTTTGGGATCGCTTTTTTCCTTCTCAAGTTCTTGAGCCATTAGTTTTGCATAGTCTACTGTGGTGATTATTATGTCGGGTTTGAAGAATTTTGTTAGGTAGGTTGCTCTTGGAGCATCTAAGAGGAAGAGAGTGTTTTCGATGGGAATTGAGGTGAAGGGAATCAGGCTCTGCACGGTTCTCCTTACTCGAAAGTGTCCCTCAATGAGGGCAGCTATGCTTTCCCATTGGGTGGCTTGTAGTTCTAAAACGTCGCCGCTTGAGAGTCCAATCATTACTAGATGTCTGGTGAGGTGGTCGACGAGTACTTCTCTTTCATACTCTGTTGAGATAGACATGATTGGTGGTTCTTCGATTTCCGGTTCGGGGGGAGCGGTTATGCCCCAAATTTTGTCTCTGGGAATCGCGCATCTTCCGCCGAAGGGGTCATCCGTTGTGACTTCTTTTTTTATGTCCTGTTTAGTGGTTAGGGGAAACTTTTTTATGTCCTTTAGGGTTTTGAAGTCTTCGGGTTTTACTCCTGCTTCTTTGAATTTTTTGTGGTAGAACCTAGTGTTGTCGTAGACGTATTTGAGCTGTTTTTTGAGGCTTTCTTCCTGTAGCTTTTCGATTTCCTTTCTGGGCATGGTTTCAATATTTCTCCTCCACATCAAACAACCCCCAAATATAATTAGTTTATAAAAATTATTTATAATTAAGATTATATATACTTTTGCCAAGCCCACCCAAAAAAAGGAGCCAAAACGGTGCCTATTTGGAAGGCTTCCATGTGTTTCTTAAACCATTTGTTGGCATAAGGCTTGTGTAGAAATATGTCTATAAGTTGGGGAAGTTTTCCTCGTCTTGAAACATATTTATAAACAAATGTTTGAATGTTAATCTAAAAGTCGGGTTTATTTGCACTTTTCTCGGAAAATGGGGGTTTGATTGTCATGGTGAAAACTACTATAAATGTTGAGCTTAAATGGAAGGGCAAATTAAAATATGAAGTTCAGATACGTGGAAGGCACAATTTGGTGGTTGACGCTTCGTCTGAGACTCAGGGTGACGATGAAGGTCCAGCTCCGGACGATTTGCTCGCGGCTGCGGTGGGGGCTTGTCTTTCCTCTTCCTTCACTTTTTGCGCATCTAAGGCAAAAGCCGAATTGGTTGAGCTGACTACAATGGTGAGGGCCCAGATTTCGCGTGTAGAAGGATATTTAAGGGTTACAGGTATGGATGTGACTCTGAATCCTAAGTTTAAAGATGAGGAAGCCGCAAAGAAGAAGGATCGTTGTGTAGCAATCTTCAGGAATTATTGCACGGTCACTGAATCAGTGGTTAAGGGAATTCCGGTAAAAGTCGAAGTAAAAACTTAGCTTTTTTTCAGAGGATTCTTTTATTTCTCACTAATCTTTTTGGAAACTTTTCATGGTTTTAGAAAAACTTTAGTTTTCGTTTTTGCCACTCGTTTCTGGAGCATTTTTTGGTTCTTGCTGGGGGTACTGGTAATTTGGGTGAAACTCTATACAGGGATTTGGCTGAGCTATGTGAGGATATTGAATCAACCACCAAGAGGCTTGCAATTGTGGATCTCATATCTCAATTCCTAAAAAAATTGTCGATAGGGGAAGTTGCGCCTTCAATTAGAATGATTGTGGGTGAAGCTTTTCCCGAGTGGAGCGGCAAAACTCTGGATGTGTCCTGGAGGACTGTTCAAAAGGTGATAAAAGGCATTACCAAGGCTTCAGATGAAGAGATGCTGCAAGCCTTCAGCAAGAGGGGTGATCTCGGTGATATGGCTAAAATTTTGATGTTGAGAAAAGATGTCTCAAAGCAGGCAACGTTGCTACAAAAGCCTCTCACAATTCTTGAAGTTTACAGAAGTTTTCAAGCCATCTCTGAAGCTAAGGGTAGCGGTTCAAAAAAGAAGAAGGAAAATATTGTTCTCAGTTTGCTGAGCAGGGCAGAACCTTTGGAAGCAAAGTATATTGTGAAAAACCTGATAGGTGAGATGAGGCATGGAGCTTCCTCAGGTTTGATGGAGGAAGCTATAGCTAAGGCGTCAGGAGCACCTTTAGAAATGGTAAAGAGGACTCATATGCTTATGGGCGATTTGGGAGACGTAGCCGAAAAAGCAATGCGGGGAGGGGCACAAAGCCTAAATGATGTTAAACCCATACCTTTTCACCCCATAAAGCCTATGCTTGTTCAAGCTGTGGATAATGTAGCTGAGGCTCTAAGAGAGCATGGAGGGGAAACCAGTCTGGAGTATAAGCTGGATGGCGCTCGGCTTCAGATACACATACGTAAGGGAGAGGTTAAAATTTTTAGTAGAAGGCTAACTGAAGTAACCGCCAGTTTGCCAGACGTGGTGGAGCAGGTTAAAAACAACATTCAGTTTAGTGAGGCTATACTTGAGGGGGAAGCGGTGGCAATAGGTAAGGACTTCCGTCCACTCACTTTTCAAAACCTTATGAAGAGGTTTCACAGGGTTAAGGGAATAGAGGAAATGGTTAGAGAAATTCCAGTAAAGCTCTACCTTTTTGATATAATTTATCTTGACGGTAAACTTTTAATAGATCTTCCCTACAGCGAGAGAAGAAAGATACTTTCCCGTGTGGCGGGAGAATTGGAGCTGGTTCCCCAAGTGGTAACATGCAGTGTTGATAGTGCCCAAGAATTTTTTGAAGAGGCTAAAAGCAAGGGTCACGAGGGAATCATAGCGAAAAAAATGGATAGCACATATACTCCGGGAAGAAGAGGAAGAAAATGGCTAAAAATAAAAGAAACCGAAACCCTCGATTTGGTGATTGTGGGGGCGGACTGGGGATATGGGCGAAGAGTGAATTGGCTCAGCGATTACTATCTTGCAGCGAGAAACGAAGAAACGGGAGAACTTCAAATAATAGGTAAAACTTTCAAAGGACTCACAGACGAAGAATTTGAAGAAGTTACAGAGAAACTATTAAAGCTAAAGACCATCGAGTATGGAAGGACAGTTAGGGTTAAGCCCGAAATAGTTGTGGAAACAATTTTCGAAGAAATACAGAAATCCCCAAAGTATGAGTCCGGCTACGCTCTCAGATTTGCAAGGATAAAAAGAATAAGAGATGATAAGAACTTAGAGGATGTAGATACCATAGAGAAGGTGAAACAGCTTTACGAGAAACAGTTCAAAGCCAAATCAAAAACATTGTGAGTATCGACGAGCGTGTGCCGGTGGCTTCCCCATGGGTGGTCTAAAGATGCACACGCTCGTCGTGGGAAAGGCTCCTCCCGTTCTGAAAAGTTTGGTACAACTATGCGTTCTTTAGAACTCTAATTGATCCAAGCTTTTCGTGACTTCCCCTTTGTGAGAAGCTTATTTTTGGTTTGTTTTTCTGTGTTCTTTTGGATATTTTTTGTGGATTTATGTTTTAATAATTTTTGTTACGAATAAATTTCTAATATTTTTCAATAATCAATATTATTTAAATTTTTCCCCCAAATAATATAAAGTTCTGAGCCCTTCTAGTCCACTGTGTTTATTGTATGAATAGCATCCAAAAACTTAAATTCAGAATATTATAACAGTTTAATAGGAATTAAACCTTTAAAATAGGAACTTATCAAATACAGCAGCCGGTTAAAGACCATGGGCGACAGCATAGAAAAATTCATAGAAGCTCTGAGAAAGAAGGGGCACAAGGTCACACCACAGAGGATTGAATTATTTAGAGTAATTAAAAGTAGTAAACATCCCACCGCTGAGGAGATTTACCAACTAGTGAAAAAGGACTACCCTACAGTAAGCCCCGCCACCGTCTACAAAACAATAGAACTATTGCGAGGAATGGGTGAAATCCAAGAAATCAGTGTAGTGAATGGAAAAATTAGATACGAAACAAACATGACCCCCCACGTTAACATTCACTGTTTGGAGTGTGGAAGGGTCGAAGACATCTACCTAGAAAAAATTAAGGAATTGGATGACGAATTAATGGATAAGTCTAAATATGAGATAGTAAGCCAGAGTCATGACTACTTCGGATACTGCCAGGAATGTAAAAAGAAGAAACTTTCTGAATAATTCTAGTCAAAAAGTCAATATTAATAAATAGAATATTTATAAAAATAAAAAAGGTATAGTTTTTATCCTTTTTTGACTTTATAACTTTTTCATGCAGAGGTACCAGTCTATACACTCGTATCCTTCAGTTAGCCTTTTTTCAGCATCAGCCTGGGTTTTGGGCGCTGGAACAATAACCTTGTCGCCTGGTCTCCAGTTGGCTGGCGTAGCTACCTTGGCTCTGTCCACGGTTTGCAGAGAGTCCAGAAGTCTCAGAATTTCATCCATGTTTCTTCCAGAAGTTAAGGGATAATATAGCATAGCTCTTAGGATGCCTTCAGGATCAATATAGAATACTGTTCTTACGGTTGATGTTTCACTTGTGGCTTTGTGAATCATGTTGTATAGTTTTGCTACCTTCATGTCTAGGTCTGCAATAACTGGGAATGGTATTTTTACCCCTTGTTTCTCTTCGATGTTTCTCACCCAGGCTATGTGGGAATAGAGGCTGTCAATGCTTAACCCGATAAGTTGGGTGTTTCTTTTTTGTAGTTCGGGCCATATTTTGGCAAATGCAACGAATTCTGTGGTGCATACGGGTGTGAAGTCTGCCGGGTGGGAGAACAGAATTACCCACTTTCCTCTAAAATTAGATAGTTTTATTGGTCCATGTGTGGTTGTTGCTTCAAAATCGGGTGCTGGTTTTCCAATTTCTATAAAATGTTTTTCTTCTTCTGTTTTTTCCATAATTTGTTTGCCTCCTCCATGTTTGAACCTAAATTTATAAATTTAGGTTTTCTAGGAGCTTAGATGATAAAAAATATTTGTTAATTTTTGTTTTTAATTAAGAATAAATATTATTTAAATATTTTGCTTATTTGGCTGAAATGAACGAGGCTCCAACACAACGATTCACACAATCGTATCTGCAAAACTTTTTATGTTTTAAAGTTTCGTTTCATATAGTATAGTAATGAATATCAACTAAAAATCAATTCAAAGTATATTAATGTTAGGGTTTATTGGATAGGTGGGACAATCATTATGTCGAGTCTGCAAGAATTCATAGACTATCTCAGAAGTAGGGGATACAAGGTAACACCCCAGAGGCTAGAAATATTCAAAACAGTAAAATCTATGAGAAATCATCCCAACGTATATATGATTTACCAAGAGGTAAAAAAGAAGAATCCCACTATAAGTCCAGCAACGGTTTACAAAACATTAGAGGTATTAGAGAGAGTCGGAGAGATTCAGGCAGTTTGTCAGATAGACGGCAAAACAGTATATGACACTAAGCTAAGCCCTCACATAAACATTCACTGCCTAAAATGCCATAAGATAAAAGATGTAGAATCCGATTTAGTCGAAAGATTGGTAAAGGAAGTTCAAATAAAAAGTGGAGCCAGAATCGTTAGTCAAAGCATAAACTTTTTTGGGTACTGCTCCAAATGTGCGGATGAAAAATAGCAGTCGTAAATTGGAGGAAGCTTTTCTAAATCGTGTTATGAAATACCATGTTCCGGATTAAGCCTTTTTCGTCTTCTTTTCGGATTCTTCGATGAAGTAGAGTATTGCGTCTATGAAGAAATCTTTTCTTTCCAGAAGTGCGGCGTGGCCGGCGAAGGGGATGAGGGCGATTTGCGAGTTTGGGATTTGCCTGTGGATAAATTCTGCTTCTTCAACAGGCACCACTTCGTCTTCTCTGCCATGAATGATTAGTGTTGGTACCTTGATTTTCTTTATTTCTGTTTCCAATGTCAAGGGGCTCTTCATGTAGCCTTGCTGAATCTTTGCTACGGTTGTAGGGTCTCGGGTTCTCATAGAATCTGCGAATTTTTTCACTTCGTCTTTGTGTCTACGCACGAACATGGGGTGGAAGATATCTTTTATCTCGGTTTCAATGTATGCTTCCAATCCCTTTTCGGTGAGGGCCTTGGCCCATCTTGCACCCACTTCAATGGTTTTGGGGGGTATTCGCGCTGCAGTGTCTATGAGGATTAGTCCTTTTACTTTTTCTGGGTGGTTTAATGCCATTTTTAGAGCCACAAAGCCGCCCATGCTCACACCACATATGTAAGCCTTATCTATTTTTAATGTGTCCAAGAGGGCTGCTACATCATCTGCAAACATGTCTTGAGTGTAGGGTTGGTTTGGCTTCTCGGATTTTCCATGTCCTCTCAAATCTACAGCTATACACCTAGCTTCCTTGGAGAGTTCGGGTATCAAAGATGCCCATTCAGTTGAGTCTCCTCCCATTCCATGAATTAAAAGCAATACGGGTCCTTTTCCCTCATCTTCATAATGCATTTCAAAATCATTTACTTTGGTCTTCAAATTTCTAACCCTCTTCTTAGTTTAAACTTTTACAGTTTTATGAAATATACCTTTTTAAAATATTAATGAATATTTATTTAAAGTTTTCCCCAGTTTTTAGAGTCCTCCCATAAATTTCTGTCATTTCGCGTAGCTTAGCAGCCACTTTTGAAGTTATCAGTTCCGGTGATAGTCGCCACTTATAATTGCCTTCTGTGGTTGCCGGTTTATTCATCCGAGCCTCTTGACCCAAACCTAAGATGTCCTGAATAGGTATTATGGTTGTGTTAGCAACTGACATCATTGCAAGCCGCACAAACTCCCAGTTTACATTCAGAGAAGATACTTTGCGCCCAATGTACTTGGAGACTCTTTCTTTTTCCTGTGGCGTTGCTTCGTTATCAAACCATCCCCTCACCGTATTATTATCATGGGTTCCGGTGTAAACTATACATTCTCTAATGTGGTTGTGTGGAGCGTAGGGATTTGTGGGAAGATCTTCGCTGAATGCGAATAGAAGTACACGCATTCCTGGTAGGTTGAAGCGACGCATGAGTTCCCTTACATCGTCAGTAATCACACCCAAGTCTTCTGCTATGATGGGCAGATTGGAGAAGTGCCTAAGAAGTGTGGAAAAGAAATCCTCTCCGGGTCCTGGTACCCATCTACCATTTATGGCTGTTTTTTCACCTGCAGGGACTTCCCAATATCCGGCAAAGCCTCGAAAGTGGTCAATGCGCACCCAATCATAAAGCTTTAAAGTGTGCTCCATTCTTTGAATCCACCAAGCGTAGTTGTCCTGCTTTATTACATCCCACCGGTAGACGGGGTTCCCCCAGAGTTGACCCGTGCTGCTGAAATAGTCTGGGGGAACACCGGAAACATATAGTGGCCTTTTTTCTTCATCTAGTTTGAAAATTTGGGGGTTTCTCCACACATCTACACTGTCGTAATGGACGTAGATGGGTATGTCGCCTATGATTTGGATGCCTTTCTGGTTGCAATATTTTTTAAGGGAGAACCACTGTTTAAAGAAGAGGTACTGAAGGTACTTTTCTCTCTCTACTCTATCCTGGAGTTCTTCCCTTAATTTTTGTAGGGCTTCTGGTTGCCTGTTTCTTATTTCTATTGGCCACTCACTCCAAACTTTTCCTTGGAAGCGCGCCTTCGCAGCCATGAAAAGTGAGTAGTCCTCAACCCAGTACGCATTTTCTTCACAGAACTTTTCATACTCGTGGAGACTTGTTTTTTCCGTCTTGAAGTGTTGGTAAGCTCTGTCAAAAATATGGTTCTTGAAGCGGATGACTTCTGGATAATCAATAATATTTTTTGGAAAAGTAGGTATGGGTTCCACATCCTCTTTTTTAATTAGTCCTTCACTGAGAAGCAGGTCTGGGCTGATAAACAAGTTGTTTCCCGCAAAAGCTGAGAAACTGTTGTAGGGCGTGTTGCCAAAGGAGGGATCCGTAGGAGTTAATGGGAGAATCTGCCAGTAACTCTGCCTAGTTTCGACTAAGAAGTCCACAAATCTGTAGGCCCATGGGCCGAAGTCGCCGATTCCGTAGGGTGATGGTATTGACAGAATGGGGAGAAGAATCCCACAGGCTCTTTTGTTCAAATTAGCATCCTCCTTCTACATGAGAAAGAATTACCCTCTTTATGCCTTAAATTAGTGTTGGGATTGTAGTCTTCATGGTCAAAGGCAGACACATGTAGACCCGAGGCTTCACCACGTCATCCACACCCCTCACGGACTCATAAGGGTCACTCTGCTCCACCCCCATTAAGGGCAACCACCCACAAAAGAGTCGAACCCTTTTTGTGGGGAAGCTCCTCTCACCCTTGTGGTAGATGTTTATGCAGGCGTTTAAGCTGCCGGCATATTTTGAAGCCACAGTAGGGACACCTGAAAACCCTCTGGCTCCTTAGAACTTTATTCAGTCCTCCGCATCTGCTGCAGTTTTTCGAGGTGTACCCTAGGCTGACCTCTACAACTGGAGCCCAGCTCCTCATCAGGGAGACCAGTAGCCGCCAGTCAGCCTCCCCCAGCCTGCGGTTCCACTTCTTGTGGTGTTTCCTTTGCATTTTTCTTCTCCAGTTTTTCAAACCCGTGCGGGGAAGGCGGTGGCCAGGTGTTTTACCGGGAGACACAAGTAGTTTTTTACGCGGCCCCTCCATCTTCTTGCGTATTTCTGTTAGAGTTTCCTTCCCCTGGCCCGGTTTCTGGAGTATACCCGGTTTATGTGGCTTAGCTTTTTTGGTATGTAGTGTGTAGGGGTTTCAGGTCTATTTTTATCCATTCCCAGCGGGGTGAGAAACCATCAAGGGAGTGCAGGTTTGAGTCCCAGCATATTGCGTCCGCAAACCCTTTTTGGGGGCTGGCCTCCACTGGTATGTGGATTTTTGTGGGTGTTGGTATGGGTCTCCCTATTCTTCCTGCGGGGGAAGTATCTTCGGGAAGGTTCTATGGTCACATAGTGGTGGGGTTTTATGGTTATGCATAGTTTTTCTCCGCTTATCTTCATGAGTGTTTGTTTCACTCTTGCGGAGAGGCGTCTGACCACGTGTTCTCTCCTTTTTTTCTTTTTCCTTGGGTATAGTTTCTTTTCTAGGGGTTTATGGTGGAAGAGGCGGTTTTTATTGCTGAGTCCACCCAGTGCCGGGCGTACCTTCACTCTTTAAGGTATTTTTCCCCTTTTTTTCTTGGAGGTGTAGCTGGAGCTGTGGGGAGCAGGCGCTTCTGCTTCTTGCCCCTTTAATGGTTTCTCCTTCCACTGGATGTTGTTCCATATGTCTGTGATTGTCGGGTTGAGTATGGTGAGGTGGGCTTGGGGGAACTGGTCTAGTTGGTGGTTGTGGGGGAGGGTGTAGGTCTTCGTCATGGTTTTTTCGCCTTTTTTGGTTGCCTCTTTTTGGTTTTTGGTTAGTCTCCCTCTATTTTTGGGTTTTTGACTATTTAAGTCCATTTATTTTGAAACTGTTACAAACGGCTTTTTATACACATTTCACTCCTAAAAATTCTCCTAGTTCATTGAAGTGATCCAACCACTTTTTTGCGTTGGGGTTGGTTTCTGCTTTTTTCTGCATGGGGCCGCAGAGCTTTTTTCCTACTGAGAAATATATGTTTTGGGCTTTCCAGAGGTTCAGTTCTAAGGGAAACACGCTTAAAATATTAAGGGTTTTCACTATGGTTTCAAGCAGAGAGTCATCTTGAGGTGCCTGTGCGAGTCTTTCCATGAGTTTATTAATTTTCTGGCTCGCCACAAATCCTATGTCGGTTTTGTCTGGTTCTATTGTTCTCTTCTTCATTTCTGAAACCAATTTTTGTAACTCGTCAATATTGAAGTCTTCGTCCTCCAGCGATTTACGTAGAGCATTAATCAATGTGAACTCAATAACTGCAGCTAGAGTTTGGGGCGGGGAAATCCCCATCTCGTTTAGGGTTTGGATAATGGGATAATTGTTTTTGTATATTTGGAAAAATAAGTTTTCTATCTTTTTTTGTGTGGGTTCAAGCATTTTGTTTAAAATTTTTATCTGTTCGTCTCTGAAAAGATGAGAAAGGGAATAAACCTGTTTTCCAAAATATTTATTGATTAATTCGGCAACTTGGGGGAAGTCACCCTTTAGAAAGGCCTTTTCGGTCCCTTTACGCATTTGGGAAAAAGACTTGCGATCCATGAATTCGCGGACTCCCACCATCAGGTTTTGGTCTCCGAAATGCAGAACTGCAAAACTCACCACACTTTCTTCCCAAGTAATATCGGAACGCAAACGTACTCTGCCCACGGCAAATTTTTTATTTCCCGCCTCCAGACTCTCATATGCCTCATTCTTGGCGGTGTAGCAGTATACTTTTTGGGTTTCCCGATACTCTCCAAAAATAGAGGACATGGCGTAGTGCGCTCCCACCCTAAGCAAATCAGTAATGGAGGGTCTCACCAACATATTGTATACTTGGGCTCCGTTTTGATACTCGGGTATGTTACTCGGTGCCTTTTCAAGTATTTTGAGATAGTCGGGTTCCAGATCCACGCCGCATAGTTCCTTAGCAAGCTGCATAGCGCGGGCAGCGTATCTCATCACTTGGATAGATTCAATGCCTGAAATTTCATCAAAGAACCAACCGCAACTCGTATACATAAGCAGGGCGTTTCTCTGCATCTCCAAGAGCTTGAGAACCTTTACCTTTTCCTCCTTGGATAGTTGCTTTTTGCTATGCTTGGAGAGGAATTGCTCCACATTCTCAACTGAGCGGTTGAGAATAACTTCAATGTAATCGTCCCTCGCCTTCCAAGGGTCTTGGAAGTATCGGGCTGTTTCCTTTTCGTAGATGAGTTTGACTCTGTCGCCTAGCCAGTCCATCGCCTCGCGTAGGGGTTTTCTCCATTCTTGTTTAAACTTTGGTTCAGACCCCATTCTGCATCCACAATCACCTCTCCACCTTTCAACACCATGAAAGCAGCTCCAAGATGTGTTTTCAATGATTTCCACTTCATATGTGGGGGGATTCTTTTCCAGATATTCACCGTATATTGTAATTTTAGCCAGATTTCTTGATTCTATATAGTATAGGCAATAGGAGAGAGCCATATCCCCAAATTTCAGGTGGTGACCATAAGTTTCTCCATCAGTGGCAATGTGTACAATTTGGGGTTGCCTCTGAGCTTGGGAAAAGCTCCTAACAATTTTTAACGCGAAGTTCTCTCCATTTTTCAAAAGGTCGCCGAAGGCAACATCCAGGGACACCGATTGGTCGTAGAAGAAGATACATATCGACCTTCCTGAGGGAAGCCTGCACAGGTAGGGCATTTTGGGATTAATATTTCCCCCCATAACATTATTCCATTTTTCTTCTCCAATTTTTCTGACCCGACTGGCTTGGTGAGGCGCAAGGATGGTGAATTTTATACCATATTCCGCCATTATGTCTAGCGTTTCAAGATCCACAGCAGTCTCAGGGAGCCACATGCCTTCTGGTTTCCTACCAAAACGGTGCTCAAAATCCCTTATTCCCCAAACCACCTGGGTGCGCTTATCTCTGCTATCGGCAAGGGGCATTATCATGTGATTATAAACCTGAGCAATGGCAGGCCCATGCTCCGAATACTTCTTCCGGCATTCCTTATCGGTTTCAATAATTGCTTGGTAAACTTCGGGTGCATGTCTCTCCAGCCATAAAAGTAGTGTTGGACCAAAATCAAAACTAATTTTTGAATAGTTGTTCACGATCTCGATAATCTTCCTATCACTGTTAAGGATGCGGGAGGCTGTGTTGGGAGCATAACACTCAGCAGTTATTTTTTCGTTCCAATCATGGTAGGGGCGAGCTCCCTCTTGGAGTTCAACCTCTTCCAGCCAAGGGTTTTCCCTAGGCGGCTGATAAAAGTGACCGTGAATACAAACATAATAACTCACAGAACTGCCTCCATATCTAACGCTGTTCTTTAGAACATTTCACAAATATTGGTTTCTATTTCTCCTCGCCGAAATCTTAGGGTTCCTCCACAAATATTCTGGGATGCCATTATATTCCTAAACCAGAAGGTTTTCGTTCCCATTTTTAGGGTTTCCATTTAAGGAAGAGGGCTCCTAGGGGTGGTAGGGTAAAGGATATGGAGTAGGGTCTATAGTTCCAAGGAATCATTTTGGCCTTGACTTTGGTGTTCTTGACCAGTCCGCT
Source organism: Candidatus Jordarchaeia archaeon (assembly GCA_029856435.1). GTDB lineage: Archaea > Asgardarchaeota > Jordiarchaeia > Jordiarchaeales > Jordiarchaeaceae > Jordiarchaeum. The sequence goes on from JAHQXB010000156.1 coordinate 23,979, forward strand.
TCCTCCATATTTTTTGTCATCGCTGTTTAACACTAGTCTCCAAGTTCCGTCTACCGGAACCCCAACCCTATATTTGTAGCGTGGAACCGGGGTAAAGTTACAGATCACCAGCAGTATGTCCTTTGTGGTTCTGCCTTTTCTTATGAAGCTTATTACACTCTGCTCCCAGTCAGCAAGATTTATCCATTCAAAACCTTCCTTTTCAAAATCGACTTCGTATAGGACTGGTTCCCTAATGTAAAACGCGTTTAAATCTTTCACCCATTGCTGGAGGCCCCTGTGTAGTGGATACTGAAGAAGTTGCCAATCTAGGCTTGAATCATGATTCCATTCCCTCCACTGCCCAAATTCTCCCCCCATGAATAGAAGCTTTTTGCCCGGATGAGCATACATGTAACCAAATAGTAGGCGTAGGTTTGCAAATTTCTGCCACTCATCTCCAGGCATCTTTCCTAGGAGAGAGCCCTTACCATAAACCACCTCATCATGTGAGAGGGGGAGTATAAAGTTTTCTGAGAACGCATACCATAAGCTAAACGTGAGTGTGTTGTGGTGATATTTGCGATGAATGGGTTCTTTGGACATATATTCGAGGGTGTCATGCATCCAACCCATATTCCACTTCATGCCAAAACCCAAGCCTCCCACATAAGTGGGCCTTGAAACTTGGGGCCAAGCGGTTGACTCCTCAGCTATGGTTTGAACATCGGGAAAATTCCCGTAAACCACCTCATTCATTCTGCGTATGAAACTAATTGCTTCAAGGTTTTCTTTGCCACCAAACTGGTTAGGAATCCATTCACCGTTCTTTCGAGAATAATCAAGGTAAAGCATGGATGCCACAGCGTCCACCCTTACTCCATCAACATGGTACTTTGACAGCCAGAATAGAATGCTACTAATGAGAAAGGCGGGCACCTCGTTCCGAGCATAGTTAAATATGAAACTGTTCCAGTCGGGATGGAATCCTCTCCTTGGATCCTCATATTCATAGAGGTGTGTGCCATCAAAAAAGCCTAGACCGTGTTCATCGGTTGGGAAGTGTGAAGGAACCCAATCAAGGAAAACTCCAATGTTATTCTGGTGGAGGCAGTCAATGAGATACATAAAGTCCTGAGGCGTACCATATCGACTTGTGGGAGCAAAATATCCCGTTATTTGATACCCCCAAGAGCCATAAAAGGGATGTTCCATAATCGGTAAAAATTCCACATGTGTAAACCCCATATCCTGCATATAGTCCACTAGGTACTTGGCCATTTCTCTATAGGTGAGAGACCTATTGTTTTCTTCGGGAACTTTTCGCCATGATCCTAAGTGGACTTCGTAAACGGCTATTGGAGAATTGAGCGAATTGTACTTGTAACGGTTGCTCATCCACTCCGCATCCTTCCACTCATATTCTAAATCCCAAACAATAGAAGCAGTTTTGGGTGGAACCTCACAGTAAAAGGCGAATGGGTCTGCCTTATCCACTTTATATTTATTGAACTTTGATTCAATATGGTATTTGTATAGAGCTCCTTTGCCGACGCCCGGAATGAATCCCTCAAAGATGCCTGAACCATCCCATCTCACCCCTAAGGGAGATTCCTCCGGATCCCATCCGTTGAAGTCGCCAATCACAGAAACACGTTCCGCATTGGGGGCCCAGACCGCAAAGTAGGTGCCACTGCCCTCATTCACTGTAAGGATATGAGCGCCCAGTTTTTCGTAGAGTCGGTAATGGGTTCCCTCCTTGAAAAAATAGGTGTCATGGTCTGTGATGAGACCCACATCATACCTTACCTTTTCGTCTTTTCTTCGTCTCCGTTTCCGCTTTGGAATTTTGAAACCTCCTTTTAACTTGTTACTGTATGCTTTGTAAGATGTTTTTTATCCCTTTGATGGGTATAATTGCCCAATCCGGTCGGTTTTCAAGCTCATAGCCAAGTTCATAAAATGCTTTTTCCAGAAGGAAGGCTTTAAGTAATACTTGGAAATCCTCCTTATCCATAGGCACAATTGGAGCCTTCCCCACAGTGTTGATGTAGGAATGCAGGAAAACGCCATTTACGTAGTAGCACCATGGTTTAATCCAGGACTCTAGTAGAACAATGTCCTCGGCCCTGAGGGAAGCATGCTGCTGAAGGGCCCTAAAAGCCACATACTCAAATGAGCGCAATATTGCTGCAACATCCCGTAGGGGGGAGCGTTTTAATCTTCTTTCGCTTAGTGGTCGTGTAGATTCTCCCTCGAAATCAACAATCACAAAGTCCTTACCAGTATATAAAATATGGTTCAGGTGGTAGCTTCCATGAATGCGTATTTTCATTGTTGAAATCTTTTTCCGAAAAATTTTTTGCATATGGTTCAAAACCTCATTCTCAGAAGATATTACCTCAAGGGCTTCTTCCTGTACTTTTTCCGGGAGTTTCTTAAGGTTTCTGGTTAGTGTTAGCGTTACCCTTCGCACCAACCCCCTCATAGATTGATAAACTGCCCTCTGATAGAGTGTGGAAAAGGGTTCCGGTGTGAATTCGGGTTTCTCTGTTTCTTGGCTGAGCGTTAAGTGCAGCTCTCCTGTTCTCTTCCCCAGCAGGCTAACCATTTCTAAGTAAGCTCCGCTAATTAACTCTTGGAACAGTGAGGGAATTTCTGAAAAATTTAGATCTGGAAAAAGATTTTGCGGGATTTCAGGTGTCTTCTCCTTTTTGGACAGAACTCTTTCAAAATATTGGCTGACTGCGTCAAAGCTGTATTTCCAAGCGCTACCCTGATTGGGAACATAGCCCTCAAGAACTCCTAGTATGAAGGGCGTTCCGTCCTGTGACAGGTACTGGATTACACCTGCAAATGGAGGGGTGTGGGGAAACTTACCTTGACTGGATAGGAATTTTATTATTTCGTGGTCTGGGTTCTCCCCCTCATCCAACTTGCGATACATTTTAAGAAAGAACACATTTTCATAATTAATATCAGTGTCTCCATGCTCACCCTTAATGATCTGAGACTTTAGGGAAGCACCTTTACCACTCAATAGCTTCCAAAATTTTTGACTCCGAAGGGCAGTAAGCTCGCCCCAATTTCCCCTTATTTTTCTTCTTTGTGAGAACATTGAGAGCAGATACTGACGAAAGTTCTCATCATAATATGCATCATAGAGAACCCCCTCTTCATCATCCACACGGAGATTCGCTATCACGCACTGTGGGAATTCTTCCACTAATTCTTTAGCTTTATCCTTGGAGGCGAAAGATATGGGTAACTGGTACTTTTCCGATATTCCTTCTGAATATTTAACTTCGAAAATTAGCAAGTGCACAAGTGGTGCTTTATCAGGAATGGGAATGTTACTCGTAACAGAGATTTCCTGTATAGTTAGGGATTTTCCAATAAACCAGCTGCACCCCCTTAAATAGTTGGGCAGAACTTTTCCCTCCAGCTCCCCCATCATTCTGCCATTTAGCACGTTTTCCCAACTTGCCTTCACAATTAGTCGCGGTAAAACTTTTTCTCTAACGGCACTTTTAAGCTTCTCCTCCTCTAGCAGCAAGAACCAGTAATAACCATATGGTCCCAGCGTCAGTAGATATTGAGAACCCTTGATGGTGGGGAACTTATTTTTACTGAAAACTTCTTCTGGAACAAATCCCACATACTTTGAGAGGTCCAACTCCACCACTTGGGAAAACCTTGACAGATTCGCAACTACTAGTATGGCTTCGTCCTGATACTTGCGGATGAAAGCTAGGATTTTTGGATTTTCGGGATATAGGAATTCAATACTTCCCCGACCAAAGGCTTTGAAGCGTTTACGCGTAGCAATTAAGCGTTTCATCCACCAGAGTAGCGAGTTAAAATTTCTCTCCTGATTCTCCACATTTACTGCTTCATAGTGATATTCGGGGTCAATAATTACCGGGAGATATAGCTTCTGAGGATTGGCCTTGGAAAAGCCTGCGTTTCTGTCTGGGCTCCACTGCATTGGTGTGCGAACCCCGTTTCGGTCGCCGAGATAATAGTTGTCTCCCATACCTATTTCGTCACCATAATAGATAACCGGTGTACCCGGAAAGGAGAGAAGTAGAATATTCATTAATTCTATTTTTCTTCGATCGTTTTCAAGTAGGGGTGCTAAGCGGCGGCGTATTCCCAAATTTATCCTTGCTTTGGGATCCCTAGCATAGATATGGTACATGTAGTCACGCTCTTCGTCTGTGACCATTTCTAGGGTCAATTCGTCGTGGTTTCGCAGGAACAACGCCCATTGGCAGGACTCCGGTATATTTGGAGTCTGCTCCATAATATCAATTATTGGAAAGCGATCCTCCATTTGAATCGCCATAAAGAGTCTGGGCATCAGTGGGAAATGGAAGGCCATGTGGCACCTATTACCCTCGCCAAAATAGGCTACTGCGTCCTCCGGCCACTGGTTGGCTTCCGCCAGCAGCATGCGGTTCTTAAACTTGCTATCTACATGGGCCCTTAATTTTTCCAAGAATCCGTAAGTTTCTGGGAGATTCTCACAGCTGGTGCCTTCGCGTTCATACAGGTATGGGACGGCGTCTAACCTTAGGCCATCTACACCCATTTCCAACCAATAGTCAATTACCTGAAATATTGCCTCATGCACCGTGGGGTTATCATAGTTCAGGTCTGGTTGGTGGGAGTAGAAGCGGTGCCAGTAATAAGCCTTAGCTATGGGGTCCCACGCCCAGTTGGAAGTTTCAAAGTCCTTGAAGATTATTCTTGCATCCTTATACCTTTCAGGTGTGTCACTCCAGACATAGAAGTTTCTCCATTTGGAGCCTGGCTTGGCTTTTCTTGCTCTCTGAAACCAAGGGTTCTGGTCCGATGTATGGTTTAAAACAAGTTCTATAATGACGCGAAGGCCTCGTTTATGAGCCTCCCTTAGGAACTCTCTAAAATCGTTTAGTGTACCATAATAGAGGTGGACGCCGAAATAGTCTGCAATGTCGTATCCGTCATCCTTTAGGGGAGAGGGGAAAAAGGGTAAGAGCCATATGGCAGTAACTCCCAAGCCTTGGAGATAGTCCAGCTTTTTTATGAGCCCCCGAAAGTCCCCTATTCCATCATTGCTGCTATCATAAAATGCCTTAACATGAACCTCATAAATAATAGCATCCTTATACCAAAGAGGCTCATCTTCCAAATAGTCTTCACCACTATTCATAAGTAACCTTCCAGACAACCATAGAAACACTATAATTGAACCAATCCTTCAATTTTTGGAATTTTCTGAAGTTTTAAAAACTTTATCAACACTTAAAGAAACAAGTCTAAAATCGTACAAATGAATACTCCTATAAAAAGGGGTATCATACCAAAAATATTTAGAGGTATGCTAATAAAAGCATTGGTTTTTAAATACTATCCTATAGGTTAAATTTAAAATAGAAAAAAGACTAAATTATCCCTTTAAAGCCAAAAATTCCAAAGAAATTAGTATCCTAAACACATAAAAAGCCTTAATTTAAAGTAAATACAGCTATTTATTCATACGACAGTGATGGGGTTAACGCACCATTACGCGAAATATTCTGCTAACCTCAAGTGAAAACCAAAAAAGGTTTGTGAACACAAGATGTTTCAGAATATGAAAGAGGCTTGACTGAAAATTGAGTGAATGTTTACCGTACACTATTGGAAAACAAAGTATTGCTTTTTTCTCCATGGAAATTGGGCTGGATGGCGGGATTCCCACTTATAGTGGCGGCTTGGGAATCTTAGCTGGCGACACTGTAAGGTCAAGTGCAGACTTGAAGCTCCCGTTGGTTGCAGTTACGCTAGTTAGTAGAAAAGGCTACTTTAGACAAGAATTAACCAGTGATGGGTGGCAGATAGAATATCCCGACGAATGGGACCCGGCCAAATTTATGACGCTTCTTCCAGCTGAAGTTAGGGTGCAGATTCAAAGGAGGGACGTAAAGGTTAAAGCCTGGCTTTACGAGGTAAAAAGTCTTGTGGGGGGAAATATTCCGGTTCTCTTTCTGGACACTGATGTGGAGGGAAACACTCCAGAAGACAGAGCAATAACCAACTATCTATATGGAGACGATGGAATATACAGACTGAAACAAGAAGTTGTACTGGGGGTAGGTGGTGTAAGAATTCTTGATGCTCTGGGCTTCCAAATTAGAAGATACCATATGAATGAAGGACACTCCAGCCTTCTTGCGCTGGAGTTATTGCGAAAATTCGGCATGGACATGGAGAAGGTCAGAAACCTTTGTATATTTACCACCCACACTCCCGTTGATGCTGCACACGACAAATTCAGCTACGATCTAGTCAGGGAAGTGCTAGACGATTTTGTCCCCCTAGACACGCTAAGGAAACTAGGTGGAGAAAACGTGTTGAACATGACTCGCCTAGCCTTAAACCTGAGCGAGTACATTAATGGCGTGTCCAAAAAGTATCAGCTAACCTCAAGCCGACTATTTCCCGGATATCAGATTAATGCGATAACCAACGGGGTTCATTCCTACACGTGGACCAGTGAACCTTTCAAAAAACTGTTTGACAAGTATATTCCGGGGTGGGCCAACGAGCCAGAGTTACTTGTGAGAGTTGACACAATTCCGAATGAAGAAGTATGGGAAGCTCACCAGGACGCCAAAAAGACGCTAATAGATTTTGTAAACGAAACAACCAAGGTGGGCATGGACTACAACACTCTAACCATTGGATTTGCGCGGAGAGCCACTGGATACAAAAGGGCGACTTTGATATTCTCCGACTTGGATAAGCTGAGGAAAATCAATAGGAAGGGCAGAATCCAGCTCATATTTGCCGGAAAAGCCCATCCCCGAGATGAATCAGGAAAAAAAATAATCAAAGAAATCTTCGGCTACATTGAAACATTAAAGGACAAAATAAAGATAGCCTACCTACCAAACTACAATATGAGCACAGCTTTCAAGCTCATCCCAGGATCAGACGTTTGGCTAAACACTCCATTGCCACCTCTGGAAGCTTCAGGCACCAGCGGAATGAAGGCGGCACACAATGGAGTGCTAAACTTTAGCGTTCTTGACGGTTGGTGGATTGAAGGTTGGATTGAGGGAGTAACCGGTTGGGCAATAGGTCCCCTGCCCGAAGAAGAGGTCTCGGAGCCGGAGCGTAGAGCTAGAGAAATAGAAGACCTGTACAACAAGTTGGAATACGTAATTGTTCCCACGTATTATCAGAGAAGAGACGAATGGATAGAAATGATGAAGAGCTCCATTGGAAAAATCGCCTACTACTTCAACAGCCACAGAATGATGCGCAGATACATAACTGAAGCATACTTCTAGCCTCCACATCCAACATCGGATTGCCGGTCCTTCGCCATTTTTCCAATGATTCCTAAAACTGATTCCCTTCTTTGACAGGGGTTTCACGCAAGATTGGACTGGAATTAAGTCATGCCCAAATTTTTAGAGGGTTCTTTTCTTGACTGTAAAAGCTGATCTATGTAATAGCTGTTTTCAATCTGGCTCCACCTAAATCCCCACTATGAACAGCTGCGTAAAAAGGTGTCATTTATTTTTATGCATTTTAATTTGATTTAAAGCACAAAGATATATCTTATAAAGACGTTAAATATTTACACGATGTGTTGGAAAAGTGATGGATATGACTAGTTTTTTAGAGATGGAAGACGGGGTAAAGATAAGGTATGAAATTAATGGAAGAGGTAAACCGGTGATTCTAATACATGGTTGGACTGGTGGAAGAGCAAATTGGATGCGCCAAGTTCCGGAACTATCTCAACATTTCCAGGTAGTCACCTATGATCAACGGGGACACGGGGAGTCTGGTAAGCCCGAGAAGCACCTCAATCTAAACTGGCTGGCAAGAGACCTAAAGACCATTATGAATAAATTGAAGCTTGAAAAGCCGGTGGCTGTGGGGCACTCTATGGGTGCAGCTGTCCTCTTTGAATATGTGAAATCATATGGGGACGAGGATTTCAGCGGTATGTGCTTCATAGATATGACTCCAAAGTTTATTTGTAGTGGTGACTGGAAAATGGGGATAGGTGGGGCTTTGAATTGTGAGCTGAGCCTTTTGCTACTGGGACAATTGTTCAATGATGCTCGTGGAAATGTGGAAGCCTCAGTAGTTATGGGCTACCATAGAGATAAAAAGCTGGAAGACCTGTCAAGGGAAGAAATTGAGACACTTGTCAAGATGAGTCTCAACACCTCACTCCTAGCAACTGCAGGGCTCTTCGTTAGTTTATGCTTAAACGATTATAGGGAGGTTCTGCCCAAAATTAGGGTCCCAGTGCTATTAGTATATGGGGGTGGGAGCCAACTCTTTCCTCCAGAAGTCAGCAAATATATGAGGCAACACATTAAAAACTCAAAATTGGTGATTTTCGAAAAGAGCGGGCACAACATACTCTACGAAGAACCAGAAAAGCTCAATAAAGAATTGACCGAGTTTATCCTACCTCTCTAATAGATATTTCTCTTACCCACTTTTTATTCAAAATTTCAAAGAAAGGAAGTGGCACCACCAAATTTCCATAAAATCCAAAGTGCCGTGAAAATTAAATAAATGGTTGGTGGGGAAGTGTGAAGCTCAACTTCCCTTGGTTTAGATTTCAAAGATTCTTCCCTGGCAGTTTGGCTGGTTGAATTTGTCCAGTTTGTAGTCGACAAGTTTTCCTGAGATCAAACTTACTGCAGCACTGTTAGTAATCAGTACTACGCATTCCGGTCCTCCTGTCACTCGGGTGATCCCCTCTTTTTCCATAGCTTTGCAGCCATCTTTCCAGGGACAATCTTCTATTTCTTGGAATATTCCTTTTTCGGACTGGTTTACTATGCGTTGCGGGGTTGTAGCTCTAACGATGTCTACTATTTCTATGTATCGTAGAAGGGCTTCATAAATGTTTGAGATTTTGCCCTTTACCTCGTTTAGCAGCCCTGAACTATCTATTATTTTTCTGATTGCAGTTTGGGCTAGATTTTTTGCGCCCGATGCTGTTGATCCTTCAAGCATTTTCTCAGCTTTTGCGATGCCGTAAATAAAGCAGTTAAAAAAGTTAGGATACTTATCCTTGTGCTCTCTAAAGTACTCAAACGCCTCGTCGATGTTCTCGATGTATTCTGGTTTTTTCTCGCCGATTTTTTCGGACTCCATCTCTAGAGCATAATTTAGAATACCTTTAACGAATGCCGGCCCAAATAGGTTTCCAATTACTCTAACAGCTTCTTTAATAAACATTGCCACTGTTTCTGGATCAAAATTTTCTTTAACCACTTTTTCTACGCTTTCCAACAATTTGAACCCTCACTATAATTATCAATGACAAATGTAATCATTATAAACTACTTATATTAATTACCCATTTTCGTTTAGGCTGGTTCGGCAAAAATAGTATATTACATATTTTATTCGAAATATGACGTATAACATTAATTATTCAACTACTCTTGAAAACATAAAATTAAGAATTATCATCTAGATTTGTGTGCTGATAAGCCTCTACCGCCTGTCTTAGAAGATTTGTAAAAACCTTTTTCTCCAAAACATTTCCCCTTCCTATTCCCGGGCAGTCCGATGAAGCTTTAAACTCAAACTTGTTACCCCGCCTCTCAATCCAAAAAGGATAGCATCGGCATATGAGAGGCCTGAAATCATAAATTTTGCATGTGTTATTTTCATCAAGGAAAATGCATTTCCCATCAACCATCTTCATTAAAAAAGTAAAAGGATGAGAACCCTGAATATTCTCAGCGAAGTTCTCCCTATTCAAACCAAGGTTTTTTTCTATCCTTAACAAATCCAGAACACTTAGTAGGATTCTCCTAGGACCCTTCTCTGTGTCTCTGCAACACCTTGAACATCTTTGGCACTGAAATCTTACACCCTTAGGAAATCTCAACTTATTCAATTAAGCCTACACCAAGGAATATTTTTAGGAGTTTCCTACGATTTTCAAAACCAACTCTCGCAATTAAAAATTTTCATAACCAATTCTTCAAAAGCTATTTCCAGAAGCATAATTTAAAACCGCCGTTGGGGATGTTTCCCTCAACCTTTTTACTCCTTTCCAAATACTTTTAAGTGGTTTCGTGCAAATCTCTTTTAAAGTCAAATGCTTTAAGTCCTCCTCTCCATGTGAAGATTTTTTGTAGGAAAGGGGGCTTTTAACAATTTTTTGAAGGGTTAGAAAATGTCTAATGGGGAACAATTCAGAGACCTCAGCCCAATATTCGAGCCCAAGTCAGTTGTCCTAATTGGGGCTTCAAACAATCCCCTTAAGTGGGGCTGGGTTATCCTCTCAAACATTTTGTCCCACGGTTACATTGGAAGCGTTTACCCCATCAATCCCAAGGAAGATAACATCCTTGGTTTGAAAACTTACAAAACAGTTTTCCAAGTTCCAGAAGAAGTGGACTTGGCAATAGTAGTGAGGCCGGCTGAGGCTGTCCCTAAACACATAGAAGAATGTGTTAAAAAAGGAGCGAAATCCGCAATAGTTCTGGCCGGAGGGTTCCGCGAAACAGGGAAAGAAGGAGAGAAGCTGGAGAGGGAGGTGGTGGATATAGCCCGCAGGGGAAACCTGCTCATTGTGGGGCCAAACACCATGGGCGTCTACAGTGCAAAAGTGAACCTCCTAGCCATAATGAGCCCCATAACAGTCATGAAGGGTGAAGTTTCCTTTATCTCCATGAGTGGAAACATCGGGGTCAACCTGCTTTCTATGGGAAGCATGGAAAATGTGGGTTTCAACAAGTTTGTCAGCGTAGGCAACCAGGCAGATGTCACCCTCGAAGAGTACCTCAAGTATTTTGGGGACGATCCCGAAACAAAAATTATACTCATATATATAGAGGGTCTACGCAAAGGAAAGACATTCATGGAAGTGGCAGAAAAAATCACAGAAAGAAAGCCCATAATAGTTATGAAGGCTGGAAAATCCGCTGCAGGGGCTAAAGCTGCAAGGTCACATAGCGGTTCCCTGGCTGGCTCCAACATGATTTATGATGCAGTCTTTAAACAAGCAGGCGTCATTAAGGCGCGAACAATCAATGGAATGCTTGACTTGGCAAAAGCCTTCCTTCATCTACCATTACCCAAGGGCAACAGGGTTGGAATAGTAAGCTGGGGGGGAGGATACGGAGTAGTTGCCGCAGACGCATGTGAAGAAGCTGGGCTGGTAATACCCAACATACAAGAAAAAACAATACAGGAACTCGATAAAATACTCCCTCCATACTGGAGCAGAGGAAACCCCGTGGACCTTGTGGGAACCCTTGACCGCAGCATCCAGCCAAAAAGCCTAGAAGTGCTAGTTAAAGACGAGAACATTGACGCCATCATCGCCTCAGGATTCCTAGTGGGGGGAAGTGGAGTCAAATTTGCTTCACCCGAACCTCTAAAAAAAGGAGTAACCATAACTGGAAAGGGCGTAATGCTAGATGACAAAGGCATATCAATGGAAGTACTGGCACAGAAATGGATACGCAGCTCAGACGAACAAAACATAAACAAAATAAATGAACTGGTAGAAAAATACCAGAAACCCATAATAGCAGTAACCCTCACCTCAGACACCAAAGCCATACCCAAAGCTTGGGAAAAAAACACCGTAGTATACCCCACACTAGAAGCAGCAGCCGAAGTCCTAGCCAAAATGTACGAATACAAACAATACCTAGAAAAAAGGAAACAAAATAAATAATCAGACAAATAGGAATATCCGCGTCTTTGGGCACCTACTACAAAAGCATTTCCGTTTAGAAGACCCTTTTTCACTGCTTATCAATCAGAGGATATATTTCAAACCCTGCCAGTTTAAAGTTCTCGCCTAGTGTGAACGCCGTCTTTTTTCCAAGCTCCCTCATTAAGGCGAAGCCCATACAATCAGTGAAGCTCCATGCCTTATCTGTGTACTTTTCAAACATTTCTTTAGCTTTCTTGAAACATTCTTCTCCTACACGTACTACTGTCACCATTATTGATCTTTGAAAAGTGTCCAAAAACTTTCCTCAGCGCCACAACTTCTCTTCACAAGGGTTGCGGTCTCATCTAGGACATAATCCCTTGTCACAAAGAGTCGAAACTCGTATTCCCCCACTCGCAACTTCGACAAATTTTCTCGCAACTCTGTGATGCTTATCCTTCTTATCGTAATAAGCCTTAAAGGCTGACGTGTCAACAAAAATAAGCTTTCCTGCCGACGCACCAGCATCTTCCATGATTACACCCTAATAGAGAACCTTATCGTGTTCTGTGCACTCCACATCAAACTTAAAATCGATCGGCTCAAGCTTCACAAAGGGATCGTCACTGAAGTCTGCGTTCTCCACTAACCAAAACCTAATAGCTTCTCTAACACCCTCTTTAATGCTCATTCCCCTCCTCTTAAGCACCTTCCTGAAGGCTCATACTCCTCATTGGAGAGACTAGTTTGAACAATTTTCACTTAAAACACCATTCTACAAATAAATAAATTTAAAAATATAGTGTGCATTTAGCTGTTGTTATTCGAGTAACGGATACTGGGGCTCTAAACGAAGGAAGACTTTTCTGGCTAATGTTTCCCACCCCGGAAAAGAAGCCAAAATAGCCCTCCCTTCAGGGAAAGGAAGCATATAACACTAGGTCGGCTCCCAAGAGCTAAACACCCATAAAATATAATTTTTTGTATGTATTTTTTACATGTATTTTTTACATGAAAAAGACAGAATGAAAAACGTGTCTTCGAATGGCTGAAACACCTAAGAGATCCTCACAATTTGGAATACTTTCGCTCACCTCTCCCTCTCTCCCCTATCCTGCTGTGATTTTAAATGGAGCCTTCGTCAAAATTAAGCTTAAAAAAGTGCAAGTTAAGGATTCCGTTGAACAAAAAATATATACTTTTAAAGGAGCAGAGAATATGCTATCCGGCCACAACGAAAATCTAATGGCCAAAAATCCGAACATCACACACTCCGCCCTAAAGTATCTAACCACAACTATTTCAGAAAGAGAGTTAACAGACCAACATCAAAACGCACTTGACCTCTACTACCGAAAACTTAACGCTGGAAAATTAACCACGGGAAGCTCTCTTCTGGACTCACTCCTAGGCGGAGGAGTGGAAACCTCAACCTTCACCCTGCTCTACGGAGACCGAAGAATCCTCCAAATACTGGTGCACAAATTACTAGTAAACACTCTACTCGACACCAATAAGGGAGGCTTCGCATCACCAGCAGTTTACGTCTGCTGCAGTAACTATAGAAAAGAAAGAACAGTCCTCAACACCTACTATCTCGCAGACTTAGCCCTAAGTGCCGGCATAAATCCCACAGCAGCCTTCAGAAACATCCACGTAGCTATGGCCTTCAACCCCCTAGAAGAATACACCATAAGCAAGATAACAGGAAAAATAGTGAGAAAAATGGGCTCCAAACTCATCCTCGTAGACAATATCGCTCTCCTACTCTGCGACGAAAAAATGAGAGAAGAATTCCCAGACATAACTCTAATCTCAGTGGCGGGCGGCTTCTGGGAAGCAGCGTTCCAAAACGACGCCGCACTAGTGGCCACCTGCAGAGAAACTCCCTCTAATCCTCATAATAATCAACCGATTCCCCTGCCTGAGGGCGGCTCTGTGCTGAGTCAGAGGGCGGGGGTAATTGTGTACCTGAGGGTCGGCCGCCGAAGAACACCATTTGCGAAGGCCTATCTCCGCAAACATCCCTCCTTGGCAAACCGGGAGGTTGCCTTTACCTTTAATCGCTACTGCATTCATGACGACTTATTTTGGGATGAGGAATGATTAATATGGGTAGAATTACTGTTTCCTTCCGCGCCGAGTTTAATGAGGTTCTTGAGAGGCTGAGGAAAACATTCTATGAGGCTCTCGTGGATATGGAGCGCCGGGAGGCTTTTGACGAGCTGGTTAAGGCTTGGTCTGAAACCAAGGGTGCTATGAGTTACGCTGAGCTTCCCTCAGTTCTGCTCTCCCTCCTTTTCAGTGCAGTTGTGGACAACCGCAAGGAAATCCTGCTTCTCAAAAAGAAACTGCTTGAAGGGAAGGAAGAAAATGGAGGGGTGGGTAACCCAGAGTTACATTGACGGAAACCGGGCGGTCAACTGGCTGAGAACACTCCGAGGATCTATTGAAAGGGTGGAGGAGACCTACTACCCCGACTTTTATGTCCTGCCCCGTGGAGACCTGAACCCCGACGGTTTCTCCTGGCTTTTGAGAGAGGAGCCCCGAATATTTAACGCCCAGGTTGAGTGGAAGTATGCAGATCTAAGGATGAAGAAGAAAATCCGAGTGGTTCACATTCAAACCGTGTCCCCCAAAGCCTTCAGGGAGGTTGTGAACATACTCAAAAGGCGAAACGCTGTCGCAAAATTCTATGGAACCGACATCACACACATTCAACGCTACCTCTGCATTCGAGGCTTCGCCCCCACTATGCTAGTAGAATATCGGAACCGCCAGTTCACAAAAATAGAAGACTTGGATGAGCTTGCCCCGCCGCCTCTAACCGAAATCTCCCTCAGAGTGCAGATAGATAAAAAAGGATTTTTGGCTAATCCTGAACGTGACTCCATTAAAAGAGTCACCCTATACGGCTCCGATGGGGACAAGGAGGAGCTGAGCGGAAGCGAGGATTACATTCTGGAGAGCCTTCAGAGAATAATACAGAGTCGAGACCCAGACATCCTCCTGGCTCCCAGTCATCCTCTTAGAGACCTTCACTATATCGTTAAGAGGGCGAAAATCTTGGGACTCAACATAAACCTTTCTCGGGAGAACGATTATTCTATCCAGCCTGATTCTCCTTCTTGGAGTAGTTGGAGGGGGAGAGCTTATGTTTCCTTGGAGTCGTTTGAAAGGTTTGGTCTTGCGGGTTTGAGTGAGCTCTGCCGCTTTGGAATGATTCCCTTGGGGCTAGCTGCTAGGTGGGCTGCGGGAAGAATTGTGGACTGCAGACAGGTCTATGAAGCCATGAAGCTGGGGATTCTTATACCAGAGGCGAAGAGTTACAGTAACCATTTCAGAACCGTGGAGGAACTCTACCTGAAGGATCGGGGAGGACTAATCATCTCTCCCAGAGTGGGGGTGCACGAGAATGTTTGTGCTTTGGATTTTGAATCCATGTATCCCAACTTGATTCTGCGTAGAAACATAAGTTACGAAACCTGTACACTTGAGGGGATAGACTATTCGTGGAAGGGTTTGCTTCCCAGAGTGGCTGAGGCTGCCTTGGAGAGGAGGTTACACTTCAAACATCTGAGAAAGAGCCTTCTTGAGGGCAGTTCCGAGTATGTTTATGCGGATCAGCGTCAAGAGGCTTTGAAGATGATGTTGGTTGTAATATATGGTTATAGTGGTTGCACCTGGAACCGTTTCCAACATGTTCCCACCTTTGAGAGTATTAATTTGCATGGGAGGGAGATTCTCATCAGGGCCATAAATATTTCAATGAGGGAGGGCTTCCAAGTGGTTTACGCGGATACAGATTGCTTATTCGTCAAAAGGCAGGGAGCCTCAAAGGAAGATTTTGAAAGACTTGCAGAGCAGATATCTGAGGAGGTTAATTTCCCCATCGCCATAGACAACCTGTACCGGTTCCTAGTATTATTACCCTCTAAGTTAGACCCCATGGTTGATGTGGTGAAACGCTACTACGGTAAACTGTATGATGGTAGACTCCACCAGAGGGGAATAGAAGTCAGGAGACACGATGCACCCAAACTCATAAAGAGGTTTCAAGAGGAACTGATGGAAACATTGTTCAACGCTCAGAACATTGAGGAAGTGAAGAAGAATTACCATAAAGCTGTGGAGTTCACCCTTCAAACATACGGTAGAGTTCTTTCTGGAGAAGTGGATGTCAGCGAACTCGTCGTGGAGAAAGACTTGCATAAACCCTTAGATGAATATTTGAGAATCTATCCTCATGTGGCTGCGGGTAGACAGTTGGAAAATTATGGAACAGTCCAAGAGGGGCGGCTGGTCAGATACGTCTACGTGAATCATCTGAGCTCCAACCCTCTAGCCAGAGTCCAAGCTCTACCATTATATGATGGTCGAAGCTACGACAGAGAGAAGTACAGTGAACTCGTCCTCGAAGCTGCGGAAACCCTTCTCAAAGTCTTTGGTTTTGAGAAAAAAGATGTAGCTTCGTCCTTCAAAAAAATTGTTGGCTCAAAGAAAAATGAAGTCTAGGAAAATTTTTTCTTTTATCCGTATTTTTCCACTGCTTTTCGGATAAGCACTTATTGGGAGTTTTCGATTTTGTGGGGGAATCAAGATGGAAATGTGGGAGTAATCTTTTTTAGGATTATTAAACCAATTTTGTGAGGGAGGATGTCTTGGTTGGCTGTGGTGCTAGTGGAGCGTAAGGGTATTCTCTGCCTTCTGGGGGCAATTGTAGCTTTGATTGGATTTTCGCTGAGTGATATGCGGCTTTCAGTTTCTGTGCCCCTGTATTCGTATGTTTCTTTTTGTGGACGGATTGTCTGGAGTGGTGCTGGCTTCGCAGTGTTTTTGAGTGGCGAAATTTTGTTTTTTTCTTCGCTTGTTTTTTTGTTTTTGGAAAAGAAGATTGGGGAACTTTGGGTGGCCCAGCTTGGTAAGTTGGCTCTTTTTACCGTGGGATACCTGTTGTTGGTGCAGAGGGTGAGTGGAAGTGTAGTTCTTGATACTCCTTTTTTTGTTTTTTCAATCTATGTGGAAAATGTTTATACGGAGATGACCCAGTATCTCCTTCTGCTTTCACTCTTCACCACACTTTCACTTGTTCTGGCTGGAGATTTCTTTTTGAGGAGGGACACTGCTAAGGGGCCCAGTGAGAGGTTCTACTTGTTCTGTGGGCTATGTAACTTTTCCTTGGGAGCTGTAATGGCTGCTTCTGTTCTCCTGAGAATTTCAAACTATGCTTTTTACTCTTTTCCGGGAGACATCTACTTCTATATGCAGCAATTTTTCTTCGTCACCGTGAACTCTTTCGAGGTTATTGGCGTTTTCTCAGCCGCCCTAGGCTGTGTAATCATCGCCTTTAAGAAGAATCCTCCACAAATCGGCAAAGGACAAATCATAGTGGGCTCTATTCTTGTGGTGATGGCTGCTCCATTAACTTTCATCCCTGTTCAGATTTGGATAGACC
>JAHQXB010000179.1 GCA_029856435.1 Candidatus Jordarchaeia archaeon
TAATTTTTGGTTAAATTTAAATGCTTCAAACACGACTTCTGACATTGGGGTCACCACTGTTGGGATGGATTCGAGCCCAATTACTCTTTTTGAACCATCCCAACAACCCACATACTTAAGGCGTCTTCTCTTAACATTGGTGGAAAGGTTTATAGATTTATAGATTCAACTACGCTATTATCTCTTTTAGAACTATTTTAGGAAGATGGCAGATTTGAGACAAGTTAGGATTGGAATTGTTGGTTGTGGAGCGGCGGCGGCACACCATGCTGTGGCGTGTAGAAGCATAAGTGATAAGGTTAAGCTGGTGGTGGCTTATGATGCTAATGAGAAAAGGGCTAAACGTCTGGCTAAGACGCACGGAATGGAAACTTGCGACACTTATCAGAGTTTACTCGCAAGGGATGACTTGGATGCAGTGCTCATTTGCTTGCCTCACTATCTTCACTCGGAAGTCACCATATCCGCATGTGAGGCTGGAAAGCATGTACTCTGCGAGAAACCCATGGCCCCCACTCTTGAGGAATGTGACGCAATGATCAAGTCTGCGAAAAAGGCTGGAGTGAAATTTATGATTGCTGAGAATCATCGCTTTCTGCCTGCACACGTAGTGGTTCATGATTATGTGTCAAAAGGAGCTATAGGTAGTGTTCTTCTTGCAAGAGCATACGAAGGAGTTTCCGAGATTCCTGACCTGTCCAAGGCGGATCACTGGAAGGGCAGCCCCAAATTGGCGGGTGGAGGAGTCCTGATGGATGCGGGTGTACATCGCTTCTCTGTTTTGAGGTGGTTACTGGGAGAAGTAGAATCAGCTTACTGCTGGCTGGCCAAGCAGGTGATTAAACTTGAGAACAAAGCAGAGGACAATGCTATGGTGTTTCTAAAATTTGAGAATGGAGCGATTGCAGAAGTGGTGGTGAGCTTCACCGTAATTAGCCCTCCAACAAATAGGCTGGAGCTCTATGGAACTGAGGGAACAATTCTGGAAGACCATACTTGGGAAAACCCAGTTCAGATATTCTCCACTTCGAAAGATATGGGAGATAAAAGGAATCAGTGGTATAGTCCGAAGGTAGAACATCAGCCGTTTCCCGGATACTATCCAATTAGTTTTAGATATGAAGATGAACACTTTGTAGACTGCATCATAAATGACAGGGAACCAGAATACACTCCCGAAATGGCTAAGGGCTCGGTGGCAACCGTACTCATGTGTTACCTCTCCGCAAAAACAGGTAAAATAGTAAAACGCAAGGATTTAGAAGAGATAGCTTCAACCAAAGGCACCCACAGCATAATTGAAGGATTGGAAAAAATAAGCATCTAATTAATTTCTGAAAAAAGATTCCTTGCTAGTTTATAGTAAAGGGAGATGATGTGATTGGTGAGACTATCTGATTCAATAAAAATTAATTCCTTGGAGTTAAAAAATAGGATACTGATGGCACCCATGTGTATGGGTTACGCTGACGAAAAAGGGTACGTTACAGAGAGGTTGACCAAACACTTCGTCGAAAGAGCGGAAGGAATCGGGATAATACTCACTGGACACGCATACATAGAGCCAGCTGGGAAATTTAACAAGGGCCAGATGGGAATATACAGTGATGAACACATAGACGGACTAAAAAAACTAGTTGAATCGGTGCATGATAAAAACACGCCTATAGGTATCCAAATAAGCCACGCGGGAGGCGTTGCTTCTTCAAGTATTATGGGGCAAACTCCAGTGGCTCCCTCCGCAATTAACAGTGGTAAGGAAACTCCACGAGAGTTAGAGGAGAGCCAGATAGAAAGACTTGTGGAAAAGTTTGGTCAGGCTGCAGATAGAGCCTTAACAGCTGGTTTCGACCTCATAGAAATTCATGGAGCGCACGGCTTCCTTTTGAACCAGTTCGTTTCGCCTCTAACAAATAAGAGAAGAGACAAGTATGGTGGCTCACTAGAAAATAGAATAAGATTCCCCCTAGAAGTGGTAGCGAGGGTTAGGGAGGTTGTAGGTAAGAGCTTTCCTCTGGAGTACCGTCTAGGTTCTGATGATCTCACTCCAGGAGGAGTAACTATTGAAGACAGCAAAGTTTTCGCCAAAGAGCTTGTTAGAATGGGCGTTGATGCACTAAACATCTCAGGTGGATTATGTGGAGGTCAACCCTCAAGTCTCGCTGGAGAAGGATTCTTCATACCACAAGCTGAGGCCATCAAAAAGGCTGTTAAAGCTATTGTAATTGGTGGCGGGGGAATCATAACTCCCGAATTTGCGGACAAGGTAATTAAGGAAAAAAGAGTGGACATGGTCTTCGTTGGAAGAGCCTTGCTAAAAGATGCAAGGTGGGCGGCAAAAGCCATAAACAAGCTAAAAGGAAAATAGAAGAAAAAATTTTTTAACAATTCCAGAGTTTTAACCTTTTCAGTGATGGTATCCTAATTTATGTTCTGTGAAATTTTTGGTCTGAAAACATAGGAGGATTCTGATTTGAAACTCAAGAATAAAGTTGCAATAATTACTGGGGCTGCGACTGGAATAGGCAGAGCAACTGCTGTGCTGTTTGCAAAGGAAGGAGCTAAAACTGTACTTGCTGATGTGAATGTCAAAGAAGCAAATGAGACCGTTAATCTCGTAAATAATGCTGGTGGAGAAACAATATTTGTCGAAGCAGACGTCTCCAAAGAGGCTGACGTAAAAAGGATGGTTGAAAAAACCATGGAAAAATACGGCAGAATAGATATTCTAGTTAATAATGCGGGTGTGGTTCTCGTGAAGCCTGCTGAAGAAACAACAGAGCAGGATGTGGACAAGGTTATCAGTGTAAACTTCAAGGGCGTCTTTTTCGGCTGTAAACACGTAATTCCAATAATGAAAAGACAGGGAGGCGGAGTAATAGTTAACATAGCCTCGGTATCTGGACACATTGGACAGGTGAACCACGCCGTTTATGGAGGAACCAAAGGTGGAGTAATAGCAATGTCCCGCGCCCTAGCCGTAGAGCTTGCCCCCTTCAAAATACGGGTGAACAGCATAAGCCCCGGCGCAGTAGACACACCCATGCTCAGAGGCGACGTCAAAACAGAAGCAGCGCGTAGAGGAGTAAGTGAAGAAGAGATAAAAAGGGAATTCGAAGAGCAGGGATTACTTAAGAGATGGGCAAAACCCGAGGAGATCGCACAAGGCATACTCTACTTAGCCTCAGATGACTCAAGCTATATCACCGGAGGAGACATCCTAATAGATGGAGGATGGACCGCCCAGTAAAAATAACTTGAATTCAAGAAAAGTTTGGTGCATTAAATGTCAGGAGAATATCTGCTCAAATTAGTGGATTTGAAAAGATTCGAAGGTGCTGAGAAACTAATAATAACTGTAACGCTTGCGCACTCATGGATATACCCAGACGTCAAAAACTATCCTGCCACCGCAAAAGAAATTATAGATGATGCATGTAAGTGTTGCGAGGCCGGTGCCAGCATTGTCCACATTCATACGCCAGAGGGTAAAGCCAAAGAGATAGTAGATTCGATTCGAGAAAAGTGTGATGTAATAATTCAGTTGGGGATGTCGAGTGAACCCCTAGAGAAGAGAACCGAGCTTTTTGATAGTAGACCAGATATGCTATCAGTTATTCTGAACCATCACGATGAATGCTTTCCAAAAGTTGAAGTGAACCAAATACACACCAGAAAAGAGTTGGAAGAATACTGCAAAATCTTCCGCAAAACAGGCATAAAGCCAGAATTTGAAAATTGGCACTACGGGTCCGTCTGGAACCTAAACTATCTCATAAAGAAAAAACTGCTTGAAAAACCCTATTATCAAACCCTATTCTTCGGATGGCCCGGAGGAACATGGTCTCCCCCAACTCCCGACGAGTTTTTCCACAGAATAAAGTACCTCCCAGAGGGAAGCATATACTCCGTGAGCATAATGGGACCAGAACAGAGCACAATCGTTCCACTGTCCATCTCTGTAGGAGGACATGTACGGGTGGGAACAGAGGACTACCCCTTCATCAGTGAGGGTACTCCCGCAAAGAGTAACTTGGAAATCGTTCAGAAAACCGTAAAACTGAGTAGAGAAATGGGCAGGGAAGTCGCAACCCCTTCTGAAGCGAGAAAAATTCTAGGCATCTGAAAACCCTTTCCTAACTAGTTTGTGAGTGGAGTATTGTGGGATAGAAATGAAGCTGGTCACTTTTTCCCAAAACCAAACTTTAAAGATTGGAATCCTTTTTCAGGAGAGCAAAGTCATAGATTTGATCGCTGCATGCAAACTTTACAAATCAGAGAATGAAGATTTGACGTTCGATATGCCTAGCGACATGGTAGAACTTCTAAATACTGGCGAAGTGGGAATCAAAGCTGTCCAGAAAATCTTCAACTTTGCCAAAAAGGTATGTGATAGTGAACCACAGAAACTAAACCGTATATCATATGATATTGGGCAGGTTAAGATAAAGGCGCCCGTACTGAATCCCAAAAAAATTATCTGTCTGGGACTAAACTATTATGATCATGCGGCAGAAGCAGGACTAGCAACTCCTGATAGACCAATCCTGTTCTCAAAACCTGCAACAACAATCATTGGGCCTGAGGAACCCGTAATATATCCCAAAATCTCTAAAAAGGTTGATTATGAGGTCGAGTTAGCAGTAGTTATGGGTAAGACTGGTAGGGAAATCCCAGAGAGCAAAGCCTACGATTACGTAGCCGGCTACACCGTTTTCAACGATATATCCGCCAGAGACATTCAGTTCAGTGATGGACAATGGTTTAGAGGCAAAAGCTTCGATACATTTGCCCCCACAGGGCCCTGCCTCACCCTAAAGGAGCAGATACCCGACCCCCAAAACCTTAAACTACAGATGAAAGTCAACGGGGAAATAATGCAGGACAGCTCCACAAAAAATATGGTCTTCAAAATTCCTCACATTATATCTTTCATATCCGACGTTATGACACTAGAACCAGGCGACATAATAGCCACGGGAACACCTTCGGGAGTAGGAGTGTACAAGAAGCCCGAACCCCGACTACTAAAAATAGGCGATGTCATGGAAGCCTACGTGGAAAAAATAGGGGTTCTGAGGAATCCCGTAGAGTAGAAACACTCCCTTAAAATCTTTAGAGAATTCAAGATTGGGGTTTCGTGCTACATTTTATCTTTAGACTGTGAAGATTTTCATATCCAACTTGGATATTCTTTCGCAGCCGGAGTCGGTCACTAGGTAGGTGTCCTCGTTACCTATTAACCCCCCTTTTGAATGTAGGTTCCAAGCTTCAATGTCTAGAACGGCGTTTTTCACAAACTTCCTCTCAGACGTTCCTTTCAACACGTCTAACCAGTGGAACTCCTCTGTCTGTAGACCTACGCTGTGTATGGTTATAAAAACTGGGTCCTTGCGTCTTTGGGCTTGCCATGTTTCCAGAGCCAACTTGTTAACCTCTTTGGGATCTGCTCCGGGTCTAATAGCCTTAACACAAGCCTTCTGTACCTCCACGATGGCATCAAAGGATTCTTGAATGTCTGGGGGCACCTCTCCCAGGACGGCGTGTCTACTAACATCGGAGTTATATCCCTTATATATTGCACCGATGTCGAAACGGGTGATATCCCCTCTTTTCATTTTGACTCCGGTTCCCGGAGCCTCGGGATCGCTGTTACCTATTGCTAGGGTAACATGGTCAACTCCCGCTGCTCCCTCCTCAATGGCTGTCGTTTTTGCAATTTTGAGGAAGTCAAAATCACTAACGCCTTCAGCAATATTTTCAATTAGGACTTGGATTGTCTTCTCCGCAATTCTTGTGGATTCCCTTATTCTACTTATCTCTTCTTCTGATTTGCTAAGCCTCATGTCCAGAAAAAGGTCGTCAGAAACCCTAAATTTTGCGTCTGGAAATGTTTTTCTCAGTTTGTCATACTGATAATAGGGCATCAGAGATTCAATGCCTATCACACCTTTCTCGTATCCGTGTTTCTTAATGAAAGAAGCAATGGCATCTATGGCTTGTTCAGGATTCAAGATGCCTTGAACTTCCTCAACCCAACTGAGGGCTGCATTGTAAAGCGCCCAAGTAACCATGCTTTCGCTACCATCCCTATAGACCGCCACAATTGTGGGATACTGATTAGAAAGAGCATAAAGAATAGGATTATTCTCCACCGCTCTAACCGCAAGGCCACAAGTGTAAAAGACGTTCTCTGGACTCGAAGCTATAAGAGCATCGACGCCTCTCTCTTCCAACAGCCGAGAGGCCCTTTCTTTATCAAATCCAATGGGCTTAGGACGATTCATAAAACGTTTTTCGCTTTTAAACGATTTAAAGCTTTTGTAAATCCAACTGCACAATTTAAATGCTAGTTTTCAAATCGCGGGGCGTGTTAAAGGTTCAAAGAACACATTTTGCATCATACCTGTATAGCTACTCTCCGATTTTGACTACAAAGGATTTAGGAAATGTATGGCTACAACTCTATAAGTTCTTTGCTGATTTTAGTGAATTGTTCATAACCGTCCTCTGTAACTTGAATCATATCCTCTATTTGGAATGGCTCCTATCTTATATAGAGTTTCTCATTAATTTTTTCCTAAACCTCTCCTTGACCGGGGTTATTTAAGGCTTCTTTCCCCAAAAAAAGGCGGAAAAAACCATACTTTCTGGAAGCGAAAAGGAAAAAATTAAATGGAAAGTCTATATCCTAACCGGATCATAACTCTCCAATGTTTGAACAACTACAATTGCCAAACCAGCAATTCTCCCAGTATAAAGAATGTAACTAGGACATTCACAACAATAGTAAAACTTCTCGGGGCTTAAAGCTAACACCGCATCCAATCCGGCTTCCAGCAGCCATACGCACCCCATCTAAAACATTCATACCTGCAGGGCCTCTGGCATCTGAATTAAACTCCAAGACCTTTAACTAATTTCACTCTGTTCTCAAAAAATATTTTTTAACATTTTTCCCATTTATTCAGTGTAAAAACAATGTTACTAGCCTTTATCAATGAACGGAGACCTCTATACCCTCTGGTGAACCTTTTCTCACTTTAATATTTTGTTGGTGAAGACTAGATAGTTTACCTTCCCCATTAGTTGCTATCCTTTAGCCAATTCTTTTAGCAGCGACCTTACGTCGCTTACAGATTTTAGATGGTACTTTGCTCGTGACGGTCCTAGACCTACTTTTATTGTGTATGCGTGTTCTGGAAGTGCGGCGAATGTGTCCTCGTCTGTTAAATCGTCGCCTACTGCTATTATGAAGTCCCAGTTTCTTTTCGATAGCCAGTGTGATGTAGCAAGTCCTTTATCTACACCTGCGTTTTTAATTTCAATTACTTTGTTACCTTCTAAAACCCCAAGATTAAGACTGGCGGCAACGTGCAAAAGGTCGTCCTTTAACTGCCTCACATTCATTGCACCCATTTCGGGGTCTGCTTTCCTATAGTGCCAAACGAGAGAGAATTCCTTCTCCTCTATGAAGGAACCAGGAGTTCTATCGGTGTATAGCTCTAGGTAGGGGCGGATTGCTTTTTTCCAATCATTTTTTAAGGGTTTTATGATCTCCCATGTTTTTGCCTTATCTTTAACCCAAACTCCGTGCTCTGCAGTTAAGCCCACATTAAGGCTGCCGAACCAGCTTTCTAGTGTTCCTCTTTCCCTCCCACTTATTAGTATTACTTCATTCTTGGAATCTTGAACTAGTGTTCTGAGTAGGTTTAGGATTTCCTCGTCTGGTTTTGCGTCTTGGGGTCTTGGAACAAATGGGATGAGGGTGCCGTCATAATCCAACAAGATTAGGCGGTTATTACTTTTAGCGTAATCCTCAATTATCTTTTTCCTGTCATCATTTGTTAATATTTTTGCGTTTAATTCTTTTTGTAGTCTTTTAATGTTGTCTAACCTCTCCATGAATTCGTTCACCCACCTTACGATATCGTAGCGGCGTAGTCTGCTTTGCATATTTCTGCTTCTTTCGATTTGTTCTTCCTCCGACATCTCCAAAGCTTCTCTTATGGCTTCTGCGATCTCCTCTCTGTTGTTTGGATTTACTATGATTGCTTCACTTAACTCTTTTGCGGCCCCCGTCATCTCGCTAAGAATCAGAACGCCTTTTCCATCAGTTTTTGTTGCAATGAATTCTTTGGATATTAGGTTCATTCCGTCTCTGAGAGGCGTTACTAGGGCAACATCTGCAACCCGATACAGGCTGACCAAGGTATAAAAAGGCAAGGAACGATAAAGGTACCACACTGGCATCCAGCCTATTGTTCCATGAGTGCCATTAATTCTGCCGACGAGTTCATCAACTTGCCTTTTTAACATAATGTAGCTTTCTATTTCTGTGCGTGAAGGCACAGCAATCATAACCAGAGTAACCTTCTGCCTGTATTCTGGATGATTCGTTAAAAAGGTGTCAAATGCTTCCAATCTTTGAGGTATACCCTTAGTGTAGTCCAAACGGTCAATTGACAAAATTATTTTACGCCCCCCCACCTTTTCACGGATATTTCTGATTTCCCTCTGCACCTTAGGGTCACGTTCAATCCTGGCGAATTTCTCGTACTCTATCCCCATAGGGAAAGTTTCCACCCTTACCAAGCGGTTTTCTATGGTAATCTGTCCCAGAGTATGTTCCAGCCCCAAAATCCTCCGTACACTAGACAAAAAGTATCTAACATAGTCATAAGTGTGAAAACCAATGAGATCAGCCCCCAAGATGCCCTTAACAATTTCATTACGCCACGGAAGCAGATGAAACACTTCAAAGGAGGGAAAGGGAATATGAAGAAAAAAGCCTATGGTCGCATCTGGCAACTGGTCTCTTACCATCTTTGGAAGCAGCATCAAATGATAGTCATGAATCCAAATTACATCCTCAGGCTGTGCATTTTCAACAATCGCTTCACAAAAAGCCCGGTTCACTCTGACGTATGAATCCCAGTAATCTTTGTTATACACGGTGAATTCTGGAAAGTAATGAAAAAGGGGCCATATTGTTTCGTTACAAAAGCCATTATAGTAATTTTCAACATCTTCTTCGGACAGAAAAACTGGCGACAAACCTTTAGAAGCCAATCTTTCAAGAATCTCCTCCCTTTCCTCCTCTCCAAATTTATCTAGTGTAACTCCCAACCACCCAATCCACAAACTATCTCGCGACTCATGAACCGGTCCTAACCCCGTAACCAGGCCTCCAACACTAGACTGTAACCTCAATTTACCTCCTCTTTTCACAATGCTTATCGGCAATCTATTCGAAACTATTAACAACCTTGCCAAATCCAACCACACCCTAAAATCAACAAACATTTACCTAACATCAATAAAACCATATTTTAAGTGCTAACTTTTTTGGTCAGTTTGAAGAGTTAAAGATAGGGAAATATTCATAAATTAATAGATGCTGTATCTCTCCTCTCTCCAGGGGTCACCATGATTGTGGTACCCACGTTCTTCCCAAAATCCCCTCTTATCCTTCTCCATAAACTCCACGCCAGTTACCCATTTTGCGCTTTTCCAGAAATACAGTCTGGGAACTACTAATCTCACTGGGTAACCGTGGGCTGGTGTGATTGTTTCTCCGTCGTGTTTGACGGCAAACAAGGCGTCCAGTTGGAAGAAGTCGCTAATAGTCAGGTTAGTTGTGTACCCTCCCACCGAGTGAACCATAACGAATTTAGCTTCTGGAAGTATATCCACAAGTTCTTTTATGACACTGGTGCTCACTCCCTCCCAGAGATTATTAAGTTTGGACCAGCCAGTAACACAGTGAACATCTGAGAACACCTTCACCATGGGAAGCGACATAAACTCCTCATAATTAAGGATTCGTTCTTTTCTCACTAAGCCCCAAATTCTAAATGTCCACTTTGAAACATTTATCTCAGGTATCCCTCCATAGTGAAGAACCGGCAATTTCTCTACGACTCTCTGACCTGGAGGAACCCTATCCTCCCTTTCAGTGGCAGGGCTTCTAATAATCCTTTTTTTCATAATCTACCCTCATTTAGAAAAACTTCTTTTCTGTTTTTAGAGGACACATCCAAGTTTTAAAGTCTTCTTATGACCTTTTAAACAATTCACTTCATTTAAACTCGATCCATCACTCTTTTACAACTTTCGTGTTTCTTCTTGTTGCTCTTTGTTTCTTCTGGTGTCAATTCAGACTTCCTAAAATTTAGGCAGAAAAGCTTTCCCCCAAATATCACTTCTGATTGTGCCAAAAAGAAAGAATTAATCGAAGGGTTTGGAATGCGGGTTACACTACTTGTCTGAATCCTTCATATTGTGTCATGCCTACAATTCCTGGAGACATGGTATAACATCTAGCCATAGATATGTACTTGTCTGGAAGACTTCCCGAGAAGGGCACCATAATACATTTTTGGGTGTACACTCCTCGAAAGGCTTCCATGGGGTCATTTGAGTAGGTTGACTCTGCCTTAAATAAGCTAATCTCTGTCTCATCGTCTCTAATTTCTTTGAATGATCGAATCTTTCCATCTCCCGCTAGGATTAAGCCTTTTTTGCCATCGGATATAGCCAGCCAATCATTAACAAAGGGATGGAACTTTCTATTACCGCTAACCTCTAATGGGACCAGGCAACTTCCCAAGTCTCTCCAGAGCTTCCTCGGCCTATTTATACCCGGTCTAATATTTAAAGGCTCGATACGCCCCGCATGGCTACCTCTCACATCAACTTGGCTTTCTACCTCCAGTAAAGGAAGGCCGCGATAAACTCTGAACTTCGTAGATATGCTGGAACTATTAGTTAATCTCCTAGTGTATTTAACTTCGGCAAAAACACCCCTGCTTCCCCTGTTTGACACTTCCAGCAAGGGAGCTGATTCCAACGAATCTTCATCTAAAAAGAAGGCTAAAGAATCTATGAACGCTTTGCCCTCCACACCATAAACAGTACCTTCAGACTTGTCAACCAGCCGCAAAGGAACTCCCTCCTCAAACTGTAGCTCAACCAGTTCGTTGCCCAAAACCTTCTCCGAAACTGAGAAGGTGTTTTTACCGATAACTTCCGCTTTACCTCTAACTATTCGGGCTGTGGCAATCTCTCCGGGCTTTAAACCTCCAATGTAAACTAGGTTCGCCTCATTTAGTGTTCCATCAAAATGGTTTCTGAAACTTGTAAAATCACAAGCAACAGTTTCTCCCCTAACTTGAAAAATTAGCTCCTCCATTTTTAGAACCCGGTCTTCCAGCTTGATTCCAATGTTTAGAGGCATAAGTGGCACCTCATACGGGTGGTAATTAAAAATTAGATATCTTTTGAGAGAATCTCTTGGGAAATCAAAGTTCAATCTTGAAAAAATCTTTTCACTGGCAAATGCACCCGCAATACTTGCGATTTCAAAGGCGTATCGGTACTCATATTCTCCCTGAAACCTCTTATAGGGGCAGGGGGCCCAACCTAATTTGTCCGAGTTTTGGCCCAAAAGGAGCCACTTCTTCGCCTCCTCTAATTCACGTTCCTCTCCACTCACATCGATACCCTGATTTTTAGCCCAATTTATCCAGAACTCGGCTTTACGTATTTCCTGTCTAACGTTTTCATTCAAGGTCCATAAATGCTGATCCCAAGGGTCTCTAACCCAAAGCAGGTGGTCGTAGGGACCTGTAACCCATGTTAAATCCTGGACTTTTAAACGTCTTCCCACTTTTGCTTTGCGTATAAAATCGCTGCAAAGAGTGTACTTCACATATTTCAGCTTTTCAAACTCTCTTATGTATTCTTCAAGTACATCCGTTCGCAAAACCTCAGCGTCTTCCAAGATTACAACTAGAACATCGCCAAACTTGTGATCTCTCATTTCTTTTATCTTGGAGACTGGATCCTCCACAACACCAGTTATAAACAACACACAAGGAATAGTGGTTTCCCCATCAAAGGCCACCAACTCATGCATTCTATAATCCAAGTCTGATAGGTCTTGCATCCAGTTGCGAACCGCAGCCATTTGGGTTATAAAGTACTCTATGTCGTTTCTCCGAAGAAGGATGGGCATAGCAGAGTGATAGGAGCACTCCTGGGCAAAATATCCCCTGGAGACACGTTTAAAAGTTTCACTTAAGGTTTTCAGTGCCAACTTGTGCTGAAAATCAAATTCTTCACCCGTATGCATGGAAGGAAGACTAAAACTCCATGTGTCCAGCAAAATTTCAAACTGTCCCCTCTCAATACCTTTATTAAGTCTCTCAATAACATCGGGAGCGGCTCTCTTAAGAAAATTAATGGATCGGGAAGACTCAATATCCCATCCCGCCCTAATCTCAGGGAAGCGGTCAAAAAAGTCCAGCAAAGCCCTATAAACGTTTGGGAAACGCCTAATCACTTCCTCATCCGTATACTCTGCATAAAACATGTTCAAGTGGAAGTGAAAATTCACATACACCGTCATAGCTAAACCTTCTTCTCAAAACAATTTAAATGTCGAATAACGAAATTATTTTTCCTACCACGCAAAGATTTCAGATTACTCACGTATTCTCACTATTTTAGTTTTTCTATAATTAGAGGTGTAAGCAAGTACTCCATTACAGAATGTATAGATGTGAGAGAAACTAGCGTCGTTAAATAAGCTTGTCGAAAACCATCACGCCGCATTTAGGGGTAACTTTTAGTAATATATAGATTTTCTTATTAATTTTTTCTAAACCTCTCCTTAACCCGAGGGGGTTATTTAAGGCTTCTTTCCCCAAAAAAGGCGGAAAAAACCATATTTTCTGAAAGCGAAAAGGAAAAAATTAAATGGAAGGTCTATAGGAAAAAATAAACTAAAGATGTGAGAAAATTTATTACACTTACCCATTTTTAAGGAGTATGAAACAATGAGACAAGTGAAAATTGGTGTTTTGGGATGTGGGACAGCAGCTCATTTTCATGCTTCAGCATGTAAATACTTGGACAATATTAGGCTAGTGTCTGCCTTTGATGTGAACTATGAAAACGCTAAGAAATTGGCTGATATTTACAATCTAACAGTAAGCAGAAATTACCAAGACATTATGAAAAATGAGAATATTGATGCAGTCCTCATAACCCTCCCCCACTACCTGCACGCCGAGCTAACCATCACAGCGGCAGAGGCTGGCAAACACATTCTCTGTGAGAAACCTATGGCTCCAACCCTGGAAGAGTGTGACAAAATGATAAAGGCGGCAAGAAAGGCTGGAGTTAAACTTATGATAGCAGAAAATCACCGCTTCCTACCCGCACATCAACTCATCAAAAAAACACTGGAATCAGGGCTAATAGGAACCCCCTTACTTGTAAGAGGTTATGAAGGTGTAGATGAAACTCCGGATCTTGCAAAGCCTGAACATTGGAAGGGCTCACCAGAAAAAGCAGGCGGCGGCGTGTTAATGGACGCAGCAGTGCACAAATTCGCCATACTGAATTGGATGTTAGGAGATGTTCATTCAGCTTACTGCTGGCTAGCTAAACAGATTATAAAACTGCAGAATAAGGCAGAAGACAACGCCATGATGCTTCTAAAATTTGAAAATGGTTGCGTTGGGAGTGTTGTTGTGAGTGACACGGTGTTTAGCCCTCCGAACAACAGGCTGGAATTTTATGGAACAGAGGGAACCATTCTGGAGGATCACTCCTGGAAAAAACCGGTACAGATTTTCTCAACTAGTAAGGAAGCTGGCGAACACAGGTACCAGTGGTTCAGCCCTGACGTAGAGCACGAGCCTTTTCCAATGTATTACATTATCTCATTTAGAAACGAAGACGCACATTTCGCCGAATGTGTACTCGACGGCAGGGAGCCAGACTTCTCCCCCGAAGAGGCAAAAAAAGCTGTAGAGGTGGCTCTTCTATGTTACCTATCGGCAAAAACGGGTAAAATAGTAACACGTTCAGACATAGAAAAAGTAGCAATAAGCAAGGGAACCCAGAGCATAATTGAGGGTTTAGAGAAAATATACATATAAAAAGATGCAAAGATACTGGTGATTACCATCCATATTGTTCACTTTTCTCCTCAAGGACTCTCTCCCTGTCACCAATTTTCGATTTAGAGCTCGAATTTTTTCAAAATTTCCCCGACAAGTTGTATTAACAGGTTTATTATGAATCCCTGATTTACCATATATCCTTCAGGCGTGCGGGTTATGAATCCTGTTTCCTCAAGCCTACGCGCCGCATTAGTAGCCGCCTGTTTCGAAATCCCCAGCTTATCCTTTATATCACTGGCAGAAACCGGTTCACTTTTCACGTTCTGAAGCAGAAGCTCCAAGATGGAATACATAGTTCTGGCTCTAGGATCAATTAACTTCTTCAATATGGTCTTGTAATCTCCCCCAATTGTCTCTCCTTCTCCAAATACACCTTCATCTTCCATTTGTCAAACCTCCAACACATTGAGTTAAATTTTAAATCATAAACTATAATTCCTCTTGTTTTCTTTTCCCTACTCTTTATCCCCTTTAATCAGTGTTTATCACGATTTCCAGAATTTTAGCCATTAAGGATCTTCTATTTGGGACATATCTTCCCTTCACTTGACTATTTGATTGAACCCATATTTAAACTACAAGAAGGCTAATAAACCCAAATCTTTCTATATTTTGAAGGAAGCCGCCGAGTACACCTCTAGTTTATAGAGAATTTGGTCCCGGGGTGGAAAACGCTCTTACCCGGAAAATTTTAATGGTCTGCAAATTTTTCCACTTTCAAGTTACTCCTTCTTGGATTCACCTCCTCTTCACTTCTCTCAATTTTTCAGCCATATCGCTTAGTGTGAAAAGAACCATAGCTAAAATAAATCCTACATTTGCCTCGTACTCCCCCCTACTCTTGGTAACAAGGAAACCAATTTTTTGCAATCTACTTAACGCATTCCAAGCTGTGCCCTCCGTAATTCCCAACTTTTCCACCAGCTCCTTAGGAGTCACAGGTTTAGTTGAGCAAAGTATGTACTCAATTATCTGAATGGAGGACTCACCCAGCCTCAATAATTTATTAAACGCCTCCTTGGAACTAATCTGCTCTTCATCCTCACCCATCCAATCATCCCTTTTCTAACATTTTGATTAACTCCTGCACTTTAAACAGAAGAAGCGCGGTTAACAAACCCAAATTAGGTTCATACTCCCCCCTACCAACTAGTCTAAGAAAACCATCTGCTTCTAAACGCCTGACAGTTTTCCAAACACTATTCTCCGTTAAACCCAAATTATCCATAAGCTCCTTAGGAGTCACTGGCTTGGAGCTAGTTAGAATGTAGATGAGCACCTTATTTGCATTGTCCCTCATCCTCATAAGTTTGTCGAACTTGTCAAAAAGATTATCGCTATCCTCGGAACTCAAAAAGCAGCCCCCATTCCTAAATAGGCCCTACTCCAAATTCCTTAATCTACGCTCATGGTCCAGCACAAGTTCCAGAATATCTAGGTTTGAAGTGTAACCAGTGGAATTACCATTCAAGTTAACCTTCGAAACCAGCCCTTTACTAGTCAACCTAGTAAGATACTTTCCCACATCGTTGAGCTGCATGCCCAGAATATCCGCTATCTCAACTGGCCTTAAGGGACGGTGCGAAGTGGATAGAAGCGATAGAACCTTTAGACTGCCACCTCGGAGCCGCAGCACCGTATCGTCTAATAGACCACTCAACCTTGCTTTTCACCTCCCACTCACTTTGTGTATTCTTCAAGACTCTTACCAGCATAACCACTAACCTTAGAACCTAAAAGAAAAGTTAGAAACGCCTTACAGAAGGCATAAACATTGACCTCATACATGCCACGCTCAACCTTATTCAAAAGACGCGCCTTATTCAAATAGTGGATAGCAATATTCGCAGCATTAAGGCTGATATTCAGCCTTTCCGCTATCTCTGAAGCTGATAAGGGTCTACCCTCATCCAACATAAGGTTTACAATATCCAAACGTGTTTTTGATCTACCCAAACCTAGTAATTCATCTATCATCTAGGACGCCTCGAAATCATCACTAATTTTCCCGTAGGTGAGACGAATAAACCTGTCAATATTATTTTATTTATTTCTAAACGAGTGGAAGTGGTGGTTTTTGTATGAAATATTATATATCCTGTATATATATTTTATGGTCTTTTCAGAAATATCCCCTTAAAGCACAATACGCACAACATAGCTACTATCACAATCATTCAAATTTATTTATAAATAATGATAGGAATAAGCTTGTCCTCCGGACCAGCCAGCAGACCAGTAAAATTGTTCAAAAAGCATCCAAACTTTCCCCAAAACATCATACTTTCTTCTTTTTTGCTCCTGCCACTTTAACAATTTTAAGAAAGTTTTTTCAGTAAATGAGAAGTCCTATCACAAAAATCGCATTTTATTTATATATTATGATAGGTTATCCTTCCATTAATTCAAAAATTTTTTGTGTTTTCCACTAAATTTAAATAGTGGTTCTCCTATAAAATGAACAAGTTAAAACCCTACAGGGTAATTTGTATGACGGTTGAGGAAACAGGCCTCGAAACATCCGTGCTGCGAGCCGTTATGAGCTCCGAAGTCGAAGAATATGAGTATTTGCGTTCAAAAGAACAAATCTTGAAGGGCGCCTCTCCCGTAGGTTTCGTAACAAGTCCAACCAGCACTAAAAAGTGCGATTTCGCAGTCTTCGACTACGCCACGGATTATGTTTATGAGGGCCAACTCCTCACCGTCAGCCACCAAAAAACTAAAGTAATCGGGCTAGTTTCAAACCTTTTCGCTGCCACAAGAGGGGCAACCACAGACGTTTTGAACTACTTCTCCAGCCTTTACGGTGAAGTACCCCGACTAGATCAAAATATGAAGTTCGGCGAACTCCGCATATATGGAATTCCCGCCCATCCCGGAGTGCGCAGGTTATCCCACCCCCCCAAACCCTGCTCCCCCATAT
Source organism: Candidatus Jordarchaeia archaeon (assembly GCA_029856435.1). Classification (GTDB taxonomy): domain Archaea; phylum Asgardarchaeota; class Jordiarchaeia; order Jordiarchaeales; family Jordiarchaeaceae; genus Jordiarchaeum. The sequence goes on from JAHQXB010000179.1 coordinate 16,900, forward strand.
TCATATCTAACAAGGAAGATTACGAAGCCCTCTTCCGAGATCCCGCTAGGGAGGGAGAATACTATCCTGTGGGTAAGATTCGCGAAACCGATTACCCCGTGGATCTGGACGCCTCGGCTATACTACGTTTGGGGGTGGGAATATTTGCTCGTATAGGTATGGGCAAGAGCGTTACCACTGCGGCTAATATTGTGGGGTTATCCTCTCTGAAAAAGAAAGTTAATGTTATAGTTTGGGATCATACTGGTGAATATGCTACCAGCAATCTGGACAAGTTGTGTAGCAATTTCCAGGTGATGTCTAGTTTAGAATTACCGGTGGTTCCTACAGATGCTAACGATATTGTTAAAACTCTGGCATTAGATGTGCTTCCCTCTCAGGCTAGGAAGGCTGTAGAGGTGGCGGCGGATATTTTCGTTATGGATTTTACGTGTGGCGCTGCGGAACTCAACAGTGAATGTTTTATGTCCTACGTGAATGAGTGGCTAGACGAATTCTATAAAAAAGATGGTTCTATAAGCAGCTGGAGTGCGGCCATACGGCGTCGGGTTAAATTGCTGGGTAAAGATATTTTTGCAGGGGGCAGCGTGGATCAGTACAACACAATTTGGAAGAGGGCTGCTGGAAACATATTGGTTATTGACGCTTCTTGTGACACATTGGATGCTAGACAGGCTAAGATTGGAACCATTGCGGATTTGATTCTTCGAAACAGATACCCGATTCACCTAGTAATTGACGAGGCGAAAAACTATATTCCTGAGATGGGTGGCTCCTACGGTCAAATAACTGTTGGAAAGCCCTACCTTTCCTCAGGAAAAATAACAAGCCTTTCTGAGGAGGGCCGCAAGTTCGGGGCAAACCTAACCATCATTAATCAAAGAATATCCCGAATCTCAAAAACAGTCTTCTCAAACCTCAGCACCCTTTTCTGTGGCTGTTTAACAGCAGCAAATGATATGAGAGCCATAGAAGACTACACCGATTTTCCAGAGATTCAAAAGATTCTTCCTCGTTTGGGGGTGGGAGAGTTCCTGATAGCTGGTATGGCCACTCCGCTGAAGGACCCTCTCTGTGTAACCATTGAAAAGGGAGACATACAGCTGGGCTACGGCGGAAACACAGTCTTTGATCTCCATAGGGACTTCGCGGAGAGGAATAGAATGTGAACAACCTTTTAAAATTCTTGGAAGAGGAGAAAAGTGGAAGTCGTGGTGGAGAAATTTTCCACCAGACACTGGACATACTTGAGTCTGAAGTGTATCGGTTCTACGACGTGTATCTGAATCTCATAGAGTCAGTTGAGAATCTAAGTGAGAGTAAGCAGCTTGAAACCCTTACACTTAACACCAATCCCTCAGCCCGAGATGCTGTTACAGTTGCAGTTGACGGTTCCTCCAATAGAAGCCAAAGGGCGGGATTGGATCTCATTGTAGTTTCAGCGGCAGGAATAACCTTCAAGTGTAACAATCCCGTGGCACACAACCCCTATATTGTTGGAAAGTGTATACCTGTTATGGGCCTGGTAGACGAGGACGTGGAGAGGATTCAAGCAGTTTCCCGCCAGTACCTTGAGCGCCTTGTTAGTCTACGTGCACTTGAGGGAAACAGTTGCGATCTCGTTTTGCTGGACGGTCCCTTCGTCCCTCACTATGATCTTCTGCCCTATAGTCTGGGGGAATCAGAAATTTTCAGCAACCAGAGTCGAGAGGTGCAACAGGAGTACAAAATGGTTTTCGAAAAAATCTATGGAAACCAGGGCACTGCAGATATACTGGCTGAAAAGCTCTTAGAGACACTCCATGCTTTTGTGATAAAGTCCCCCCACTCTATGGATCTAATTTCAAAGTACAAGAACGTTTCCTACTGGTTAAGTGGAGTTTATGGCCGAATAAATGATGTCAACCTTTTGGATTCCCTTCTCCGACCGGGTAATCGGGAGGAGCTCAACATCACAGTTCCCCAAACAAGTGATCTGTGGACAACTCTGGCAAATAGGAAAATATTCGGCGAACGTTACTCCAAATTTCTCTCCCAGCAAAAGTTCTTCTACATAAAACCCCACCAAGAGGCTCTCCCCATCAGAGTGGAGGTGCACAAGGACATAGCGGAAAGCGAAAAGCAACTCGAATATGTGTGCTCCGCCATTTATTACCAGGCAAGCAACCTGAACAATGTGCCTTGGTCGCTTGAGTTTGCCCACGCGTTCAGCCTCATAGAAACAGATTTACCCAACTTTCTCGCGGACGAGTTATTAGCCAAGATCGTCAAAATAGCCCGGCAGAATAAAATTTCTCCCAAAAAGTTTTATCGCCTTTTTAAACCAAAACATGGATTAGAGGTGATTTGGAAGGTAAGCAAGCCTAGGGGGGTTTGATTTGAACAATAAACACTCGGATTCAATGGGCTTTATCCGAGCGAATAGGGATGCGGTATCATTCACCACACTTTTCCCATCACTGGAGGTAGGGCAAGAACTCCGAAGAAAATTCATTGACCAGTGCATAAAAAAATTCTGTGAAAAAAAGCCCATCCTGCCCACCCAGCAGATAAGGAAACTCATAGATGTTTTCTACTCCCGGGGAATAGAATCAATCATCGCTCGAGCCACAAGGCTACTCATCATACCAGCCGAACTACCCGAACTGGTAACAGAAATAACTGGACTAACACCAAACGGTAACGGTTGCCTAAAAACACTTATCCAAAAAGTCGAAAAGGAACTATCCCCCATCTTGGAAAAAGACGGAAGACTTTCTGCGTTAAAATACAGTCCCCTTCCCCTTGAGGGAACACATCAAGACTGGAATGAAACCAGAAAACTATTCGATGCCATACTTCACTTCCCCCCACTCGTAAACAAGGAAGAAATTATAAAAATCACCCAAAACATTTCTGACAACCCCAAACTAATCATAAAACAGCTCCATGACAACAAAATAATAAACCTCCAAGGACTGGGAAAAGAAACACTCATATGGAAAGTGGGAATACCGCCCCCCAAAAACATTGTATCCGCCCTAAGAGAAATACGCCAGAAAAAACTAGAAGTGACCACCCTCCAAATTCTGCAGCACCAAACCATAAACCAAATTAAAAACTTCAATTCCCAGGAACGCCTAATAGAAACCCTAGAAATACTAATAAAACACAACATACTAAAAGAAGAAGGGGGAAAATATCAGATAGACCAATACCCTTCCATAAGCCTCGAAGCCGCCATAAACGATGTAACCCCCCTCATCCAACTATACCGCTGCATATAACCTTCCTAGAAGTCAACCTCCCTACCATAATAAATACATTCATAGATCTTCTCTATATCCTCTCTGGTAAATGTTCTAGGATTCAGTGTACTTGAAGCATCCTGAATTGTCAGCCTAACCAAACGCTCAAAATTTTCTCTAAAATCCTTCTCCCCAATACCCAAATCCCTTAAACACATGGGAATTTCAATCTCCCTTAAAAGATTCCTTGTCCTTTCAGCCAGAGCCTTAGCCGCCCTCCACTCATCCTTCTCCCTAATCCCAATAAGTTCCGCCAGCTCAGCTAGGTGCTTTGCAGAGGTGGGAATATTATACTCAATGACATAGGGTAAAGCAACACCACAAACCAAGCCATGCGGTAAACCAAACACCGCCCCCACCGAGTGAGCTACCCCATGTGCAATGCCCACAGAAGCATTTCCAAAAGCCAAGCCAGCCATAGTTGCCGCGTTTGCCATCTTGGTGCGGGCCTCCATATCCCTACCATCCCTGTAAGCCCTAGGAAGATACTCAAAAATAAACTGGATAGCCCTCATAGCAAAGGCATCAGAAAAATCGTTCTTCCAAGAATTAATGTAACTCTCCACAACATGGGTCAAAGCATCCAGACCAGTAACCGCAGTCAATCTAGGGGGCATACTAAGCGTAAGTTTGGGATCAACAATCGCCGCAAAGGGGACAATCTCCTTCGCCATCAAAATCATCTTCCTATGCTCCCTAGTATCAGTAACCACCGCAGCCCAAGTAACCTCAGAACCCGTACCACTAGTGGTTGTAATAGTAATGAGCCGCGCCCTCTGATTAACCCTCACTGGAGTAAAGGCGTTAATGTCCTCCAATCTCTTTTCCGGATTCTCCCACAACACCCAAGCAGCCTTAGCAGCGTCCATGCTGGAGCCACCACCCAAGCCCACTATCCAATCCGGCTCATAATCATTCAGCATATCTAAAATTTTAAACACCGTAGTATCTGAAGGATCCGGCTCCACCTCATCAAAAACCTCACACTCTATACCTGCAGTCTTCAACTTTTCCCTAACCCTGTCAACAATCCCCAAATCTGCTATAACTCTATCCGTAACTATAAGCGCCTTGCTGCCCTTAACTTGCTCTAGGTAATCCAAAGCGTCTTCTCCAAAAACCACTTTAGGTCCGATAAAAAACCACAAAACCATCACCCACCCAAAGATAATAAAAAAGATTTAGAGAAATTCACTCTGAATTGCGGTGGTGGTGTTAACCATCTCCTGTGCTGCCTTAGTGTACCGCATTACCTTAGCCATATCGCCCTTCAACTTTAACTTCCCCGTCATCAATCCTCGAATTGCATCCAGTTCCTTCTTAATCACTCTAACCCAAACACTGTAGGGAGCCTCGATGACAAAACTCGTCTTTTTCTCCTCACCTGGCTTCAAAACATAAGCTTCCCTGCACTTCCCATGATGAAGATCAAGGTATATGGCTGTCCTCTGCTTCAATTTATCATCAGGATCCAGAACGAAAAGAAAGTCGCCCTCCCAGTCCAGAGCCGCATCCTCATAAGCCTTATTCTCGTTTAAAGCCTTCATATACGCCTTCGCCCAATCGTCGCTAGGAAACTTAACCATAAAACCAACTCCAATTCACTAATACTCCTTAAAAATTAAGAAACCAACACCATAGAATATAAATCTTGTCAAAAAAAGGACGAAAAGTTCTGAAAACTGCTCATGAACCTAAAATTTCCCTTCACTAAATGTTTCTATAAAAACTCCCAAACTATTGGGCAACCAACTGGTTTCTGCCTAAAAAATAGAGAAAAATATAATATAAATAATAATAAGAACAAAGGAATAGTCATAGCTAATATCTTATGCTAGCATAGATACGGCAAATGTTGAAAAGTTTTTAAAATTTAGAACTGAGGCGAAAATAATTTTAAGAACATATACCAAAAAATATTCACTCAAACATGTTAGAAAGGAGGATAGACATGGCAAAATCTGAAGTATTTTATATGGACGACAGAAGTGAAAGCACAGCAACCAGCCTAGTAGCAAAAGCACTCCACCTATTTGAACAGGCCAAACTAAACGAGTGCGTAGACAAAGGCGACTATGTGGCAATAAAAGTACATATGGGCGAATGGAACAACACCGCCTACCTCCGACCAGTCTACGTGAGAGCAATCGCGGACAAAGTTAAAGAACTGGGAGGAAGGCCCTTCGTTGTTGATACAACCACCCTACCCTACGCTCCCTACGTGTTCCGGACAAACGCTTGGGACGAGTACATGACCATAGAGAGAAACGGTTTCAATTCAGGAACAGTAGGATGCCCCGTAATAATAGGAGACGGCTTCCTAGGAACAGACGATGTCCGAGTAGACCTACCCGAAGGATACATACTCAAAGAACAATATATAGCAACTGCAATTGCATGTGCGGATGCTATGATAGTACTAACCCACTTTAAGGGACACCCAATGGGGGTATTCGGAGGATCCATCAAAAACATCGGTGTAGGATGTGCATCTAAGAGAGGGAAATACAATCTACATCTGGGGGTTCATCCCGTACTAGGTTTGCAGGCGTTAGGTTACTTCCCACAATACTGTAACGGTAGAGAATGCGAGAAGTGGGAAACATGCATCTCTTGTTGCCCTGAGGGTGCACTGTCTGTTCCTGAAGATGGGCCGATTCAATTTAATCGAGAACTGTGCAAGGGTTGTTTGGCTCACCTATTTATGACCTTAGATTGTGGTGTTTTCGCAACCCTTGAAGTGCTAGACACCCTTGAAGCGAGCTGTGTTGCAATAGCTGACTCAGCACTTGCCTGTATGAAAACCTTCGAGCCGGGAAAAGTGGGATTCATAAACTTTGCAATAGACAGCACTCCCTGGTGCGATTGCATCCCCTACTCCGACCGACCCATTATCCCAAACATGGGCGTCTTCGCCGGTAAAGATCCGGTAGCGATAGACCGAGCCTGCTTAGACATGGCTATAAAATCAGTGGGAATGCCGGGCTCAGCAGCCGAACAAAAATTCGTAGCAGCCCCAGGCTTACCCAAGTTCAGTGCTGCGGGCTCCTTTATGGGTATAAGCGAAGACATACAGTGCAATGTGGGGCAGGAGATAGGTTTAGGCAGTAAAGATTACGTGCTGAAAACTGTTGAACCTATGGAATCAGCGCTGTCAACCTTTCTGTACCCGCAAACCGCAGGCTCCACTTTGAGGAAATTCTACAAGAAGATACACCCCGTCCCCAAAGAGGGATTCAAACGAGTTGAACACCCCGACTTACAAAAAGTGAGGTGAGCGAAATGTTCGGATGGATGGGTAAATACCTAAGAGTAAACCTAACAGAAGAAAAAATAAAAGAGGTACCTATAGACGAGCAATGGGCCAAAACATGGATTGGAGGCAGCGGATTTGGAGCGCGCCTACTCTACGACGAGGTCCCTCCAAAGATAGACGAGTTCGACGAAAAAAACAAACTCTACTTCTTCACCGGACCCCTATCAGGAGGCTTGCCCTGTAGTTCAAGATTCACCGTAGTATTCAAATCTCCCATATCTCACGGGTATGGAGAAGCAAACTCCGGCGGATACTTCGCCTTTGAAATGAAGAGAGCTGGATACGATGGAATAGTCATCGAAGGAAAATCCAAAAAACCAGTATACCTCTCAGTAAAAGACAACAAATACGAGCTGAGAGACGCTTCAAAAATCTGGGGGCAAGGCACATTCAAGACCCAGGAAATGATACGAGAAGAACTGGGCGAGAAAAAAGCCAGAGTCCTGTGTATAGGGCCAGCTGGCGAGAAGAAATCTAAACTAGCCTGCATCATAAACGATGAAGCCCGGGCCCTAGGAAGAGGCGGGGCCGGAGCAGTGATGGGAAGCAAAAACTTCAAGGCCATAGCCATCAAAGGAACAGGAGACATACAGTGGGCAAACCCAGACGCAGTAAAAGAACAAATCAAAAAGTATACCCACTGGATAGAAATCAACCCCATGGTGGCACTAGGCCTAGGAAAATATGGAACCGAATACTTTATGGACTCCATGAAGCCCCTCGGAGACATCCCCATCAAAAACTGGCAACTAGGAGAATGGGAAGGAACAGACAAAATCGGCGGCGGAGCCATGTACAAAACCATACTCAAAAAACAAACTGCCTGCTACAACTGTCCCATAAGGTGCGGAAGGTGGGTGGAAATCAAGGGAGGACCCTACAAATACGAGGGACCAGGACCAGAATACGAAACCTGCGGAACATTCGGCTCACTACTACTCATTGATAACCTTGAGCCCATATCTTGGATCAACTACCTCTGCAACGATTATGGAGTGGACACCATATCCACAGGAGCCACAGTAGCTTGGGCCATAGAAGCCTACGAAAAGGGAATAATAAAAAAGAACGACATAGACGGAATAGAACTAGCATGGGGAAACGCCGATGCAGTGGTCAGACTCACAGAAAAAATAGTGAGAAGAGAAGGAAAAGCTGGACAACTATTGGCAGACGGCTCACAAGCGGCAGCTGACAAACTGGGTAAAGGACACGAATTTCTAACAACAGTCAAAGGACTCGAAGCTCCAATGCACGACCCCCGAGCATTCTACAGTATGGGAGTAGAGTATGCCACTGCACCACGAGGCGCATGCCACGTGACGGGATATCCCTCTATAGCGGATATGGGACTACTACAACCACCCGCAGGTATAACCAAAAGAACCGGAAGATTCGACCCCACAGGAAAGGGTACACTCACTGCAGTCATGCAAGACGTTTTCGCGGTACTGGCAGCAGGAGTCATTTGTATGTTTGGTGGCACCGCTATGAGTACGCCCACTTTCTTGGAGGCCTTCAGAAATTGTTGTGGTTGGAACATCGATGAGCTAACACTAAACATTACCGCCGACCGCTTGTTTAACCTTAAGTGGGCTTACTGTGTTCGTGCCGGTATGTCTGCCAAGGACAACAAGCTTCCCCCAAGACTCCTGACACCTACCAAAGAGGGCGGCCAGAAGGGCAGGGTTCCCCCAATGGACATAATGATGAAAGAGTACTATGCATTCCGCGGCTGGACCGAGGACGCTATTCCCACCAAAGACCGCTTAATAATTATTGGCCTGCCTGATGTGGCAAAAGACCTGTGGGGCACCTAAAGCCGTTTGAACTGAGTATACCTCACTACTTATTCTCTTTTTTGATTCGACAGTTCTTTCCTTGGGTACCCCTTCCTGGCACCATATTCAAAAGGCTAAAATACTATTTTTCGATTAGTTAACCTTGCTTAATGCTTTGCTTGGCCTATGGACTCTCGAGGTGGTTTTATGAGGGTTACCGTCAAGTATTATGGTGTGATTAAGGAGCTTGCTGGCACTTCTTGGGAAGAGTATGATTTACCGCAAGGTTCTTCTCTTAAGGATTTAATGAATCTAATTGTTGACAAGCATAGAGGGGATGGGTTGTATGATAAACTTTGGGACAAGAAGGAGAACGAACTTAAACCCCTAGTTATGGTGGTTGTCGACGGAGAGGACCCCATAGAGCGAGGCGGCTACAACATGGTGAAGCTTAAGGAGGGCTCCAAGGTGGAGTTGACTATGGCTTTTGCTGGAGGGTGAAGACTTATTTTGTGGCGCTTTTTAATTGTTCCTCAGATTTATATATCCAAAATAGGTGAATTTAGATTTAAAAATATGAATCGAATGTTGGTTTTCTGAAACTGGTTAGAACTTAATTTTGAAATTTAAATTTGTAAGGTGTTGAAATTGAAGCCTTTAGGTGTTGGAATTATTGGGTGTGGTCGAATTTTCGACCTTAATGTTCTCGGCTATCTACAGACTGATAAGGCTAAGATTGTGGCTCTTTGTGATTCGAGAGGAGTGAGAGCAAAAAAGAGGGCAAAAGAGTATGGTTTATCCGAAGCTAAAATATACAGGGATTACAATGATTTACTCAAGGACGAACAGGTAGACATGGTGGAGATACTGCTTCCTCACTATTTGCACAAAGAGGTAGCCGTTGCTGCAGCTGAAGCTGGTAAACATGTTTCGGTTCAGAAACCACCCGCTATGAATGTGAAGGAAATGGATGAGATGATAAGTGCCGCCAGAAAGGCGGGAGTCAAATTTAAGGTTTATGAAAACTTTATCTTTTATCCCCCCTACCGCAAGGCAAAGGAGCTAATGGATGCTGGAGAAATTGGAAACCCGCACATGATTCGAATCAAGATGACTTCGGGCTCCGTGGAATGTGGCTGGGAGGTGCCCTTGGAGGCTTGGATGTGGCGTTTTACTCCAGAACAGTGTGGCGGGGGACCCACAATCTGGGATGACGGCTATCACAAGTTTTCTATAGCACGCTACTTTATGGGAGATGTGGACAAGGTATTTGCCTGGATTGAAACCACAGAGCTGGGACCAGGCTTATATCTTGACTCTCCAGCCATAATTATGTGGAAGTACAAGTCTCCCGGAAAATTGGGAGTATGGGACACATCCTTCGCTCCAGAAATGAAAATTAAATCCAAGTATTATGGTACTGACGAGAGAGTGGAAATCACAGGGACAAAAGGTTACATCTGGATAAACCAGTGCACTGGACAACTGCTAGATATTCCCTCAGTCATAATGTATAAAGATGGAGAATTGACACGATTCGAGAATCTTCGATGCGATTGGGCGGACAGCTTCATTGACTCCACCCTTCACTTCATCGATGCCATATTAGAAGATAAGGAACCAATACTATCAGGAGAGGAGGGAAAAAAGGTTCTCCAATTCGCCCTCGCCGCCCTAAAATCCGCAGAAACCCACAAAGAAGTAAGCCCAGACGAAATCAAATAATAAATAAAAACTAAATATGTATTTAGCTCCTGGGAGCCGACCTGGTTTTATACGCTTCCTTTCCCTGAAAAGGAGGGCTACCTTATTTTCTTTTCCATGGTGGGAGACATTCGCCAAAGCCTTCCTTCGGGGTTTTAGAGCCCCAATATTGTTATTCAACCACGACAGCTAAACACATACAAAACTAACTAAACACCACTCGAAGGTCCGCAAAGGTGTGGTAAGAAACAGAGAAAATGGAAAGGTAGAAAAAAGAATCACACTTGCAAATTTACTAACCCTTCTCTTTTTTCTTTTATCAAACTGTTAATAGACAGATTGTAACCTCTATCTTTTTAGGTACTTGGGTATAGGGACATCCCACCAGCCGTAAGCTTTACCCTGACTTCTGGGGTGCTCCAGAGCTACCTCTAATTCTATCACTGCAGGTTTACCTGAGCTCATTGCATTTTTGATAGCCGCTGCTACCTGTTCACCTCTATCTATTTTTTCTGCATAGCACCCAAAGGATTCAGCTAGTTTCACATAGTCTGGGGAGTAGAGTTGCCCGGCTTTGTTCCTAAACTCCACACCATAACTTCTTTCTTTACCATAAACGTCAATTTGAAGGTCGCGTATAGCAATCCAGCCATAATTGTTGAAAATAGTGACCAATATAGGTACCTCGTACTGCACAGCTGTCGCCAGTTCTTGGCAGGTCATAAGGAATGAACCATCACCCTCTATAGCAATTACTGGCACTTCAGGTTTGGCCAGCTTAGCCCCTATGGCTGCGGGGACACCGAACCCCATAGTTGAAAAACCTCCGGGGGAGATATGAGTCCTTGGATAGTAAACTGGAAACTCTTGGAATCCCGACGCTTGGGCGTGTCCAGCGCTCGTCACCACTATAGTTTCACGAGGCAAAACTTTTCTCAACTCCTTAAGATAGCAAGATATGGTAGTGGGATAGCCCTCCCTTAACTTTTGCAATTCCTTTTTCCAATCTTCCTTAAGTCTGCAAAGCCTCTTGAAGTAGTCTGACTGCTCATACTTCCTTTTTGAAGTTATTTTCTGAAGAGCTTTGAACAGCTCTCCCAAAACACTCTTCGCGTCACCAAGTATTGGCACTTCAACTGGATAATTTTTCCCAATTTCGCCCGGGTCGATATCCACGTGTATCAGTTTAGTGGGAGGAATATTGAAGGATTCACCAGGCTTATAGGAACTGGTGGTTTCGTCAGCAAAGCGGCATCCCACCGCAAGAATCACATCTGCTTCCCTTCCAATTACGCTTCCCACAGGTGAACCCTTAGAACCAGTATAAAAGGCGCTAAGCGGATGATCCTCTGGAATCACACCCTTTCCCATCATGGTCGTTATTACTGGGGCTCCCAAAAATTCTGCCAGCTCCACAAGCTCTTTTTCAGCATTTGCGAGTATCACTCCTCCACCAGCAAGAATCACGGGTCTTTCAGCCTTTGCCAAAAGTTTAGCGGCTTCAATTATTTTCTCAGGGTCACCCTGAACTCTTCCCCCAAGTCTGGAACCGATGGGCTTAGGAAGTTCCACTTCGGCAGCCTCTGCCTGAACATCCATAGGCAAATCTATATGTACGGGGCCAGGCCGCCCGCCCAATGCAGTTCTGAGGGCGTTGTTTAAAACCCATGGCAACTGGTCAACCCTTGTTACTTGGTAACTCTTTTTGACCACCGGCTCCATAACTCTGGGGAAATCCGCCCAGTGTTTTCTCTCAATTTCTTGAAGAACACCCCTTCCAAACATGTAGGTGTGAACCGACCCAGTAAAAATCAGCATAGGAATACTGTCAAGATAGGCGGTGGCTGCACCAATAACCGTGTTACAGGCGCCGGGACCTATAGAGGTGAAAACCGCTAATGGTTTACCAGTGACCCTACAGTAACCGTCTGCTAGGTGGCATGCGGACTGCTCGTGTCTAACCTGAATAATAGGAACTTCATGTTCTTTAAAGGCATCAACCAAACCTAGATTACCATGCCCAGGAATTCCCACTGCATAAGGAATTTTCTCAGCTAAGAGAGTCTTGGCAATTATCTCTCCACCAGTCAAGTAAGGCATAGAATCACAACCCAAAACATTTTACATCAGAAATGTATGAACCCTTTCCCCTAATAATCGTTATCCAAAAAACATTCATAATGAAAATCTCTCAATAAACAATTTCTACCGCCAAAAATTTCCCCGAAAAAGGACGCCCAACAATAAAAAAGAGAGAGGATAAATGGATAACCTAAGTAATTAGTGGGGGGCGGGAAAATAAATGGGAGTTTTTCTTACAATTCGTTTATGTTTATCTTTACTTTGAGTTTTTCCATTCTCTCCTTTAGATCCGGGTGCTCCTCCAGATAGGCGTTTATCTCTTCTTCGTGCTCTTTTTGGTATTTGAGGAATTCTTCGGCTGTCATTCCTGTTTTTTTCTTGATTTGAGGCTCAAATTTTTTGATGACTTCCATTGTAATTTCCATCATTTTTTGCATTATGAGAAAAGGGTTCTTTTCCCTTTTTTTGTTCAATTGTTTGTTAAGCTCCGCCATTCTAGAAGTCATTGCATCCTTGATGGGTGGGAAAACCTCCAAAAAATTTGCAACATAAGTTTCAGTATCCATAAGTTAATATGGTCCAAAACCAAAAATATTCTTTTCGTATGTAACGGATTATTTGCCCAAGACAAGATCACCATTTGGCTCTTTTAGTATCGCACCCATATCTGCGGAAGTAACGAAAAAGCGGTAACGCTGAAGATAACCCTCAGCTCCCTTAAGCTTTGGGGGTTGGCTCCTCCACTCGTCTAGACGCCTTTTAAGTTCATCGCCAGACACTTCCATGTTTAGTCTCCTTTTGGGGATATCAATTAGTATCAGATCTCCATTCTTTACTACTGCTATGGGGCCGCCTTCGGCGGCTTCGGGGGAGACATGCCCAATCATGGCTCCTCTGGTGGAACCAGAAAAACGCCCATCAGTTATTAATGCCACTTTGTCCCCCAGCCCCATCCCATTTATTATAGACGCTATCTGGTGCATTTCACGCATTCCCGGCCCGCCCTTCGGGCCCTCATACCTGATGATTATGACATCGCCGGCCACTATTTGTCCACCTAATAGGGCTTCTATAGCCTCCTCCATGGAGTCAAAAACCTTTGCAGGACCTCTGTGAACCAGCATTTCTTTAACTACTGCTACGTGCTTGCACACAGATCCATTTGGGGCTAGATTTCCTTTGAGTACTGCGAGTCCCCCCTCTGGATGAACTGGATTGTCAAAGGGTCTTATGACCTCTGGTCTCAATGTTCTCGCATCACTAATATTCTCTCTGACCGTTTTTCCAGTCACCGTAATACAGTCAAGGTTGAGAATTCCGCTTAACTCCTTCATAACTGCGGGGATTCCTCCCGCCTCATCTAAATCTTTGAGGTTGTAGGGACCAGATGGCAGAAGGTTACAAATGTGCCGTGTTAACGAGTTCAACTCATCCATCCTGTCTAGACCAATGTTTAGCTTTGCCTCCCGAGCTATGGCTGGAATGTGTAGAGTAGCATTAAGAGAGCCTCCCAAAGCCAAGTCCACTATAATAGCGTTTTCAAATGCTTGCTGCGTCATTATATCCCTGGGAAGCAATGCTTCTTCCACTAGTTTGACTGCTCTTTTTCCTGTCTCATGGGCTATGCGGATCTTTTTGGCATCCACAGCGTGGGCTGTAGCGCAGCCGGGAAGCGACATGCCCAGCGCTTCAGTAACTGCGGCCATGGTGTTTGCGGTTCCCAGCATGGCACAGGAGCCTGGGCCTGGGCAAGCTAATCCCTCGATTATGTTTAGCTCCTCCTCGCTTAGCTCACCCAACTTAAATTTGCCCATAAACTCTCGCATCTCTACTGTAGTAATTTTTTTACCCCTATATGAGCCGGGGAGCATAGGGCCGCCCGTTACTACAATGGAGGGAATATTCAGTCTGGCTGCAGCCATTAAGTGTCCCGGAACCGTTTTATCACAGGAGGGAATAAGTACCATGGAGTCAAACATGTGGGCCTGAACCATGACTTCAATACTATCAGCAATAATATCTCTACTGGGGAGAGGGTACCTCATACCGATAGTTCCCTGGCATAAACCGTCACAAATAGCTATGGTGTCAAATTCGAAGGGTGTGCCCCCCGCGGAAATAATTCCCGCCTTAACCGCTCTACTAATAGATCTGAGATGTATGTGACCCGGAACAATCTCATTCCAAGAGTTAACAACCGCCACCCAGGGTCTCTCAATAGCTCCATCGTCTAGACCTAAAGATTTAAGCAGCGCCCTCTGAGTACACCTCTGAAACCCCTTCTTAATAAGGTCGCTCCGCAAACCCTGCTTCATAAAAATTCACATCCATAAAGGTTCCATTTGAAATCCCATTCCAATTTTCAAACTATTTTCCCATAAACATTAACAACTAGAAGAGTGATGATACAAGGGTTTTTAAAACTAGTTATAAACAAAAAATTTGGGAGATCGGATCCAAACCCTACTAGGACACGTGCTCCAACACTAACTCCGATAAATCATAAAGTTTGAGTTTAGAATCCAATCTCTTAATAGCTAGATCCAAATTTGTTCTACAGAGAGGGCAGGTTGTAACTAATGCGTCTGCTCCGGTTTCCTCAGCTTCCTTTATACGTTTTTCAGCGATTGCCACAGAGTTTTCTGGAAAAGCGGTAAAGTATCCTCCTCCACCACCACAACACTGTGAATCTTCCCTGCTGTGCTCCATTTCTACCAACTCCACTCCAGGAATGGATTTGATTACTTCTCTGGGGGCATCGTATATTCCAGCATGTCTCCCCAAGTGGCAGGGGTCGTGGTAGGTCACCTTCATGGGAGACTTTTTCTTGAGTTTGAGCTTACCTTTCTTAATCAGTTCCAGTAGGAGCTCTGAGAAGTGCCTTAGTTTGAAGTCGAAATTTTCCACGAGCATAGGATAGACGTTTTTGAAGGTAGAATAGCATCCAGCGCAGGCGGTGACTATCTCTTTCGCCCCAGTTTTCCTGAATATTTCCAAGTTTTCCTTGGCTATTTCCGCAGAAAGTTTGATTTCTCCATCCCAATAGGGGTGCATACCACAGCAGCCTTCATCGGAAGTTATTGTGAATTTGTACCCAGCCTTCCTGAGCAGTTCCACAATGGCCCTGCCCGTTTCTCCATACCGATAAGCTGTTACACAGCCAAAATAGAGCAGAGTATCCGCAGTTTTTGGAACCTTAACCTCCAACCAGCTAAAACGTCTCTCCTGAGGCTCCCTGTAAGGATTCCTATATTCCCTTATTCTCCTATCCATTTTTTTCTCCTCTGGAAGAGGACCCAGACCTTGTTCCGTGAGTTCCCTTCTTGCAACTTTGAGAATGTCAAATGGGCGAACCTCTGCGTCGCATTGCTGGTTGCAAATCTGACAGGTGGTGCAGGAGAAAATTCTCTCCGCAACCTGTGGTGTGGGCTTAATCCACCCCTTAACCACATTCCTGAGTATCTGCATCTTTCCTCTTGGCGTCACCGACTCCCACTTAACCTGTTGATAAACTGGACAGCGAATCCTGCAAAAGGCACAAATATTGCACATAGCAAGCTGTGTCCGAAAATCATTTAGAGTCTTCTTCTCCGCAGCCTTTAATTTTTCCCAATCTTCCATTGCCTTCTTTTTCTCTTCCTCTGTCGACATTACTTCACACCCGCCATGTAAACAAATTCATCCTTTGGTACTTCTGTGAGTCCCATCACCATAGGGTTCAAGATGTTGTGTGGGTCAAAAACCTTCTTAATTCCCCGCATCAGGGTAAGGGTGTCCCGGTGTTCCAACTCGATGAACGCCGCCTTTGATACCCCCGTCCCGTGCTCCGCCGATAGGGTTCCACCATGCTTCCTGATGATAATGTCCACTGCTTCGCTTGCAAACTTCACAGCCATCTCCCTCTGCGCAGGATCCTCCACATTTATTGCGCTACCTAGGTGGACATTTCCATCGGCGATGTGTCCAAAGGCCACCATAAGTCTCCCATATTTGGCAGCCAACGCTTTAACCTCCTTAATGGCCTCAGGCACGTGAGATATGGGTACTGCAAAGTCTTGGATACTGTTTATAGCAATGTTTTCTCCCCTCAGTTTTGCTAACAGGTTTGCTAGGGAATGTCTAAGTTTCCAGAGCTCCTCCGTTCTCTTGGGATCTGTGGAGTATATAATTTGTTTCACACCTATTTTTTCGCAAACCTTCCTAACTGTCTCCGCCTCTTCCTTGACAACCTCTTGGTTGCTTCCGTCCACCTCAATGAATAGTACTGCGCCAGCTGGTGGGAGTCTGTCCTGCTCCTTGAGGGCAGAATTCAGAACCATTATGCACACGTCGTCTAGAATCTCCATCGCTGAGGGCAGAATCCCCGTATTAATAATTTCCGTGGCTGCCTCTAACCCCTGCTCATACTTTTCGAAGACTGGTACAATCATGGCAGTGTACTTTGGTGCGGGTGTTATCTTCAAGATTATTTCTGTGAATATTCCTAGGCTTCCCTCAGAACCCACCAGAAGCTTAGTCAGGTTGTAGCCCGAGGAGCTTTTCCAGACTCGCCCCCCAGTTCTAATAATTTTTCCTCCCGGCAGAACAACTTCCAACCCGAGAACATGGTCTACTGTGGCTCCATACTTTACCGCTCTAATTCCGCTGGCGTTGTTTCCCACCATTCCTCCCACTGTACAGGCGATTGCGGAGCCTGGGTCTGGGGGGAAGCAGTAGCCATACTTTCTAAGCTCCTTGTTCAGCTCTCCATAGATTACTCCCGGTTGAACCACTGCTACTCTATCTTTCAGGTTGATTTCTAAGATTTTATCCATTTTGACGAAATCTATGAGAATCGCGTTGTTATATGCTAAGGATTGTCCCGCGTAACTTGTCCCTGCACCTCTAGGGGTAACTGGTATTCTGTTTTCATCTGCGAATTTGAGGATTTCTGCGACTTCCTCCTTGTTTTCTGGTCTTACCACCGCCACTGGTATAGCTCTCAGAAACGAGGCATCTGAAGCATAGGCCACTAGCTCAACGGGATCTATAGTGACGTCGTCTTCACCCACAATTGCCGCAAGGGCTTCATAAATCTCCTTTTGATCCATCAATCATTCACCCAAAAATTGTCTGTTTTACAGAGATTGATTATGATTATATCCTTTATCCTCTACTAGGCATTAAAAGTAACGTTTTCAACTCGCACATTTTTATCAATATCGCCGGTATCGTATGTTTGGAGACACACTTCCCCTTTTTTTGGGAATCCTTTTATGGCTGGTTTTTGGGGAAGTGGGTGTTCCCTATTTTTAACATTATCCTGATTAGTGGAGGTGGGAGGGATTATGAACGCAGAATAAAAAGGGCAAGGCAGAACGAGAAACTAGCCCGATAGTGCTGTTTAAACCTATGGTCGGCGCCGCCTTTAAACTGCTGTGGTTCCAAGAGTAGGACAAAAGCTAAACGGGATCTATGCTAATATTCTTTTCACCCGCGTGGAGGTGATGACTTGTTTCATTTGAATCTGTTAACAGTTCCCAACTTTCTCCCCTTAAATTAAGAATGGGGTTATCAGCGTATTCCTCTTGTGGCCTTTTCCGCATCGATTCCTCTTAGTCTTGAGCTTGCTTTTAGATTTAGCGGCGGAAACGCTACGGGATCTATTTTCACATCTATTACAGCTGGTTTTCCACAATCCAGTGCGCTTTTTACCGTGTCGGCAATCTCGCTTGGTTTCTCTACCGTCCAGCCACATGCTCCGAAGTTCTCAGCTACTTTAGCAAAATTGGGGTTGGTGTAATCATTACCGAAATCTGTACCGAAGTTTACCTTTTGGAACATCTTTGGCGCAGCGTAGCAGTTGTTATTCATAATAATTGTTACCACATTGAAGCCACATCTCACAGCGGTTTCCAAGTCCATTATGGTCATCATAAAGTCCCCATCTCCCACCAGACAAACCACAGGTTCTTCGGGTTTAGCGGCCTTTGCGCCTATCGCTGCGGGGAATGCGAAACCCATAGCTCCCAGATTAACCGAACCAATGAATGTTCTGGGGTGAATTGTCTTTGTATAAGCAGTTATGAACAAGCGATGAAGCCCAGCTCCAGAGACAATTATGGACTTTTTAGGAATAGTATTTTGCACGTCCCGAAGCAAACGCTGAGGCTTCACAGGTGCACTTTCCGAATCTACATCAGCTCCCCAGATGGCGTTCCACTCCTCCTTCTTCTTTTTTATTTCTTCCGCCCTTGAAGATGACTTTTTTACCGCTCCCCTAGAATCAAGGATTTTTATCATCTCTAAAAGCACAGTTTTCGCGTCTCCCACGATGCCATATTCACAGTGATAATTTTGACCTATTGATGAGGGATCAATATTGATTTGAATGATATCCCCTTTTATTGGAGTTGTGAAGTTGTAGGTGGTCAGGGAAGAAATAGTACAACCCACTGCAAGGACTACATCAGCCTCCTCTAGGGCGTCATCAGCTACACTAATTCCCCCACACCAGCCGCTTACTCCCAATGCTAAGGGGTGATCCTCGGGGAAGCATCCTCTGCCATTCTGAGTTGTTGTTACAGGTATCTGAAGCATCTCTGATATTATTCTAAGCTCTTCTGAAGCATTAGACCATATTACTCCCCCACCAGCCAAAATCACCGGTTTTTCGGCTTCTATCAATCTATCCGTTGCTTCCTCAATGATTGAGGGAGAAACTATTTGTGAATCAACTCTAATTGGAAAGTCTGGCTCCACCTCTCCTTCCTCATTGTATATGTCCTCAGGCATCTCTACCATAACTGGTCCTGGTCTACCCGCTCTTGCTAGGTAAAAAGCATTATTGATGATCCTTGGAATCTCGCTTACACGTCCGATGCGTTGGCAGGATTTGGTATAGGGCTTAAGAACTGCAAACTGGTTAGCCTCACCAAAGATTTCGCGTCCAATAAGTTTCCTCTCTACTTGGCCCGCGAGTAGAACAACTGGGGAGGAATCCCTATAGGCATCGACTATACTAAGCACACCGTTTAACGTTCCAGGGCCAGAAT
Organism: Candidatus Jordarchaeia archaeon; assembly: GCA_029856435.1. Taxonomy (GTDB): domain Archaea; phylum Asgardarchaeota; class Jordiarchaeia; order Jordiarchaeales; family Jordiarchaeaceae; genus Jordiarchaeum. Next base: position 36,104 of record JAHQXB010000179.1, read on the forward strand.
GCATCTGGCAAACGCCAACTCTTCCGCTGGCGCGAGCATAACCATCGGCCATGCTACCTGCGCACCGCTCATGACGCGCAACCACATACTTTATGCGGTTCTCCGTGCTCAGGGCAGATAAGAATCCAGCAACAGAAGTGCCACAAATACCGAATATGTATTCCACATCATTTTCTACAAGTGCATCCACAATTGCCTTATTTCCCTTTACAGTAACCATCAATTTTAGCCTCCTAATCTTTAGTTATACACGTTACAATATAAAAAGAATTATGCCGACCCCTAAAAATAAAATCATCTATCCTCTCCACCTATCTCTCTATTGATACCTTAAAAGCAATATTCGCCCTCCTCGGAAACACCACAAATCCCTTTTTTATCCTAATTCGTAGGAAGACTAATATGCTTGATGTTCAAAATTGAATTAAATCACTTTATGGAGGAAATTTTTGTGGACAAATTCCCTTGGTGGAATGAAACTCAAAAAAAGCTTGCAGATGAGGTAGAAGCCTTCGCAGACCAATACTACCCGGACGCAGAAGAAGCCGCTTGGAGGAAGCAAACTCCTTGGAAAGTTCTAAACGCCGTAAAAGAAAAAGGATGGTTCGGAGCACTAATCCCCAAAAGGTATGGGGGAATGCGGGAGGAATTAGCAATAACAGGTGCCTGCATAATAAACGAGGGAATATCAAGACTGGGGGTAGTAGGAACAATATATGGGGGATCTCAATTCGGAGGAGTTCATCAAATCGAAACCTTTGGAACCGATGAGCAGCGTGAGAGATGGCTACCGGCAATGGCAACCGGCGAAAAAATTGGCGCAATATGCATTACTGAACCGCCAGTAGGTTCAGATGCAGCTGCGGTGGCAACAGAGGCTAAACTGGAGGGAGACTATTATGTCCTCAATGGTAAGAAAAGATTTACCACAGGTCTGGGAATCGCAGACATATATATGTTATACGCTAGAACCAGTCAAGACCCCAAAGACAGGGCGGCAAACAGACATCTAACCGCATTTATTGTTGAAAAAGGTATGAAAGGATTCACAGTGGAAAAAATTAACGAACTATGCGGGGGAGACGGGTTACTTAACGGATATCTTAACCTAGACGAAGTAAAAGTACCAGTAGGAAACCGTTTAGCTGGAGAGGGAGATGGCTGGACAATTATGATGTCCGGCTTAAACGTGGAGAGAACCATAGCTTCATCCCAACTACTCGGACAAATGAAGGAATCAATAAGATTCGCTCACTTCCACTCGCAAAGAAGAGTCCAATTCGACCAGCCCACAATGCTCGCCCAAACCAACCAGTTCAAAATAGCGGACATGATAATGCGCCTCAAAACCTGCAGACTACTCGTCTACTATGCGGCACACCTCCTAGACATTGGAGGAGGAGGCCCCTATGGACCAGTAATAGAAGCCACAGCTGCAAAACTTATGACCTCCGAATCATACGTTTGGACCTCAGCCAACGCCATGCAAGTAATGGGTGGAGACGGTTGGACACGTTTTTACCCAGTTGAAGCAGCATACAGAGCCTCTAAAGTAACTGAGATTGCCGCCGGAACGAGTGAAGTTATGCGTATGATACTCTACCGCTTGGGCACAAGACTCATGGAAAACGAGATAAAGCCTCCACGGAGAGTTATTCACCCTGAACTTAAGGTTCCCCTTGACCATTTCGATAAGGTTCCTGATTCAGAAAAAATGAAGATAACTGAGGAAAACGTAATTCAGGTGCTTGCCGAGAACTACCGGGTAAATCCGGGTTTGTACATGTCTCGTGAAGACCTTTTAATGTATTTGAAGGGAACCGAGGAAGAACTCGACGAAGTTCTTATGGAGCTAGAGGAAAAGAAGCTTGCGGTCTTGAGTAGAGACCGGAGGGGCGTGATTAAACTAGCGAATGCCACTTACGCCGGCCTTAAGAAAGCTCATCCGCTGGAATATTATCAGTACTATCCGAAGTGGGTAAATATTAATGAGCTATTCTAAAAACCCACTCTTCCCCCCTCTTTTAGTTGGAATATGCGGAGATTGGTGCAGACTGTAGATGTGGAGATTACGCTGCAAGTGTAATCGCCGCTCTCGGCAGAAGTTCGAATCATCCACTAAAATGAGAGAGATAGATGTTACTCTCAGTTCCTTTATTTATTCACTGTCTCTATGTGAAAAATTTTCTACTATAAAGTTGGGAGCTTGCGTATTTGGCTACTTTTCATATGGTTTCAGGATGCATCATCCTTTCCATTAGGCTCTTATCTATCTGTTTCAGTTCTTCCTCCTTCTCTAATAATTTTCTAATCTTCTCGTCCATAATTCGTTTTCTTTCTACTGCCAGTCTTTCCTCTTCTCCACTTTCTCTTTGTTTCGCCACGTTGATAAAATCGTCAATTCTTAAAATGGCGTTGGCGGTTTCACCTGCGGCTATAAGTGCGTGCTTTTTGACTTTGTACACCTCCACCAATCCTTTTTCCATCACATCTTCGACTTCCCGTTTTAAAGCGTTGACTCCCAGATTTGTGAAGCCGTTATTATGTCTGGCCCTTAACTCCATCAAAACATTAATGGGGTCTAGTCCAGCGTTGGTTGCGAGGGTCTTCGGAATAGCTTCCATGGCAGACGCAAAGGCTTCTATTGCCAGCTGTTCCCTTCCCTTAAATGTTCTTGAAAATTCTCTTAGTTCACCTGCCACCTCCATTTCTGTGGCGCCGCCGCCCGCAATGATTTTTCCGCACTCAATTGTAACAGCCACAGCTTTAAGGCTGGCTTTAATAATCCTCTCCAATTCTTCCATTGCTTGTTCCGTTCCCCCTCGGATAAGGATTGAGGTAGCCTTCGGGTTTTTGCAGCGATCAATAAACAGCATCTCGTCACCCGAGATTTTTCTAAACTCCACCAAACCAGCTTCGCCCAAGTCTTTTTCGCTTAACTCGTTTATGTTTGAAACGATTTTGCCTCCGGTGGCCTTCTCCAATCTTACCATATCTTTCTTTCCAGTCATGTCCAGAGCTATTATCCCCTCCCGGGCAAAGCAGCTAAGTATTGATTCACTAATACGCTTACAGCAGAACAAAACTCGTGCACCAACACGTTTAACGTTCTCCACGATTCCCCTGTTAAATTCCTTCTCCTCCACAATGAATTCTTTCAGTTGCTCCGGCATCTTAATTAAATATTCTTTTCTCCAATCCACGTTTTTCCGCGCGAAGGGTTCAAGTGAACAGTTAAGCAGAGCAATTTTGGCATTCTCAACCCTCCAAGGCATTCTTGGATGAGGCCTGCCTTTATATATGATTACTCCATTCATTAATTTCGAATCGTTCAGGCTTCCTCCGCCCTTTTTTGTTAAATCAACATTATCCACATTCACAACTATTTTGCCCAAATCTTCCTCCGCAACACGTCTAGCAGCAATAACAACTATTTCGGCAAGATGGTTCTGCAAATCCATAGCTATTCTGCTTCCCATAACTGTTCGTACAACATTTTTCAATACTTCATCGTCTTCTATAGACACTGGTTTCGACAAGCGTTCTAAAATCTCCAAAGTTTTCTTAATGGCCTCTTCATACCCTCTAATTATAACTGTGGGATGAATATTTTGACCCAGCAACTTACCTGCTTCCTTAAGCAGTTCAGCTGCAAGTATTACAGCCGTCTTCGTACCATCACCAGCAGTAGTATACTGTGTCTTCGCAACATCTATGAGAATTCTAGCTATGGGGTGTGTAACATTTAATTTCTCCAATGTTGTCTTTCCCTCACTTGTAATCACCACATCCCCTGTAGCAGTGACTAACATTTTGCTCATTCCCTTAGGTCCCAGCATCGTTTTCAGAATCTCGGAAATCACGGTTGCGACCATAATGCTCGTTCTTCTAGCCTCCTTATGTCTAACATGATCCCTAAACAAAGTAGAAATTGCATGAGTGGTGCGTGTTGCTGCCAGGTTAACCACCTCATTTAGGCAACTAAAATCCAATTTAAAAACGTTCCAGAATTAGATTAAACTCTCAACTTAAATAATATAAGCTTATTTATCTTCTCATAAGTTAAACTTACCATAAATGCTGCATTTATGCGGCATGGAGAGTGGCGAACTGTTTAATATTGCCCTCGCAGAACTGGATTTCCTCTTGGATCTCCTTCAACTACCCTTCAAGCTCTTCCTTATACCAAAAAGGGCTCAAAAACCACATGTTTAGGCAGCACTCCTGTTTGTAGGGATCTGTTTTTGTGGCTGGCTTTGAGAGAAACCATTTTCCCCTCTTTTTTAACACCTTGTTTAGAAAAATGGAGGTGGGAAGGGATGCAGAGGCAGGCTAAAGGCAAGGCCACCACAAAAATTCAGCCCCCGGAGTGTTGCTTAAACATATGGGACAGACTCCTTATGGCTGGTTTTTATGGCGTTATCGCCCTGGATCTTTTCCTCTGTACGCCTTCCAGCTCCCATTTTTATACATTTTTATGTCAAAAATGGGGAGAACTTCCTCTCAAAAAGTCCAGCTACAAAAAATGAATCCTACAAATAGGAGTGATGCTTAAACATATGGTTTTTACTTCGCCTTCCCTCCCAAAAAGGGTAGAAAAAGGCTTATTTCCGGAAACTAAAAATTCCCGTATGTTCAATTAAAGACACTGGGACATGGGAATTTGTTTGTGGTGACTTTTTGGAAACGTCTCGTTTCCTGTTTTTCGCTCCACACCGTTACCTGATTTTTAACACCTGTATAGAGTATTTTAGGTGCAGGAACGCGTAATAATTTTGAAAAGTTTTTTGTCATTTGGTGTCCCGGGCATAAACGGTTAATGAAGTCTTCTTTTCCCCAAAAAAAGCGTTTTTTGCCCTCTTTTTCACGGAGACCAATATAACTAA
>JAHQXB010000006.1 GCA_029856435.1 Candidatus Jordarchaeia archaeon
CACCGCGGCTTAGATCTGTTCCATGTCTGGTGGTTTGAGTTTCTCCAGTACGGCGTCTGTTGATGGGGGTTGCTGGCCGAATTCTTTGAGGAGTTCAACAACCTGCTCCACGCTGACTTCGTGTATGCCTGCCGGGAAGGGGATGAGAGGGAACCAGTGTTCCGGGTATTTCATGTGGGGCAGCGCCATTCCCGGGGGGTTCTGGTTCAAAACGTCAAACTTAAGTTTCATCAGTAAGTTTTTGTTGGGTCTTCTTGGAAGTTGCTTCATGAGGGGAGAACCCTCAATTAGGGCGGGGTTGTTCAGAGTGACCCCGCCCATCTTATTGGTCCTTTTTTTGTCACCTCCGCAAATGTTTCCTACCCCTCCACAACCTAAGTTCTTTTCTATAGCATAAACCAAACTAAAATAAAATAAAAATTAAGTTAACAATTCGAAAGTACTGCCTTTGAGACGTAGCCAGACTATTCTGCGTTGCCTTCATCTCTCTCGTAAAGTTTATTATTGAGAAGAATTTCACGTCTTATAAAAAAGAAGGGAAGCTATTGCTCATAGAGCTCCTATTGTTATTTAGTATGAGTTTCATCATCGGCCTGTCGGGAGCCCTAACACCTGGCCCTTTACTAGTCATTACGATAAATAAATCCTTTGAGGGGGGCTTCAGAAAGGGTGGAACCACTGTCTTTGGTCATCTTATCATAGAGGGCATTTTGATTTTTGTACTATGTCTAGGTTTGGGCACAGTTTTGGACCAGGATTGGCTCAAGACAATCATAGCAATTGTTGGAGGTCTGGGCTTAATCTTGCTTGGAGGATACACTGTGTACTCTGCATGGAGGGGAAAAATAAGGTATCCGGTAAACAATTTAAATGGTGAAGGGGTGGGGAACGAAGCAATGGTAGAAAATGGCGCAAACATTGAAGAAACAAACTGGAGGCAAAGTATACTTAATAACTCTGTGGTTATGGGTCTAACAGCTACAGCGTCTAATCCATTCTACTGGGTCTGGTGGATAACCATAGGCGCCGCCATTTTTCAGTATGCACCCACACTTGCAGGAATAACAACCAGCAATCCATTGTTTTGGATGCTTGGAAATTATTCTAGCTTGGTTTTTCAGCAGGGATTTGATTTAGGTTACCTGATTATAGGCTCCGTAGTTTTGGGCTGGATTTTCTTGGCGGCAGGTCATTTCTCCAGTGATGTGGTGTGGTATACCCTAGTTTCATTCATGGTTGCAAAGGGCAGAGTTTTTCTGACCCAACAAAAGTACAGGATAATAATCATAGTGTGTGGTACAGCATTGATGATTCTGGGAGCGTGGTTTCTTGTAAGTCCCATCCTAGGTTAGCCACTCAAGGACATCTAACTATTGATGGGAAAATTGGGCAATTTTTTTGAGTGGGCTGAACATATTTTGTCTTTTCTAAGAGGAATTTGTGTGGGAGAGATATGAGCTGGGAAAAAAAGGTTATGGACACTGTTAAAAATTATCTGCAGGGGGAAGGCGGCCATGATTATGAGCACACCCTCAGAGTATATAATCTTTGTATGAAGCTCGCAAAACTTGAGGGGGGAGAAGTGGAGGTTCTTAAAGCCGCTTCTCTTTTACATGATATCGCTCGCCCTCTTGAATTAACATTGGGTGTCTCACATGCAATAAAAAGTGCGGAAATCGCTGAACAAATTTTGAGGCAAACAGACTTCCCAGAAATTAAAATCGAAAAGGTATGCAGAGTGATAAGAACGCACAGGTTCACAGAGGGGATCGAAGCTCGGGAATTAGAGGAGAAAATCCTCAGAGACGCAGATAGATTGGACGCGATGGGCGCAATTGGGATCGCCAGAGCCTTCATGTTTGGGGGCAAAAACGGGCGCAGCCTGGGAGAAACAATTAAGCATTTCCACGAAAAGCTGTTAGTTCTAAAAGAAAAAATGTATACGGATAATGCAAAAAAGATATCTATTGAGCGGCACAAGTTTATGGAGCAATTTCTAGATAAACTACAAAAGGAAGTTTTGGGAGAAGAATAGAAACGAATCACCACTTTAAATTATAGTTAAAAAACATCCAAAAAGAAATAAAAGCAGGTATAGTAAAAGCGTGTCTCTGTGATTAGCAGTATATTTAGGTGGTGCAAATGCCTAAGGAGTACCCGTGTAGGCCTTTGTTAGGCGTTGGAAGTGTCATTGTCTCAGGGGGAAAGGTGGTGCTCGTTAGAAGGGGAAGTAACCCTGACTATGGATTATGGTCAATCCCTGGAGGGCTGGTAAACCCGGGGGAAACATTAAGAGAAGCTTGCGCTAGGGAATCATTTGAGGAAACGGGTATTGTGGTGGAGGTTAAAGAGCCTTTAGAGATTTTGGATAGAATTGTTTATGATGATGAGGGACGTGTACAATACCATTTCGTAATCATAGATTATCGCGCTGATCCCAAAGGAGGAAGACTTAAAGCCAGCACAGACGCTATAGAAGCGATTTACGTGGATTTTAAAGATTTAAAGAACTATCAGATAACAGAAACAGTAAAGAACTTGCTAAGAAAAGTGGGAATAATGAAGGACTAATAAGAGAGTTTGTAGGTTTTGGTTGGTATAGTTACCAAGAATACTTGCGAAATGGTTGAGCCTTCTTTTTAAGCCCCATTCAGCGAGGAAGACTGTATATTTGTCCAGACACAAAAGTTGACAAACAATGGAGGGAAAACAAGGATTGAAATTTTAACAGGAGTACTGTCAGGACAGTTTAAAATAAAATCAGTCCTTTACCAGGCCTTTCAGTTTCTCCTCCAAGTCTATTGGTTCTTCTTCTCCTCTTCTCTTATACATTATTCGAGGCTCTACACCTTCTAGTTTGCGCTCTATTCTCATTATGTCGATCTTGTCCAGTTTTCTCTCTATTCTTCTATAGGCTACCAGCATAATTACAGCGTCCTCTATTTGTTCCACAATTTTGGGTTTGGTGCTTTTTAGATTTTCGAGATAGTTTAGGGCGTCAGGAAGTAAAATATATTTTAGTACCATTTCTTTCTTTTCTTTCAGTTCTTGTTGTGGGTCTTGTTGCTTTTCTTTTTGTTCCTTTCGCGCTAAGCTTCTCTGCATTAACTCAATCATTTTTCTGCGTCTAATGGCTTCAAGTTCTTCGTCGGACATTTTAACGCCTCCATACGTAGCAAATAGGTAGAAGTAATTATGTTTTTTGGTTAATTTTGCCCTATTAATCAACCTTTTTAAGTGGTTAAACGTATCATAACATAAAAAACATATGCAAATTTGATTTTAAAGGGCAAAACTTTAGAGTAAAAATAAGATAAATTAAATCTGGTGGGCTCCACTTTGAGTAGAGAAGAGTATACTATTAAAATTAAAAAAATTGACAATATTGATGAAGTGCTTTATCTTATAGAGTCTCTCTACGCTAGTGGAGCCAGGGCAATTAATCTAGAAATGGAAACACCAGCCACGGCAGAACAGTTCGGAAAGATTCAAGATCTAATTCTATCGCTTCCAGGATATGAAGTAACAATTAAAACACCCAGGAACATATCGCTCCAGGACATTATGGAGATGAGTCACAAGTCTATCCTGGAAACAGTAAGCAACTCGGTACTTCAATTAATGGTGGACATAATACAATCAATAGAATCCTTTGACTTGGCGAAAGCTGAGGCGGTGGAACTCGCACACGATAATGTTCATAGATATGCCCAGAGATATCGCAGACAAGTTCATAGCGTCCCTTCAAAAAATGTAAAGGAGCTTCTTAATAACTCAGCTTACATATCAAACTTGGAGAACATTGCGAATTATCTCTCATATATTGCCCACTCCTTAAGCCAACAAACGCTCCCCACAGAGGTTGCTAAGCAGATACTTAAAATTCTTGTTCCCGTGAAAGAATTTATGGATAAAACTATCCAAACTTTTATGGCAAAAAATACGGATAGGGTGAACTCCATCCTGCGAGAGGAAAGTACAATAAAGAAGAATATTGAAAATTTTCTAAATAGTATACTCAACTATCCCGACAGAACAATGCGCCTAATAGTGGAGAGTATACTAATACATTCTCTAGAAATAATGCGTAATCTTCATCAAATATTAATAAATATTATTAAGTAGTATTTAGGTGATGCAGATTTATTCGATTCCATCTCCCTAATAAAGCTCCAAATCGTGAAGGAAGCCCTATAAACACCCCTTTTTTGAGGCGAAACCGAACAATTCTACATCACCTAGTATTTAGACAACCATCAAGAAAACCGAATTATATCCACTGATACTTATAGAACAAAGCATTTATCTCATGATTAACATTTTAATATATATTTTGGCTAGGCTACGCATTCAAAACGTTTAAGTGGTTTTAAGAACTAATATTTTATAACTGAGAGGTGTAAAAATTTGAGTGAAGATAAGAAAGAAGGAGTTAAAAACCCGGGGACTAGCAGCTCACCACCTCCAAAAACAGCGTCCCCAGCTGTAGCAGTATCTGCCAGTAGTTCTAGAGAGGAAGAAATGTCAATGCTTCGAATGATGGTTACCATATTAGAAGATAGTGTTAACACAATGCTCAGAATAGAAAAAACCCTCAACGATAGACTAAGCATGTTGGAGAAAAGGATGGTTGAAACTGAGAAAAGACTCTCTGACCGCATTGGGAACATTGGACTTTCAGGAACAGAAAAAATGGAGGAAGTTCTAGGCAAAGCGGTCAATGATATGCAAAAGGGAATGGAGATAATGGTTCTCCAAAATATGGTTGAAAAAGTGGAGCAACTCGCAGCGCAAGTTAGAGGCCAACCAGTGCCTGAGAAAAAGAAGCCCGCAGTGGAAGAGAAGAAAGAAGAAAAGTACATCCCGAGAGTTCAGAGGAGAGAAAGGGAAGAGAGAGAATTTAGAGATCGATCAAAGGATAGAACAGAGTTTAGAGAGCCAGCCCCAAAAGAAGAAGGAGAAGAGCGTTTAGTTCGCCCATCAGACCTATTCGGCAGAGGTTACTAAGCCAAAAAATAATCAACAAAAATTTCTGTTATTTTCATCGTAAAACACTTTAAAACCTAAAAAACATTTATGCTACAAACTCTCCTCCTGTTAGGATTTCTAATTTGATTTCAATACACATAGCCTCTTAAAATGTTTTGCTGACCTGCCTTTTTATTTTATAACAAATGAAGTTGGAGAAACTTTTGGGGATTTACCATCTGGTTTCTTGTTCTTGTTCTTCAAATTTTTGTTGTTGTTGGGATTTTATCTGAGCATCGATTTCTGCTTGCAAGTATTGTACTGCGTCTAAAAACCTGTTTAGTAGAATTAACATTTGAACACTCCAAATAGCGTCCTGCACATTTTCCAGAGTTGCCTTATGGGCTTTAACAGTTTCCTCACGCATCTGTTCGATGTTTATTTCCTGTATTTTACGTATCTCGGCGAGGATATTCGTGGTTGATTCATTAAGGTGCTGAATAGTTTTTGTTCTTTCAGAGCGTACCGTATTTGTTAGCTCCACCACTGTATGAATCATGTTAGTAATGTTTTCGCTGAAGAATTCTGTAAATTTCTGGATTTTATTGGTATAGTTTTCAATTAGAGTGGTTACATTTTCTATCTTTGAGTATATATCGTTAAGGGCTTGTGTAACTAGAGGGATTATTGCTTCTGACGAAGACATTTTAAACCCCTCCCTCACTGGGTTGTAGCTCAGGTTTTACGGCTTGAGACCCGGTAGCTGCGGTAAGAATCTTCAGTGAGGCTTGGACGAGCTCCCTCATCATTGGTCTCAGCTTTTGGGGGTCTAGCTCAGCGTATACGAGTTTTAGAATTTCTTCCACAGCTTCTTTGGATTTGGTAAAAGTTTCGAGTTTTAGGATATCTTTCAGGTTTGCTACCTCAAAGGCGAAGGTGTTAAGAAGGGTTTCGACTTGGTCGGCAAAAATTTCTTCCTCTTCTCTTATTGTTCGAGTCAAGGTTTCAAGTGTTTGATTTATTTGTCTAATGCTTTTCTCCACGTTTTCCATCAATCCTGATAGAAGGTCATAGTTCTTTTGCATGACACTGAGAGAGTCGTCCAATTTCATAGAAATATTTTTAAATTGGAAAATAAATTTAGAGGCAGTACTATCTTCAGACAAATTTTTACACCTAACTCTTCCTTTAAAGGAATATATGCTCTTATGGAAATAAAAAACTTCCTAGTTTCAAAAATCAGTCCCGTGTTTCTAATAAAGTCTGATTTTTTCAAAAATTGGTGCAAATAACAATTAGGAGAGGCGTCCAAATTTTGGATTCTTTTATATATTATCTAGTTTTAAACGTTTTATTGCTACTGCGCGGTTTTTTATTAATTCTTCGATGACCATTATGACCTCGCTTATGTCTCTTTTTAGAATTTTTGTTAGTTGACCAATATTATTTTCCCCATCTATCAATAGAAATAGATCTACAACCCAATCGCCGTATTTCTCTATTAACTCTTCGGACATTTTGTTGTTAATAAATTCTAAGGTGAATATTTTCTTTACAGGTGTAGAAAAAACAGTCATTTCAGTCTGTGGGGGAATTTCTGTAAACGCATCAAAAATGGGTGCACCATTGTCCTTTGCACTTTTAAGTTGTCCAGAGTAGACTTTTAAGTGGGTTCCTCTCTGCCTCGCCATTTTTCTATCTAGCAAATTTTTGAACTTTTTAGTTGAGGCGTCTAAAGCCTTCTGAAAATCTTGGGCACCCTCTTGATAAACAATAACTAGATAGTAATCATAAAAGCGTGAGATTCCAATGTCATAATCCCGTACTCGGGCGGTTAGGGTATAAATGTTTATCACACCTAAGTAGAGTATTAGAGACTGCAACGTATCGATTAGATCACTGGGGAAGTGCGATATTACTACGCTACCATTTAAACCTAGAATACCAGCATATTTTATGTGTTCCATTTTTTCAGTCTCGCTTAATAAAGCCTCGAAATCCTCTATTAGTGAGTTCATAGAGTACCCCACTAATCAATTGTTTAGATTCTGTTATTTACTTGTGCTTACGAGGACCTGAATTCTTCAAAATTTCTTGGAAACAGGAATTTTCTTTTTGCAATGAGACATATTCTGCGGTATAGACTAATTGTTACCTAGGTGGGAGAGTAGTGCGATTGGGTTATATGTTTTACTACGTTTTCCGGGTCAGCATTCAATTCTAGAAAAAAGAGTTACAACAAGAATAATTATTAGGAGCATATTTTTCTTATTTAGTTTCTGAAGGAAAAAATATTTGTACAAAAGCAAAATAACTAGAAAAACAAATACTAAATGAGTATAAGGATGTCAAAGCTTAATTTAATAAATTGCGATGTCGAAAAGGAAACAGTTTTTGAGGGAATAAAATGTCTGCACATATTTTTAGAGCCTATGACGTAAGGGCAGTCTTTAACAAAGAAATTGATGTAGAAAGTGTGGTTAGAATAGGGCTAGCTTTCGGAACATATCTGGGTGGAGAGGGCTTGGTGTTTACTGGAAGGGACATTAGAACCAGTTCACAAGTAGTGGAAAGTGCCGCAGCTTCGGGAATTTGTTCTACGGGCTGTGATGTTGTTTCACTAGGTTTACTCCCCATTCCAGTATTTAACTTCTATGTGTGGAAAAGTAAGCCTAAGGCGGGATTGATGGTTACCGCATCTCATAACCCTCCAGAATTTACAGGTTTACGCTTTAGACGCAGCGATGGAACAGGCTTCTCTGAAGAAAACAATAAAATCAAAGAAATATACGTTGAAGGCAAATTCATCAAAAAACCTTGGAACCAACTTGGTAAATTATTGAGTATAAATACAGAAGTGGTTATTTGGGAATACATCCGTTACCTGCTAGATAAAATTTCTTTAGAGAGAGAATTAAAGGTAATTCTTGATCCTGGCACTGGAACAGCCTCTATGGTTGCGCCTCAACTCTTTCGGGAGGCGGGATGTAAAGTTTTAACAATAAATTCACAGATTGACGGAACCTTTCCGGGCAGAGACTCCTACCCCCGCGAAGGAACTATTGATGATTTACAAAAAATCACCGCAGAGTGGGGAGCGGATATGGGCGTGGCTTACGATGGAGATGCTGACAGAGCGGTTTTTGTAGATGATAAGGGACGAGTAGTACGTCCCGAAGCTGCAGGGGTTCTTTTCATCAAGGATGCGCTTTCTAAGGAGAAGGGTAAAATAGTAGCTAACGTTTCAAGTTCTATGATTATACAGGAACAAGCTGAGGCTTTAGGGGGAGAAGTCATCTACGAGAGGGTAGGTGATGTTTTCATGACAGAAGCAATGAAAAGGCATAAAGCGATATTTGGGATTGAACCTTCAGGCCATTTTTATTCTAATCGCTTTTATCCATTCGACGATGGCATTCAATCCAGTCTACTTTTGGCAGAGATTATCTCTAAACAAGAAAAGGCCCTATCTAGACTTGTGGATGAAATTCCGAAATATCCTATGATTGAAGAAACAGTAAAATGTGCAGATGAAAAAAAATTCAAAGTAGTGGAAGGCATCAAAGAAAAACTTGAAAGGAGGGGATACCAACTTAACCTGATGGATGGAGTGAGGGTAGACCAAAAGGAAGGCTGGTTTATAGTTAGACCCTCTAACACTCAACCATTAATCCGTGTTACTGTAGAGGCGAAAACGGAGTCAAAATTAAAAGAACTCAAAAGTGAGATATTAGCACTCTTAAAAATAGAGATGGAACAAAGTTAGAATGCCCAAAAAAGTAGTGGGCAAAGTTTCTTGCCCAAAAATGGGGTGTGTAAAGTTTCTGGCGTATCTTATTGGGAGAAATATTTTTGATTAGCTTTTGGTATCATTCTTGCTTCCCTAAATTCACCTATTTTTCCTCCTTTTGCCAAAAGAAACCATTTTATATCTTCTTTAGAAGTGTGGCCAAAACCTCCGAAAGCAGAGCGCTAATAAAGTAAAAACATCCAAAACCAAGCAAAAACGCTTTTGCCCATTTTGGTGAAAAATACTTCAACTTTCTGAGATAAAAAACTGTACCCGAATTTATTTCCAAATTTTTCAACCATTTCAATTGCTTGCTGCTCATTTAGGAGGGATAGATATTTATCTTAGATGTGTGTTGATATGCGTTGTAGAAAATTTAGAAAACGAGCTACTCCACGAAAATGTTTCAAAACAAGCAGCACCTAGAACACATAAGTATGACGGTAAACGATACTAGCTACAGATTGTCCCGAATAGTGGCTCATAATATTTCTGTTTTTATAGTAACTTTAAAATACTATAAGTTTAAAAAACGTAAAAGGAGTTGATTTGAAACCTAATGGGGTGTAAAAATAGATGGAAGAAGCACTTGCCCACCACATTATAGGAGAGCTGTATTCGACTTCAGAAAACATCAATGATCTAAAATTTATTAAGAAGGTTTTCATGGACGCGGTGAAAAAGGCGGGTCTAACAGTACTGACCTCTAAATTTCACAAGTTTAAACCTCATGGTGTTAGTGGATTCATTATGATCAGTGAATCTCACTTATCAATTCATACTTGGCCTGAAAGTGGATATGTGGCAATAGATGTCTTCACTTGTGGAAGTTTATCACAGTGTAGAGAAGCATATGAGTATATAGTGTCAATGTTTAAACCAGCGTACCACACAAAGACGGAAATTGCTAGGGGAAAGTTAAATCAGCCCAGAGACTCCGAGAAGGATTTAATTTATGAACGATGAAAATCTCACCATGTGGTTTGCTAATTGGCACACTGACAATATTCAGCATCTAGTAAAGGTTAAATCTATTTATTGCACTAACTCAGAATTTCAACGAATTGAAGTTGTTGACTCCAAAGTTTATGGGAGACTGCTCATCCTTAATGGGGAAATCCAGCTATCCACCAAATTTAACTCCTATATCCACGAAAGCATGACTCATCCTGCCCTACTTTTACACCCCAACCCCAAAAACGTGCTTATAATAGGAGGGGGAGACGGAGGCTCTACCACAGAAGTAATAAAATATAATATAGAATCTGTTACTGTTGTAGAAATAGATGAAAAGGTTGTCCAAGTTGCTAGGGAATATTTCCCCAGCATTTCAGCCGGATTTTCAGATCCCCGGGTAGCAATAAAGTATCTAGATGGCAGAAATTTTGTAGAGAATTGTAGGCAAAAATTTGATGTGATAATCAATGATATTTCAGACCCAAGGGAATCAGCATGCACAGTTTTCACGAAGAGCTTCTTCGTTAAATTGTATAATTGCTTGAGAGAGGATGGACTATTTATTACACATGCTGAATCACCAGACTCCTGCGAGGAGGTGTTTTATAGGGTTATAGCAACTCTGCGTAATGTTTTCCCCATAGTTAGACCCTTTAGAGTTTGGATTCCGCCCTACATAGATTTTTGGGGAAGAATAATCGCATCTAAAAAATATGACCCCTTAGAGTTTGACGCAGCCCAAATAGCGGAGCGCATTCGCGATAGAAATCTTTTGCTTGAATGGTTAACTCCGGACCTTTTTTATGCCATGTTTCGTTGCTTCTCCAAGGATGTTATCAACAAAATGAGTCAAGAATGGAGAATAATTACTGAGGAGGACTTCCCAATCTTTAAGAGACCTTAAAATAAGTTTTAGGGGATGACTACCATAACAAAACTTGAAATTAACAAAAACTTTCTAACCTTAATGGTAAAGGAATGCAAAAAGAAGAATCCGGGGGATCCTAACATTACCTCCTACGAAATTTCAAGACTAATATTTCAACTTAAGGAGGGTAAGATCCTAAGCAGTATAGTGTCCAGGATGCAGGTAGCCTCAGTGATGGCAGTGTTAGGATATTTACACTATAAGGATTTGCTCACATATAATCACAACACGGGAGTGTTTAAGCTTAAGAAGGCACCAGTTTGGAGTTTGAAGTCTTTTACCCAGCTCCAATATCAAGTTTTAAGAGAAGCCCTCCCCAAAGATAGCTTGCTCAACCAAATTTTAGAGAAACGCAATCTGGAGCTAATATCAGAGTATGCTCAGTTATTCATAAACCTAGAAACACTTCTCAGAAAATTTACTCTAATGCAGTCATACAACGATGTAGAGGGCAAAGACATTATTTTTATCGGAGACGACGATTTGCTAAGCGTGTTTACCGCCCTGCTGGGAGAAGCCAATCGATTAACTGTTCTGGACGTAGACGAGAGAATCTTAGACTTAATCGAGAGATTATCAAAAGAAAACGATCTAAATATAGAAACTTTAAAACATGATTTAATGCATCCCCTACCTCCAACTCTACAAAATAAATTCGACACCTTTGTCACAGACTCCTCACACTGTTTAGGTGGAATAATGCTCTTTGTAAGCAGAGGAATATCTTCACTAAAAAAAGGAATTGAAACCGCAGGATACTTCAATTTCCAAACCGTCAACGAGGAGCCAATAATGAGCCTTCAAACAAGGAGGAAGATTTTCGAATACCTGATTAACACCATGAAAGTCGTAGTATCATGCGCCATTCCCTCCTTTGTCAACTATATTATCCCAGTGGAGGAAAATAAGATGTTAACGGAAAAGCTCCTCGAAGCCCTAAGGGCTCCCAATTTCGATCAGTTTAAACCTTTAAGCGCGTATAGGGATGCCTCAACCTTCATAGAGTTCTATCCCTACTTCACAATGGAACCAGTAACAATAGTGAGAATAAATTGTTTAGACTCAGAGCCCCTCATCAAAGGAGAATTTGATGAAGAATCCGAAAAGGAGCTTGGACCCATCTACTCATGGAAATATCTAAAGGAAAAGATAAGAATCGACTAAAATTCACCCTCAACAGGCGAGCGTACCCCTTTTTAAGTTTAGGCGATGCTAAATTTATTTAGAAGAGAGAAGATAAGAAAAAATGGTTAATTGTCAGAAATTTACAAATAATTATATCCTTTAAATGTTTAGCTAACAAGTAAATTTAAGTTAACTATATAAGTGAGTGGGGGAATAGTACTTAATAAAAAAGGAGGCTTCTTTGTTTGTTGAAAACTTTCCTGGATGGAATAAGTAAAAAAGCAACAAAAAGGGTTTACAGAGCTGGACTACTCGAATTTTTTGATTTTGTTTATGGTAGAATTAGAAGTGGTAGGAGAAGCACGAAACATGAATTTGAGGAGTACGATAAACTCTCAGAAAAGTATATCGAGGAAGTGAAGAATGGGAGAAATTACATGGCGGACCTTGTTAACTTTGCTGGCTATCTTGGCACTAAACCGCCACTGAC
>JAHQXB010000039.1 GCA_029856435.1 Candidatus Jordarchaeia archaeon
AACTGTTTCTCACCACTTAAGGGGTAGAAATATTAAAAATCGAGGAAAAACACCGATAAAACCATAAATTATCAGGAACATAACGGCAAAAAACCATAGCAAAGATCCTGCAAATCTATCGCCTGGGCGATGCAGATTTTTTCGGTTCGTTTTCCTCTCTTATAACCATATGTTTAAACAACACTCCAGGGGCTGAATTTTTGTGGTGACCTTGCCTTTAGCCTGCCTCCGCATCCCTTCCTACCTCCATTTTTCTACACAAAGGTCTTAAAAAAGATGGGGAGATGGTTTCTCTCAAAGCCAGCCACAAAAACAGATCCCTACAAATAGGAGTGCGGCCTAAACATATGGCTTATAAATCTCTTAATTGTGAAAGGAGCTTTATAAACGCCCTTTTTTTTGAGGTATTACTGATATATTGGGCATTGTCTGCTGGGTTTCTCCGATATGTTTAAATTTTGGGTTTGAATAGTATCAAATCCAAGGATTTTTTTTATTGGGATGGTGAGACACGTAGAAACTTTCTGCTGAAAATTAAACACTTCTCAAACATTAAGTCGGGAAGCGTACTCGGCTTTTGCCAACTCGCCTATGGAGGCTGCTGTGAGTTTTCCTTTAGGCTATTACCCAATTCTGGTGGAATCTGTTTGGAAAAAGTGCTCAGTCTGGGTATAGAAGAGGTTTACGAGGCCCTCGGAACGACGCCCAATGGTTTGAGTGGTGAGGAGGCTGCAAGGAGACTTGAAATTTATGGGCCCAATGTTTTAGTTGAGAAGAAGCGTGAATCCCCCGCGTACAGGTTTTTTAAGGGCTTTAAGGATCTATTCAGTATTATTCTTCTTTCTGCAAGTTTGCTTTCTTTTTTGAGTGGCATGTGGCAGATGAGTCTGGTTATTCTTGTTGTTGTTCTTGTTAATACTGTTTTTAGCGTTTTTCAGGAGTGGCGTGCTGAGAGAGCTATGGAAGCTTTAAGACATTGGGTGCCGGAGTACGCTAAAGTTATTCGAGATGGGGTACTCGAAAAAGTTTTGGTAGAAGAACTTGTGCCCGGAGATGTTATAGTTTTGGAGGAGGGCGACAGGGTTCCGGCAGACGCACGCCTAGTTGAATCCTTTGATTTATGGACAAATAATGTTCCCTTAACTGGAGAGTCGGAGCCACAGCCACGCGACAGTGGGCCCACCACCCTTGTTGGTTCATCCTACTTGTATGCTCCGAACATTGTTTTGATGAGTACAAGTGTGGTTAAG
The DNA here is from genome assembly GCA_029856435.1 of Candidatus Jordarchaeia archaeon. Taxonomy (GTDB): domain Archaea; phylum Asgardarchaeota; class Jordiarchaeia; order Jordiarchaeales; family Jordiarchaeaceae; genus Jordiarchaeum. Next base: position 1,251 of record JAHQXB010000039.1, read on the forward strand.
GGGAGGGGAAAGGCTGTTGTGTTTGCAACTGGAATGAATTCCAGATTTGGGCAGGTTGCAGGCTTAACATTGGAGATAAAGGATCCACAGAGCCCTCTTCAAAGAGAAATTGCCTTAACCGCTAAACACATTTTCATCATAGCCATGATTGTGGGGAGCATCTTTTTCCTGATAAGCGTATTTTTGCTTGGAGCAGACATTTTAACCAGCACCTTCTTCATGATAGGGGTAATGGTGGCGTGTGTTCCCGAAGCTTTACAGGTTACTGTTTCAACTGCGCTCGCCCTCAGTGTCATGAAAATGTTTAAAGAGAATGTTCTCGTAAAACGCTTATCCTCAGTTCAAACACTGGGCAGCGTAACTATAATAGCCACAGACAAGACTGGAACAATCACCACTGGCGAGATGACTGTTAGAAAAATATGGATTCCTGACAAAATTGTGGAAATATCTGGAGTGGGATACTCCCCAATTGGCGAATTTAAAGTTGACGGCAGACCCCTGGGAATGGACGGGGCTGAAGAGACAGAGAAGCTCCTTGAAGTCTCTGCACTTTGTAACACTGCAAGGGTGGTGCCTCCCTCTGATAAAACTCCTACCTGGGGAGTTATCGGGGACACGACTGATGGAGCATTACTGGTCGCGGCTTTAAAGTATGGGTTGAATGTTCAAAACATTCTTGCACGAAAACGCCTCATACACATCATACCCTTCACTTCTGAGAGAAAAATGATGACCACAGTTCACAAGGACGGAGACAAAATTTACATCTACACAAAGGGCGCCCCCAGAAGTGTTCTCCCACTATGCGACAGAATACTGGTCAACGGTAGAATTGAGAAAATGACCGGGGAATACCTAAAAGTTATTGAAGAAAGAATCTCTAAACTCGCCGGCGAAGGACTAAGAGTAATAGCCATAGCCTATAATGAATTGCAAGAGGGAGAACCCTTCAAAGATAAAAATATTGAAAGTAACCTGATTTTTGTGGGGCTGGCGGGAATGAAGGACCCACCCCGCCCAGAAATTAAAGAATCTATAAAGATTGCGAAGAAGGCCGGAATAAGAACCATAATAATAACAGGAGACTATGGATTAACAGCTCAGCGCATAGCTCAAGAAGTAGGCATCATAGAAAGTGACTCGGATTCAGGGAGCCAACGTGTGATAACTGGTATTGAGTTAGACAGTATGAGCGACCAGCAAATTTTAGAGGAAATAAGAGCGGGCTGCTCAATTTTTGCCCTAGTTACCCCGTTGCAAAAACTCCGCATAGTGAAAATTCTTAGAGAGAATGGCGAGGTTGTTGCCGTTACTGGGGATGGAGCTAATGACAGCCCTTCACTGAGAGAGGCTGACATCGGTGTAGCTATGGGCGTTTCAGGAACCGACATTGCCAGAGAAGCTTCCGATATGGTTCTCCTCGACGACAGTTTTACCTCCATAGTTAAAGCCGTAGAATCTGGACGCACAGTATACGACAACATAAGGAAATACATCACATATGTTTTCACACATAATTGGGCAGAACTCATCCCCTTCATACTCTACGTGGTATTCGGCCTACCCCTCCCCCTCCTCATAATCCAAGTTTTAGCTATAGATATAGGCATAGATATTATCCCCTCACTAGCCTTAAGCCAGGAGCCACCAGAGGAGGGCATCATGGGGCAGCCTCCGCGAAGCATTAAAGAGAGACTGTTTAGCAAAGGTGTATTCCTCCGCTCCCTCTACTTGGGAATAATAATTGCCGCAGGAGCTATGTTTGGCTGCCTAAACGCGTGGGCCTCCGGCGGCTGGGTTCTTGGAATGCAGCTAGACCCCCACAGCACGGTGTACATTAAAGGTGTAACCATGACCTTTGCCGGCATAGTTGTGGGCCAAATGGGCAATGTCCTGGCATGCAGAACAAGTAAAACATCACTACTTAAAACAAGCATAAGGAGCAACAAGTGGATCTGGGTGGGTTTAGCTTCTCAAATAATCATCCTAACCCTTATGATATACGTTCCACTAATGCAGAACATTTTCAGCACAACCGCCCTAGGATTGAATGAGTGGGCTTATCTGGCGCTCATTTCTGGTGCGGTGATCCTTGCAGAAGAGGTGAGGAAATGGTTTGCCAGAAGACTCCAGAAAACCAGTTGGCTTCCCAAAATTAACCAAAAAATCTCCAGCGTTAAAGCGGTAATGAAGTATACCTGGTTACCTTGCCTCATTTTTCAGGAATGAGGGGAAACATTTTCTGTCCCTTCTTGGGTCAAAACTTTTTACTTCTTCCAGTTTTAGGGGAATGCAGATTCTGGAAACCATTCCATGAAGTGAGTAGGGGAGCCTAATTAGCCTCATTTCCCCACCTGTCACCCAAGGATCTATGGGATACCTTTTTCTCCATTTTTCAGCTATTTTCTCCCTTTCTCTTCTCCCCATCTTTGTGGCTTCATTGTCCAAAACGTGGATGTGAAATCCTCTACCCGAATAAACGAGTCGGAGTTCCGTGAATTCTTTGCTCAGTTCTTCCTGCAGCTCAATTGTTTTCCGCCTTACCGTTTTGAATTCGTACATGCAAAAGCTTAGTCCCTGGTGCATCTTCATTTTTTTCTCATAATTTCCGTGGTAGGGGCAGACCACATTCTCCGGGTCAAGGTCAAAGGCCAGTTCCTGTCCCTGAAAATATTTGCAGTTCCAACAGTCCTTTGGTTCCTTCCCACACTTGCTGCATCCCTGGATGTCTGAGTAAAGGTTTCTATCATAGTACACCCCCTCAGGAAGATACTGAAGGATATACTCCCGCACATCCTCAAGATTTTGGTAGTCATCAACCACCACGGTGTTATTTTTAATGTCTTGGTATTCGGGGAGGAATATGCCCGTATGTCTCCCCAAAATTAAGGCAAAAACAGTGTTCTCCCTGTCCCCCAACCATTCTTCCACCTTTTTTAGGGAAAACTCTACCCCGTAGTATTCCTTTCTTTCCTCCAGCGTAGAGTACCTCATACCTCTGGGCAAACGGTAGCGGGACATAATAAATTGTATAAGCAAGGATTGATAATACTTTTTCGGTGGTGAAAAATGATAATAGCCGAACTATCAACATTCCCCATAGGAGAAGGGACAAGTCTAAGCAAATACGTTAAGGCAGCAATAAAAGCACTAATTGATTCGGGAGTGAAGGTCATCCCCGGAGCAATGTCCACAGTCATTGAAGCAGAAACACTCGACGAAATATTCAAAGCCACAAAAATGGCCCACGAAGCCATTCTCAAAATGGGAGCGAAAAGAGTAGCTACATCCCTGAGAATAGACGACAGGAGAGACGTGGAAGCAACCGCCGAAAAAAAATTAAGGGCCATAAAATAACTTTAAAAACTGCCCACAAAAAATCGATGTCTCAACAAAAATGTGTGTGAGGAGGTTTCAATGCCAACTATAAAAGTGGGAGACCTTGACATCTATTATGAGATTCATGGGGAAGAAAACAAGGTGCCTCTGGTTTTAATTATGGGTCTAACTGGCGACATTCTGGGCTGGATGTTTCAAATACCAGAATTCTCCAAGAAATACCGAGTGATCGCATTTGACAATAGAGACGCAGGAAGAACCACCAAGACAGACGTTAGTTACACTATTGAAACCTGTGCCCAGGACACCTACAATCTTCTTGTCAGATTAGGGATCGAAAAAGCTCATATTCTCGGTGCCAGTATGGGGGGCATGATTGCGCAGGTCTTCGCCATAATGCACCCTGAAATGGTGAGGAGCCTAATTTTGGCCTGCACAATCCCACGCGCATCCAAGGGTTTAAGCCCCCTAACAATCTGGAAAGAGTTAGTCAAAGTTGAACCCCGCGAATTATTCCTGAAGGACATGCTTGTGCGAACTTTTACTCCCGAAACTCTCGAAAACTTGGAATTCGTAAACGCATCACTAAAATGGTATCTGGAGTACCCCTATCCTCAGCCGCCGGAGGCCTTCATCCGCCAGTGTAACGCCATAGAAAAATTCGACGTAACCACGCGACTGAAGGAAATAGTTGCTCCAACCCTAGTCATAGTGGGAGAAAGGGATACCCTTACTCCAGTTTGGTACTCAGAAGAGATTGTTTCCAGAATTCCAAACTCCGAGCTAAAAATAATTCCGGGATGTGCACACGCCCTTTTCCTAGAAAAGCCACGTGAATTTAACAGAGCGGTTCTTGACTTTCTAGAAAAGCACTAGCACCAAAATTACGTGAATGAGGTTATTCGACTCTCCTGGCATTAAAATTTTGTAGTAGGATTGGTGGTAGTGCTACTGTTCATTGTGTGGGGGGTTGGGTTTTTAGTTTTTATGGTTCCTTTTTGTTTATTATTTATTTTTATCGAAAAGTTTAAATATTTAGGGATTCCTAAATTCATGGCGAAAAATTTAGGATTACCTAAATCAATTCACAACGGTGAAGGCGTCCAATATGGCAGATGCAACACCCATCGAGGAAGAATATCTGGAAAGAATCTACCGATTTGAGGAAGCTGGCAAGAAGAGAGTAAAAACCACAGCTCTCGCTAAGGATCTTAAGATTTCTCCCGCCTCAGTGACAGAGATGATTTCCGGCTCCTTGAGCAGGAAGGAATTGGTTGACTACAAGCCTTACAAAGGAGTGAAGCTGACCGAGAAAGGTAGACGCATTGCCTCCTCTCTGATAAGAAAACACCGTTTAGCGGAAAAGTTGCTGGTGGACGTAGTGGGAGTTAAATGGGATGATGCGCACCAAGAGGCCTGCAAACTCGAACACGCCTTATCTGAGGATGTTGTGGACAAAATTGATGATGCTCTAGGCAAGCCTGAAAGTTGCCCCCATGGAAATGTCATACCCGACTCTAAGGGAAACGTAAAACCCGACAATTCCACATCCTTAACTAATTTGGAGCCACCCCAAACGGTTGAGGTTACCCGAATTTCCAATGAGGAAACTGAAATACTAAATCAACTGTGCTCTCTGGGCATACTTCCCGGCGTGAAGCTGAAATTGGTACAGAAAACCCCACTAGATGGTCCAGTACTTGTGGATTTAGGTAAGTGCCAGATAGCCTTAGGACACGACATAGCAAAACTGATTCGAGTTAGGCCCGCATAAAAACTTTTGGTGGAATACAGTTGCCAAAATTCAGGAGACGCTGGGGGAAAGGTAGAGCTGAGGCTTGGGGTCTTCATCGAGCTAAACTTTTTTCCAAGAATCGAGTTCAAGAAGGCGAAGATAAACCCATAAAAATATATTTAGCGGGTAACCCTAACGTTGGGAAATCCGTGATTTTCAACAAGCTTACGGGCCTTAATGCTATTGTTTCCAATTATCCGGGAACCACAGTGGAGATAATGGAGGGTACAATGGAGGTTGATGGCCACAAAGTAGTTTTTAAGGATCTTCCGGGAATCTACTCTCTGGGAGCCACCTCCAAGGATCAGGAGGTTGCCATAAGAGCCATACTTGAGGAGAAGCCTGACGTCATAATAAATGTGGTTAACGCTTTTAATCTGGAGCGCAACTTGAACCTCACCCTTCAATTATTGGAACTTAATGTTCCAATAGTTATTGCACTCAACCAAGTGGACTTTGCAGCCAGAAGAGGCATATTGGTAGACGCAAAGAAGCTTGAAGATATACTGGGTGTGCCAGTAATTCCTACAGTGGCGATTCACGGTAAAAACATTAGAAAACTATTAGAAACCGCTCTTCTGGAAGCCACAATTGAACACAAAAAAGAACACATGTACCACCATCACGGTCTCCATCACCTGCACGAGCACTTACATGAAGTTCACCATTTTCACGAGGAAGGAAAACCATTACAATTCATAAATGAGAAAATGAATCGCAAGCAGGAAACCGAGGCTCCAAGGACCAGATTTTTTAGGGGATTTGGTAGGAGACGCAGAAGAGGAATATTAGAGAGAGCAGAAATTTCAGAAATGGGAGAAGAAGGGCAAACCAAGCTGGAAGGTGAGTCAGAGTTAGAGGTTCCCAGAGGTGGGATGGGGCAAGGGGGGCCTCACAGGCATAGGTTTAGCGATATTGGTTATAGTTTAGATGTGGAGCGGCTAATTAGAAGGTTGGAGGCGAGGATAACTCGTGAGATTCCCACTGAGGAGTTAGCTTCTGCGCGGGTTGTTGCTAAGTGGCTTTTGGAGGGTGACTGGAAGGCTGCGGAGTTGGCTATTAAGGGTGAGATTAGTCCTTCTTTGAGGAATTTTGTTTCTAAATTGAGGAGGGAAATTGAGTGGAGGTTTGGTGAGAAGCCTGAAACGCGTATTTCCAAGGAGAGGTACGCTCTGGCGGGAGAAATGGCCAAAAAGGCAACTGTGGAAAAGTCTGTGAAGCCTACCCTTCGAGATAGGCTGGACAGCATAACTTTATCCTATTATACGGGGATACCCTTCCTCTTTATGGTGGTTGCAGGAATATTTGCCCTACTATTTTTTGGTGGGGGATTTTTGGAGGGCGTTATAACCTCCTTTTTCGAGGATGTAGTTACACCATTTGTGAATAATGTGCTGGGATACACCTATTTTGACCTGTATACACAATTTCTATACGAGACCGTTAGTCCGGAGTACGCTTTGTTGCTTCAATTGTGGTTGCCCCAAGTTTATCCCTATCCTTTTTTGGTCAAAGACCTAGTTATCGATGGTGCGGTTTTAGGGATTCAGGCAGTTTTTGCCATTGCTTTTCCCTACATTTTAACTTTTTACATAGTTCTGGCACTTTTGGAGGACACAGGTTATCTTGCCCGAATAGCTTTTCTGCTTGATAACGTGATGCACAGGTTTGGTTTGCATGGAAAATCCATAATCCCCCTTCTGGCCTCACTGGGCTGCAATGTTCCGGCCCTGATGGGCACCCGCATCTTGGAGAGCAGAAAACAGCGTTTAATAGCATCCTTCCTAATAGTTTTGATTCCTTGCTCTGCTAGGACATCGGTTATACTGGGCTCCGTAGCCTACTACATTGGAATACAGTACGCCCTAACGGTTTACTCAATTATTCTGGGTGTGGTTGTGAGTTCCGGGCTTATTCTTTCAAGAATTCTGCCCGGAACATCTCAGGGCCTGGTGATGGAGATGCCCCCCTACCAGGTTCCCTCTTTGGGCGCTGTTTTCCAAAAAACTTGGATTCGACTCAGAGAATTTATATACCTCGCCCTGCCGCTAATAATTGTGGGGAGCGTAGCTTTGGGTGCTTTATCCTTCCTTGGATTTTTGGACTCCATTATTCAACCCATGGCACCCTTCATGGCCAACTGGTTGGGACTGCCCTCCATAACCAGCGTAACTCTATTTTACGGGTTGCTGCGCAAGGAGATGACTATACAGACCCTCCTCGTAATTTCTCAACAAAAACTGGGAATAACAGATTTGGGTCTCATTTTGACCCCCACCCAAATGGTTGTCTATGCCGTCGTGGTTTCCCTCTACTTCCCCTGCTTGGCAGCCTTCGTGATGCTATCCCGAGAAATGGGCCTCAAATACGCCATAACAGTTTCTCTAACCACTATTCTGCTCGCCCTCTTCTTGGGTGGAGTAATCTGGCACATTTACCTTCTACTGAACCCACTATCCCTAGACCCTGTTTGGTTGTACTTCATAAACTTTTTATCCTCAATAAGCTTGGGATGAACCTCTGCACCAGTTCCTGTATGCCTTTTTCTTTCTTTTCGCTCCTAATTCTGGATAGTAGAATTATGCCGACAATTATTATGGCCAGTCCCGCCAGTTAGAAAATGGAAACTTTTTCTCCTAGGAATATCTAGGCGAGAATCACTGAGAAAACAGGGTAGGGGGCAATGATGGCGGTGGCCTTGGAGAGATTGATTCTCTTATTGCCTCATACCGCGCAATCATTGAACCAGATGTACACTATGATTCCTTGGAATAAGAATAGAAGAATTATTCCAACGTCGGTTAGAAGTTGGTATTGTCTGAAACTATAGCGAGAGTAGGAATGGGAGTATTCCACCGCAGAGTACTCCTCCGGCTGCGACGATGAATGTGTGGGTCTTTTCAAACTTTTTCCGCGCATATACGTGGCCTATTTGCCAGGGGTGTTAGAGGTATGAGGATGCCTCCCACATTTATTGAGAGGACTTCATTGTAGAGGGCTATTATGGTGCCGCTGAGTATTAGTAGAGTCACCGCTATCCGCTTTTTCCTTATCAAACTACCCAGAAGTAAAAAAGTTAATCATGGAATATGGGTTCTGTTTGAAGCAAAATGGAGGCGTTTATTCCACTGTCATAGTTGAGCCTGCGAAGAACAAAATTGAGGAGAGGAAGATTCCGAAAAATCCTATCAAAAATAAATTTCCTAGAAGCTGTCTGGGGAACAGTTTTCTTATCTCCTGAGTTTCAAAACTAGAAGCGTGAATCCCGCCCCTATAAGAGCACTTATAGACGCGGAAAAAATTAGGTTCACGAAGCCCACACCATACTTGGTAATGACTGAAAACAATCCCGCCAAAATTACTTCCAGCAAACAAAAAACTAGTTCCTTTCGTTCATCGTCTACCGCAGTCACCAAGTTCACCAGGTTCTCAAAAAATGTTAGCGAGGAAAAGCGTCTCCACTATTTATCCTTTTTCAATAGCCATAAAACCATTGCATTCTACTAAGGATTACTGGTAGGCTCAACAATCCTCCCCTCTTTTCCCAAGATTCTTTTTTCCCTCCTCTCACTATGAATCCTTGAAAGAAAAATAATCCCAACCACTATCACTGCCAACCCCAACATCTGGTAGATGGAGACCGTTTCACCCAAGAAGATCCAGGCGAGAATCACTGAGAAAACAGGGTAGGGAGCAATAATGGCGGTGGCCTTAGACAGGTTTATCCTTGATATGGCTTCATACCACACCAAGGCTGAACACGCAAACGCCACAATTCCCTGAAAAACAAATATCAGCACCATCCCCGGATCAATTAGAAGCCCAAATTCTCCGAATCCGGGAATGAAAGTCAAAAGGAGGAGCAGAAAACCCCCATAAAGGGTTCGACCCGCAGTTACGACGTAGGTACTGGTTCTCTCCAATACTTTTCTCCCGAACACATGTGATATTTGCCAGAAAAGGGGAGTTAGAAGCACCAATATGTCCCCAATGTTTATGGACAAAACTCCGTTGTAAAGAACGATTATTGCTCCACACAGAATGAGGAGGGTTACAGCAATCTGCCTTTTACGAATCAGCTCCCTCAGAAGAAAGTAGCTTAAAACTATGGAGTAAACGGGTTCCGACTGAAGCAGAATGGAAGAGTTTACCCCACTGGTCAAAGTGGAACCAAAAAAGAAGAGAAGAGAAGTGCAAAAGGTTCCAAAAAAGCCAATCAGGAAAAGGCCCAAAAAAAGCCCCCTTGAAAACAGTTCCTTCAACTCCCCCCTAAACTTTAAAACTATGAGCATAAAGCCCCCACCACAAAGCGCACTTATCGCCGCAAAAAACACGGGATTCACGAAACCCACACCATACTTGGTAACCACCGGAAACAGCCCAGCTAGAAAAACGTCAGATAGAGCGAAGAGGAAACCCTTCCTTTCATTGTCCATAAAAAATCACCGAACACGTTGAAGGACACGGAAAAACTCTGTACCCTTATTTACTTTTCGGCAAGCACCAAGATTTCTCCCCATCAATGAGAGCCATCAAAAAAGGATAGGACTTCATTCAATAGAGTATAAAATTTTCCCAGCTATTTGGATAATTGTGCGCCTCTAAGCATTTCCGGCGGCATTATACATTATTCATCTCCTTAACATACCAGCCCCCAAAAATCAAGAGCACAACGATAAAAAACTAACTCCATAAAAGAATTCCCAAAATCCACGAAAAAAAGAATTTAAAAATCTAAAAAAAGAAAAAACCTGCAATCAAGGATAACAAAAGAAATTTCCCTCACTAAACCCTGGTAATAATCATTTTTAGAATTCGGATTCCTGTTTTGTTACAATTATAGAGGGGTCCATTATTCTAATTCTACTGTCTTCTACTACAGAGATTACTCCTTTTTTTCAGTTGCTCCCATATTTTTGGTAGCGTTAATAGCAATATTTGATTAACGAACTCTGGAGAGGTTTTTTCAGTGAGAAAATTATAGTTGAGGGACGCTTGGATTTCGTGTATGCAAATATGCTTCCAAGGTTTAGGTCTGCGGTTAGAAGAACCATATCCTTTTCAGTAGCATAACCTAATATCGTCTCCAGATTTCTCCATCTCGAGATTACTTACCCACACTGCATCGTAGTCATTTTCTCTTCAGGAATCGACATCTTTTAGAGAAATGGACATATCAACTGGAAATTTCATGACTTCACCGGGATTACCTTCTCTATACTGACCTAAGCAGCATATTCCAAAGGCTGCTTCCCATCACCCTCTTCGAGTTTGGGGTAGTCTTCAACTATTTCTTTAAACGTTTTTCCACTAGAAAACAAACGAACAATAAGCGCTACCGCTGATCTCAGTCCCCTAATGCGGGGTTGTCCTTCCCATCACATTAGGATCTATGGTAATCCTATCAAATTTTATACCCTTATTTTCAAATACTAAAACCTCCTCAGACGTGTTTTTATTAGAAACAAATCTATTAAATCATCCCTTTCTCGGAACCATCCAAAATTGGAGTACCAACCTTTTCTATGCTTTTTGAGTCATATTTTGCCAACATGCTTCTCCTTTACTGTTCTAAACAGCCTATGCGGACTGGCTATGGTTAGCCGCTGAGCCGAGCCAAGTTTACGGCATGTCTACTAGCACAGCTGCTTTAGCAATGGGTTCTACTCTATGTAGAAATTCATAGAATTACATAGGAGTTGGGGCTTCACAGCATCATGCGGCGGCCTCGCGAGTCCATCAGCCGCCTTCCACTCCACCCCGGTCAGGGTGAACCCGCCCCCCACCTTCACGAATCCACGCCTCCGCTTCTTCACTGACCACTTCTCCTGCGGATGTTGTCGCCAACGCCGTGAGGAGTACAGGA
>JAHQXB010000100.1 GCA_029856435.1 Candidatus Jordarchaeia archaeon
GAAAAATTCTTAAAAAAAGTTTAAATATCTCTCTTTACTTGGTTTTCGCATCAAAATCCGAAATATTTGAGGGAACCTAATGGTTGGTGAATCACCGAAAGGCGAGTTTGCAGCACGTATACTCAAGAAAAAGAGCAAAAAGGCTAGGTGGAAGGACAGGTACTACAAACGTAGAATGCTTCACCTAGATGTTAAGGCAGACCCTCTAGAGGGCGCCCCTCAAGCAAGAGCTATCGTCCTCGAAAAAGTGGGAATAGAATCTAAACAACCAAACTCGGCCATTAGGAAAGCAGTCAGAGTCCAACTCATTAAAAATGGGAAACAGGTCACGGCTTTCCTGCCGGGCGATGGCGCTCTAAACTTCGTAGACGAACATGATGAGGTTATTGTGGCAGGTATAGGTGGTGCCAGAGGAAGAGCCTTCGGAGATTTACCAGGGGTAAGATGGAAAGTCGTTAAAGTAAATGGTGTGTCCCTAGAGGCACTTCTATCGGGAAAGAGAGAAAAACCAATAAGGTGAAACCACCATCTAAAATATTCCAAATAAAAATCAAGCTTAATTTAATTAATAATAACCTAACATAAAAATGGGGCAAGCATCAATATGAGTGAAGTGAAGGTATTCGGGAAATGGCCCATTGACAATATTGAAATACGCGATATAGGACTAAGAGACTACATAAACCTCACACCAAAATACATTCCTCACACTGGTGGTCGACACGAACAAAGAAGGTTCCTAAAATCCAAGTTAACCATAGTTGAGAGATTAATTAACAAATTACAAAATCCAGGGCGGAACGCCGGCAAAAAGATAAAGGCATTAAACATAGTCAGACTCGCATTTGAAATTATACATCTAAAAACTGGGCAGAATCCGGTACAAGTCCTCGTCAGGGCGGTAGAAAATTCAGCACCCAGAGAGGAAACAACCAGAATTAGTTACGGCGGAATAGTTTACCACCAAGCAGTAGATGTAGCCCCCATGAGGCGCGTAGACTTGGCGTTAAGATTCCTAACTGAAGGAGCGAGAAAAGCAAGCTTCGGCAACCAGAAGACTATAGAGGAATGCCTAGCAGACGAATTGATAAATGCAGCAGCCAACGACACAAAAAGCAGTGCAGTAATGAAAAAAGAGGAAAAGGAAAGAATAGCGGTGTCAGTGAGGTAAACAAAACTCTAAATATTTCAATTTAGGATAATCTAAAAAGACTGCCTTCCAAAACCAATGAAAAAAGGGAAAACCCCCAATAATCAGAAGATAACTCATTCTTGAACCCAACTTTCGGAACCTACGATTTTGAATAATTGTGCTCCTACGCAGTTGTGTGGTTGCAACTTTACTGGCTTAATACATATATACAAGAGAGAACATGATGATAGATAGCGTGGAAACTGTGCTAAGAGATGCTCAAATCCGCGGAATGGGATTTAAACTATGCCAAACCTAATAAAAAGGGCATCTGATTCCCATTCTAAAGTTCCCAACAATGAAGGTAGAACGGCTCGGGTAGTTTTCAGCCAATGATTACATCATCAATCTGGAAATGTCTCCGCGCCAGCAGACGTGCGCGGGCAACATTCTTTCCCGCTTTTCCAATGGCAATGCCCTTATCTTTAGGATCCACGTTCACAACCGCTACCTTTCTTCCGTTTCTTTTTTCAGTTATGTGAATAGATTTTATTCTTGCTGGAGCAAGAGTATTTTTTATGAAGTCCTCAGGGGTATCTGCGTATTCCACTACGTCTATGGGTTTCTTAATGAAATCCCTGACTCTCTTTATGTTCGTTCCCCGTTTTCCTATGGCCATTCCGATATCTCCCGGTTTTATTACAAATACTATTCTTCCTTCTTCCTCATCCACAATACAGTCTTTTACCACCGCACCTGTTATGCTCTCAAAGAGAGCTATATACCGGAGTTCTGTTGAGGTGAGTTTCACACTATAGCTTGCTATTTTTTATCCCTCCTTTAATTTTAGTATGTTTGAGTCACCAGGTTGCTCTACTGATAGGCATGCCACCATATGCGGTCTTCCGCATACGGAGCCTAGATCCCAGCTTGTGCCTGCATAGTTGTAGATGGGTATGTTGGAGAGTTTGCTATAGTAGAGTATTTCTTCCCGAGTTTCTTTAGGGCAGTTGGATGCTATGATTACAAGCTGGGTTTTACCCAGCTTTATTTGTCTTATTGTTTTTTTTGTGCCGAGGGTTACCTTTCCGGTTTTAATTGCGAGGTTTATTGCTTTATCGATGTCCATTTTCACTTCTCCTTAGCTTCTTCCCGCCTGGGATATTGACCCATTAGTAGGTCTATTGCGCCAGTGCCTACAGGTATTAGTTGGCCTACTATAACGTTTTCGGTTATACCGCTTAAACTGTCTTCTTCTCCCTTTATACTTGCTTCTATTAAATGTTTTACAGTTACCTCGAAGGCCGCCCTTGCAAGTACGCTTTCCTTTTCTCCGCTTATTCCGTGGCGTCCTATCTGCCTGATGTCTCCTGAAACCGTCATTAGGTCTGCTACTAACATTATGTGGCGTATATCTACGTCTAGCCCTTGCTCCTCTAGAACCTTGCTTGCTTCTTCTATTATGGCATTTCTGGCGGCTTCTACCCCTAGTGTTTGCGCTACTTCATGTATATGATTTGAACTGGTTCTCGAAATATCAACTCCAGGGATGCGTAAAACTTCGGGTAGATTTGTTCCCTCAGAATACAAAACATACTCGTTTGAGTCCCTTTCCTTTTTGATAACGACCCTATCGATTCCTGCCACTCCCTTTAGGGTTAGACTTCTTGTTTTTTCCAAAAGTTTTTGTAGGTCCGTTAAGGTTTCAGATTCAGGCATTAGATAAATGGTGTTACCTTCAAAGGTCACTTCGCCTTTCTTGAGACCTTTCACCTTTTCCAGCACCATTTCTACTGTGATACCTTTATCTTCCAGCAATTCTGGATCTAGGTTAATCACAATTTGATGTGTGGCGAGGTCTATTTCTACATTGTAGGCAACGTTCTCTATTCGGGTGGTTTCAATCAGCCTTGCCACCTCTCTGGCTTTTGCAAGATCGTATCGGTGTTCCTCATCCAAATGGATAGTCATCATGGGAGTTGCGGGATTGCGCCGAGCATCAACGATTTCAATTAGACGTGGTAAACCTAACGTTACGTTAAGTTCAGCTACTCCCGCATAGTGAAATGTTTTTAGAGTCATCTGTGTACCTGGTTCTCCTAGACTCTGAGCAGCGACTGTGCCAACGGCTTCTTCAGGCTCTATTAAAACTTTTGAATATGCCTTCTTAACCTCTTCTATTATTTTTTTAACTTTTTTGGGGGTTAAATTATCCTCACCAATTTTAGCTTTCAAGGTCTTTTCAAGCTCATCAATCAATGAGTAAGGAAGAAATTCCTCCTTCCTTAATTCATCTATTTGCTTCGAGATTTCTTCAGCTAACATTTTAAACCACTTACTGGTATTCCAATATTAAGGGATAAGCGTAATTTTATATTCATTCTACCATCCAACATAATTACATGTAATCTTCCACTGCTTTCAATCGGCATAAATATTTTTCTTTGTATTGTTTATTCTTCCTCGCTTAGTACTTTTTCAATTATTACATCAATATTTACGGATTTGCCATGATCACTCTTAGAGGGGTCTACACCGTCCTCCCCATACTGGAATTGAATTATGCTACCTGCCGCATTCCTTACCGTCCTATCATACTCTACCTTAATGTCCTGGAGAGCGTTTATCAGCCTTCTTTGCATGTATCCACTAGTGCTGGTTCTTACAGCCGTGTCTACCAGTCCTTCTCGGCCGCCCATAGCGTGGAAGAAGAATTCAATAGGAGTTAATCCCTTTTGGTAACTTGAACTAACGAAACCTCTTGCTCTCGCACTCAAGTCACCTTCTTCAAAGTGGGGCAGTGTTCTATTCCTGTACCCTCTCTGTATTCTGCTTCCTCTCACTGATTGTTGCCCAACGCAAGCAGCCATCTGTGCAAGATTAAGTAATGTTCCTCTCGCACCCGTTTTTGCCATTATTACCGCATGGTTTTGCATACCAAGGTATTCGCCTGCTACATCACCAGCCTTGTCTCGAGCATTAGAAAGCTCTTGCATAATCAGCATTTCCAAGGTTTCCTCGAGAGTTCTGCCCGGAAGACTTTCAAGTTCTCCCCTTCTATAAGTTTCAATCAGTTCATTGACTTTAGCATTAGATTCTTCCAAAATTTCATTTATACGAGACAATGCTTCCTTCGTTATCTCTACATCGTCTATTCCCATCGTAAAGCCCTTAGCGGTTATTAGAAGAGTCAACATGCGTGTAACAGAATCAAGAAAGTCCCTCGCCTGATCCGACCCATAGTCCTTGACGATTCTGTGGAACAGGCTACCTGGTACTCCCGCCCCAAATGCGGCCTTATCAATAATGCCAGAGACAAGATTTCCGTTACGAACCACCACAAAATAGTCGTACGGGCAATTTTCTTTTAAGCAAGTATCGCATCTTTTACAGATTTTTGATTTGAAAGAAAGATTCAGGTCTTTAGGTAGAAGGACACTAAAAATCTGTTTCCCAGTCCAGAGTTCCACTGGACTTTTAATAGCAGGAGGCGGAAGTTCAGTGCGACCCGCCACCAAGAGGAGGTCACACGTATCCTTTCTGTTGAAAAACATGTCCTTTTTTGTGAGCAAATAAGCTGCGGAAATAAAATCCTGAATGCCACCTATAATTGGACCTCCATAGCGTGGACTGAGGATATTTTCCTGAACCCTCATTAAGACGTAAGCCTCTGCCCGCGCCTCCTCTCCCTGAGGAACATGAAGATTCATTTCGTCCCCATCAAAGTCTGCATTATAGGGAGGACAAACACACAGGTTCAACCTAAATGTTTTGAAAGGCATGACACGCACTTGATGAGCCATTATTGACATCCTATGTAGCGAAGGTTGCCTATTGAATAAAACAATATCTCCATCCCGAAGGTGCCGCTCTACAATAAACCCCACCTCTACCGTCTCAGCGATGGCTTTTCGATCCTTCACAAAACGAAGATCAATCCTTCTCCCATCACTACGTATAACATAGTTAGCGCCCGGAGTATTATCCGGCCCCCTAATAATCAGCTCCTTCATATCATCAATATTCCACTCAGTTATTCTTTCAGGTATTGTCAAAATTTTTGCAATTTCGACTGGTACACCGACCTCATTTATTCCAAGATTGGGATCGGGAGATATAACAGTCCGCGCAGAAAAATCAACCCTCTTCCCGGAAAGATTGCTTCTAAATCGACCCTCTTTCCCCTTAAGCCTCTGCGCAAGGGTACGCAGAGCCCTACCAGACCTGTGTCTTGCGGGAGGTATTCCAGACATCTCATTATCAAAATAGGTGGTGACATGATACTGAAGCAACTCCCACAAATCCTCCACTATAAGTTGCGGCGCCCCCGCCTCAATATTCTCCCTCAAACGCTGGTTAATACGAATAACATCAACAAGCTTGTGTGTAAGATCATCCTCAGAACGAACACCCGAATCCAAAGTGATACTTGGGCGAACAGCTACCGGAGGCACAGGTAATACGGTGAGAACCATCCACTCCGGCCTAGCATATTTGGGATTTATGCCCATTAAGCGACAATCACTATCAATAATCCTTTCACATCTATCCCTAACATCGCTCGGAGTTAAACGTATAGAACCTATATCAGTCTCCTCATAAAAGGTAGTAGGCTTCTCCAAACGAATCTTAAGCTGTTTCTCCCCACAATGGGGACAAGTACTAATTCGGGAAGCCCTCTTAATAACCTCAGCCGCAATAGCATCACTCAGAGTCCCCGTCTCCCTCTCGTATTCGTCCATTTGCTCCGTAAAGACTTTAATTTCGTCTTCAGGCAAAAGAAGACGCGAACAAGAGCGACAAGTAGCCCTCAAAATTTTTTGAAGAAGCTTAGCAAATGCCTCATGAATAACAGGCCTCGCCAACTCAATATGACCGAAGTGGCCCTGACACTCGCCGACCCTTGATCCGCATGTTTTGCATCGTCTGCCTGGTTCTATTGTTCCTAGTCTGCTGTCCATTAGTCCTGAGTCTATTGGGGCTCCGTCCTCATCGTAGGTATCGGGTGTGATTATTCTGGTGACGGACATTCTTCGAATTTCATCGGGTGAAAGTAGCCCGAATTTTATCGAGTCAACGACTTTAGGCAGTCTGAATGCCACCTAATCAACTCCATGTTAATATTAAAATTATCTTCGGGATACAAAAGTAGTAAATTTTTTACACAACCAAAAATGAACCCCGCACAACTTATAAACTTTTCTTCAAAAGAAAAGCTACCCTAGGGGCATATAAACTTAATGTGTTTGCGTTACGGATTAGAGGGACGCAAACCAGTTATGGGTGGTAGTTTTGTTAAATAATGAGTCTGGAGCTTTAATTTTTCTTCTCAATTTGTTAAGCTGTTTATAGGACGGTGACACTTTTGGCCAGGTTTCTGGGTTTGTCTGGGTCGAATCCTCTTTTAGTGGCAATGTAATATGCGAGTAGTTGTAATGGTACGATGTATGTGATTGGTGAAAATGGTGTGGGGGTTGGGGGTATACTAATTATTTTATCGGAGAGTTTTTTGATATCGTGGTCGTTTTGCTCTGCTATGCTTATGATTTTTGCTCCTCGTGCCTTCACCTCCATGATGTTTCCAATTATTTTTTCGTGTGTTTCGTCAGGTGGTGTGATGAAAACTACTGGAAAGCCGGGCTCGATTAGGGCTATTGGTCCATGCTTTGATTCTCCTGCGGGGTAAGCTTCGGAGTGAATGTATGCTATTTCTTTTAGTTTTAATGATCCTTCCATTGCTGTGGTGGTGCTAATGCCTCTCCCTAGAAATAAGAAGTTTGGCTTGTAGGCATATTCGTAAGCGATATCTCTTACCAAGCTTTCTTCCTTTTTGAGGGTTTTTTCTACAATTTTGGGGGTTTGCATTAGTCCCTCTCTGAGTTGGTCCACCTCTCTACTTTCGAGAACTCCTCTAATTTCGGCAATCTGTAAAGATATTAGGGCCAAGCTTGCAAGTTGTACAATGAAGGTTTTTGTTGCTGCTACTCCTATTTCTGGTCCAGCTTGTGTGTATAGAGTGAGGTCTGATAATCGGGAGATGGTGCTTCCCATAACATTGGTGACTGAAATTATTTTTGCTCCATTGTTCTTGGCGAATCTCACAGCGTTTAGAGTGTCTGCGGTTTCTCCCGATTGGCTTATTGCAAGGATCGTGGTATCTTGGTCAATAAGGTTGGTTGTGGATTCCTGAAATTCTGAGGATATTATTGCTTGACTCTGCAAAGCAGATAACTTGGAGAACATGTATTTTCCAGCTAACCCTGCATGGTTCGATGTGCCAGCAGCTGTGATGTACAATTTCTTTGAGTCATTTAGAGCTCTGGCTACTTGATCTATTATTTCTGGTCTTATCAGAAGTGTGCCGGTAAGTGCATGGGGTTGTTCATGTATCTCCTTAAGCATAAAGTGGGGGTATCCACCCTTTTGGGCCATTTCGGGTGACCAAGATATATCATATATTTCTGGTTTAACTACTACCTCACCGTTAATGGTTTCTACGTGTATTTTGTCGTAATTTATGGCTGCTATTTCTCCATCATTTAGTAATGCTATTTTTTTTGTGAATGGAAGAAGTGCAGTAATATCTGAAGCACAATAATTAGCGTTTTTGCCAATTCCAATTACCAAGGGACTCTCGTTTCTGGCGCAAACTAACACATTCGGCTCCTCTACATAAATTACAACTATTGCGTATGTTCCCCTTATTTTCTGCAGCGCCTTCCTAGTAGCCGTGTAGAGGTCACACCTAGTTTTTAATATGATTTCTTCAATTAGGTGTGGAATTACTTCAGTGTCCGTTTCTGACTCAAATCTGTGTCTTCTTTCCAAATCTTCGCGTAGCTCTAGAAAGTTTTCAATAATTCCATTATGAACTACGGCTATTTTTTTGGTGCAGTCAAGGTGAGGATGGGCGTTAATTTTTGATGGAAGACCATGTGTAGCCCATCTTGTGTGTCCTATCCCTATTCTACCAGGAAGACTGTCTAAGTCCAGTTTTTGGTGAATCTCATCTATTTTTCCCTTATCTTTTTTTATACAGATTGAGTTTTGATGAATTGTTGCTATACCCGCTGAATCGTAGCCTCGATACTCAAGCCTTTTAAGTGCTTCATGTATGAGTGGCGAAACAGAACTATTTTTTTCAATGATGCCTACAATTCCACACACTTTTTTCCCCTCACAGTATCCTATAAGACCTTTTCTAAAAATTTGAGCCCACTTGGAATATTTGATAAGCGCTGTAGGGTTCTCGATCGGTTATCTCTCCACACAGGTTGGTGGTCATTTGTTCGTATATTTCCTTCATGTTTTTTGTGTGCCCTAAGACGTAGATTAGTTTTACATAGGCGGTTTCGGGCAACATGTTTTTGCAAGGAATAACTCCAATTTTAAGGAGGTCTCTTCCCCGCTCATACACGTTCATACCTACGAATCCAAAGAGGCACTGGGAAGTCATGGCTATAGGGATACCTTCCTCCACTGCCCTTTTTAAAGGTTCTATAATTGTTTTGGGGCAGTGTCCCAAACCAGTTCCTGCTAAAACAATTCCATGATAATCTAAGTCTATGAGTTTATGAATAATGTCGCCATTCATTCCGGGATACGTGTATATTAGCGCCACTCTAGGGTCAAGTTGGGTGTCTAATTTAACTTCGCCTTTCTTTTTTCTTTTCCGGTAATCCTTTCTAATTATTTTTATTTCATTGTCTTTCACCAGTCCTATGGGAATATCTGCAATTGTGCGAAAAGCATCCCGCCTGCTGGTGTGCATCTTTCTAACTCGAGTACCTCTATGAATCAAATTATAGTCGTCGCTACTACTCCCATGCATACAGACAACCACTTCAGCTATGTCACTGAACGCAGCCACCCTAGCCGCAGAGATTAAGTTTATCGCCGCATCACTTGAGGGGCGGTCACTGCTCCTCTGGCTGCCAACTAGAACTACTGGGACTGGTAAATCCTTTAACATAAAGGATAGTGCTGATGAAGTGAAATGCATGGTATCGGTGCCGTGGGGAATGAGGATACCGTCTGCACCCGAGTTTATTTCTTTGGCAGCAGTTTCCGCAATTTTTATCCATTTGTCTGGTGTCATGTCTTCGGAAAATATTTCGAATAAAAGTTTTGTTTTCAGATTGCAGATTTCTGCAAGTTCGGGAACCGCACTAAAAAGTTCTTGTGGAGTAAAAGCGGGAATAACAGCTCCAGTTCTGTAATCAAGTCTACTTGCCACTGTTCCGCCGGTGCCAATTAAAGAGACATTGGGTTTCTTGGGATCAAATTCCACTTGTATTTCGGGGATAGCGTAAAGGCCTGGCTTGTAGCCTAATTCTTTAATTTTTGTGTCTTCTGTGACTCTCACACCTATATTGTATCCAGTATCTAGTTTGAGTACTAGGTGCTTATCATCACCCATATCGCTTCTTGGGAGTAGTATCCCTCTATATGTTGCTTCGGGGGTAATTACTTCGATTTCGCTCCAAATTCTAACTTTAGCGATCTCAAGTTTTTTCCTAACAAATCCCCAGTATCCTTGCAGCTCCTCCTTCACCGTCATTGTTTTCCCTCCAATATTTTTGCTATTTTTTTACGAAGAACTTCAGCTACTATTTTTCCATCAATTTTGCCTCTTACCTTTTCCATCACTTTGCCCATCATAGGGCTAAACGCCCTATCCCCACTTTTTTCTATAAAGTCACGGCTCTCATAGAGCACCTCATCAATTATTTTTTCAAGTTTCTCAACCGTAATGGTTTCCAACCCTAATTCTTTAAGGGCGTCACTAACACTAATTGAGGGGGATTTCGCTAGTTCTTGTAGAATGTTTTCCAATGCTTCTTTTGCTATTTTTCCTTCTGAAATAAATTTGAAAACATCTTTAATTTTTTCTTCGGAGATATTGTCTGTTTGGAAGCCCTCCCTCTCCAGAGATTTCATAGTTTGAAGCAAGGTTACAACAACAATTGTTGGATCTATTTTATATTTCTCGACGATGCCCATAAACAATTCCATTTTCCCTGACGCCATCAATTCTTCTACGAACTCTTCATTTATCTTGTACTTTTCAGCAAGGCGTTTCTGAGCCACCCAAGGATATTCAGGTAACCTCTTACTAATTGCTGCAACCCTTTCCTTTTCTATGACCAATGGGGGAGTATCTGTATCGGGATATAAACGCGCCCCACCATGCAACTCTCTTAAAAATTCGCTGTTACCATTTTCTAACGCTCTCCTAGTTTCCCTCATTACACCCTTCAGGGCGCCCTTAGCCCTATCCACAACAGTCTCCAAGGCCTTTTCCGCCATATCCGCATCACCTATAACAATTGCGTAAGCATCTATTTCCCCTAGTGCAAGAAGATTACGTATCTGGGAGTTCTCCTCTGCACTGATGTTATATTTGCTGAGGTTTTCATCAGAATGAATGATGCCTTTTAAACCAGTGATTATCATAACTTTCTCTGCAATTTCTTTTCCAAAACTCTTCCCTGGCTGAATCTCTTTAGATAAAAGTCCCGCGAATTTTGGAAGTTTTACTGCTAATACGATTTCGTTAGCCTTCCTATTTTTGATAATATTGCATTTGGTGGAGGCGAAAACCTGGGAAACGTTCTTAAAATCTTTAGAAAAGTCAGTTTCCTTCACACCACGATTCAACAACTGATTCTTAATATCAATTAGTGCAAGTTGTCTCAGTACTTCATTCTCAGCCAGTTTAGGTATCCAATCCAATTTTTGTACTCCTTTAATTTCCACACGCTCTCCACCCTCTATACTCACATTTAAATCCTGCCTAATGGTTCCAAGCCCCCTCTTAACCTTCCCTGTCGCCCTGAGAAGCATTCCTATCCTGTAAGCTACTTTGAGAAGCTCTTCTGGATTCTTAATTTCAGGCGCCGTAACAACTTCAACCAGAGGGATGCCTAATCTATCAACCCTGTAATAAACAGTGCTTTGCTCCTCACGGATTTTCCTAGCCGCATCCTCCTCTATACAAATAGTGGCTACTCCAACCTTCCCACCATTAATTGGAATATAGCCCTCTGTTCCAATAATTAATGTACGCTGAAATCCACAAGGAACTGACCCGTCAAGATAATTTTTACGAAGGACATGTAACTCGTCTATAATCTTTGCATTAAACAATAGGGCAATCTCTATACCTATATCTATTGCTTCCTGAGATATGCTAAAAGGAGGAGTTTAATGCTTGTATGCATTCTACATACAAGTTTCATCTATCTCGTAAGTACAATTAACATCATCATATACTTCATAAACAATTGTACGCCCCTTTTCATACTCAACAAGCATTGCCTCGTCATACTTACCCATCTCGCCCAAAACAGGTCTAAAGAATCTTTTAACCAGAAACTGTGGTTCATCGGTCTTCAGAACAGGTTTACAGAAGCAAAAAAGTTTGCGACTGGTTAAAAGCTCCTGGTGAATCTCGACTCCGGCCTTGAATCCCAGTTTATCATAGTCGAGTTGTATTGCGACCACCTCCATTTTTGGAGTTTTTAAATTATTAGTAGATTGTAGCAATACTAATAATACCCTTTACCTCATAAGAATGTATCATTCTAAAAACATTTTCCTTAGAAAAATTCAAAGTATTTATAACTAATTTTATAACTTAGTCAAATTGACACCCTAATTATTAGCAAAAGGTGATAAAAATTCTTGAAGACACCAGAACCCTCTCAAATATGGAGAACGGCAGCTTACAGCGAAATAATTAATCAAATTCTAAATAATAAGGAAAAAGGCTTAGAGCTAAACATATTGAAAAAAAGGGTTTGCCAAAAGTACCACCTAGATAAGGTTCCCAGTAACTCAGAAATTCTCAGTTACGCCTCAGAACAGGAAAGACAACTTTTACTACCCTTACTTCAGAAAAAGAAGGTACGTACAATTTCAGGTATTGCAGTAGTAGCGGTAATGTCCAAGCCTGCCCCCTGCCCCGGCAAATGCATCTACTGTCCGGGTGGTACTATTGCACCAAAGTCCTACTCGGGACAAGAGCCTGCAGCTATGAGAGCTATTCAAAATAACTTTGACCCATACTTACAAGTGAAAGCCCGACTCGAACAGCTAAAAGCCATAGGTCACAAAGTGGACAAGGGAAAAATTAAGCTAATAGTGATGGGGGGAACTTTTCTCTCTCTCCCACAAGATTATCAACACTATTTTGTACGTAGATGCCTTGAGGCAATAACTGGCGTCCCCTCTGAAACTTTGGAGGAAGCAAAAAGAGACGCTGAGCATTCCCACATAAGAAATGTAGGAATAACCTTCGAGACCAGACCCGATTATTGTAGAGAAGAAAATGTTGACAATATACTTAATATGGGTGGCACCCAAGTTGAGATAGGTGTTCAAACAGTTTATGATGATATTTACAAGCTTGTTAACAGGGGCCACACAGTACAAGAGGTGGTGAAGGCCTTCAGGATAGCTAAAGATGCGGGCCTTAAAGTAACAGCACACTTAATGCCAAATCTCCCGGGAACCAATTATGAGAGAGATTTGGATATGTTTAAAACTGTTTTTAATGATCCGAGGTTTAAGCCAGACGGCCTCAAGATCTATCCCTGTTTGGTGCTTAAAGATACACCTCTCTATGATTTATACCTTAAAGGGGAGTATAGCCCTTACCCCACGGAAGACGTTATAAAGCTCATTGCTGAAGTCAAAAGAATAATTCCAAAATGGATACGTATCCAACGCATTCAGAGGGATATCCCCTCGAAATTAATTGTCTCAGGTGTAAAAAGCGGTAATCTAAGAGAACTAGTTGCTGACGAACTAAAAAGAAGAGGGTATAAGTGCCAGTGTATTAGATGCAGAGAAGTGGGCCATATATTAAGAAAAAATAATAATATTTTAGATGTGGACGAGGTAGTTTTGCACACCGAGAGATACTCCGCTTCTGAAGGCGAAGAAGTTTTCATATCCTACGAAGATAAGGACAGAAATATATTAGTTGGATTTTTAAGACTACGCCGCCCCTCACCTTTAGCCCATAGGCCAGAGATTCAGAATTGTGAATCAATGATTATTAGAGAATTACACGTCTACGGTCCACTAGTACCCGTCCGTGAAAAACCAAATGATGAGTGGCAACACCGAGGATACGGCAAAAGGTTACTTAGTTTAGCAGAAAAAATTGCTAGAGAGGAATACGATGCCAAAAAAATTCTAGTCCTCTCCGGCGTAGGTGTTAAAGAGTACTATTATAAACTAGGATACAAACCAGACGGAGTCTACGTTTCAAAAATGTTAAATTAAACCGCTTTATTTTCTTTAGAGAATCCTTTGCAACACCCTTATCTTTAGTATCTTTGCTTTACATCAGCTCTTAAGGAGAAAGGTTCTTCTACCAATTTTCACTGTGCCACGGGCAAAAAAGGTATTCACTTTAGCTCAGACACTTTTTTCGCTATGTCATTAATCAAGTCCTTCGCATTTCCCGGATCAATTATACTTGCAGCCGCAGAGGGAACATCTATACCTGCAGCAATGCCAATCTGTTCTTTGCTATGAACATACACATAGGGAATTTTCTTTTCTTCACATAGCAATGGCAAATGTGCTACTACTTCGGGAGGATCTACATCCTCCGCTAAAATAACTAATTTAGCTTGCCCACGTTCAATGGTCTTAGTCGTCTCATTTGTGCCCTTTTTAATCTTACCGGTATCACGCGCAATCTCCAATGCTTGCAAAGCCTTTTTAACTAGTTCTTCTGGAACTTGAAATCTCACATAAAAGGGCTTCGACAACAGTCATTCCTCCTTCAGGCAGCGCCCTCATCATATGTGGTAGGGCTTCGCTTTTTTGATTTTTAATGAGAAACAAGTTAACATATTTGGCTTATGAAATTTTTGGTTTAGGAGCGCTTTTCACAAACTTAAAGTTGAACCTCATCCCTTATTCAGTTGATTTTTCTCAGAAATAGTTAATCAGACAAGAATTTAAGAACCTCGTTAAATGCAATTTTAAACCACACAGTATATTTTTCGGGATGCTTTTCCACGTTTTCTTTGAGGGCTTTCACATTCACCCATTTATAATCTTCTGCCTCCATTGGATTTACTTCAACTTTTCCATCATAATTACCAACAAAAACATGATCAAACTCATATTCCATAAGATTATGATCAAGATTAGCCTTATATACAAAGGCGAATATTTTTTTCAAATCACAATCAAAGCCCATTTCTTCTTTTAGTCTTCTGTGAGCAGCTTGTTCCGTGTCTTCGCCAGGTCTCGGATGACTACAACAAGTATTTGACCACAGACCACCAGAATGATATTTACTTTTAGCTCGTTTTTGGAGAAGAGTTTCTCCCTTGGAGTTGAAAACAAATATGGAAAAAGCGCGGTGTAATCTCCCTTCTTCGTGTATTCTCATCTTTTCCCCAGTACCTACCTCGTTATCATTCTGATCCACAAGAATTACCATTTCACTCATACACCTTGCCTCCTATCTACACTTTTCTAAATCATTCTTTGATTATGGGGAAGTTTTACTGCTAAAATATATTTTATTATTTTTGAATCTGTTATTTCATCATCATCTTGTTTTAAATCTCTCTTTTTGTTTATCTCAGGCCTTTGCTTGCCAGCCTTAAATCCTGAGATAATTTAACTCATCTCTGGTTGAATATAAGTGTTCCTAAATCCTGTTTGCCAAGTAGAGATTGGAGAATGTAACCATCCCTTTTTGCATTAATTATTTCTATTTGAATTCCTTTTTGAGCTAAGGGTAAGACCTCCAATATTTTGCGGTGCATACCCCCTGTAACATCGGTTGTTTTGGATCCCGAAATGTTTTGTAGGGTTTTTTCGATGTTATCTGTAGTGATTGAACGGATTAATACCGCGCTTCTATTTGTGTTGGGATCAGAATCAAATACTCCATCCACATCTGTTCCAAAAACCACACGTTTAACATTTAAGTTCTGCGCCAAAAATGCCACAATGTGATCGCCAGATAATATACTATGGCCTTGTTTTTCATCAAAAACTGCATCACCCCACAGCACCGGTATACAACCCATATCCAAAGCAAATTTCACAGTTTTAGTATAAATTTCTGATATTTTACCACCGCTCTGAATAGAAATTGCGGAAGGTTGCAGCGGTATGGCAGGCAATCCCAAGCTTTGGAGTTCCTCTACAAGTATAAAATTTAGTTTACGCATAACCTGAATGGTTTTAGTGAACCCAAATATTTGGTTTCTAGACTTCAAACCCAGATGAATATTGTACTTATTTGCAATCCTATGTCCGAACGATCCCCCTCCATGAACTAGAACTAACTTCAAATCAGGACTCTGTTTCAAGGCGCTCTCAATTTCCCTACTAATTCTCTTAATGGTTTTAAAATCAGCTTGCATCTCCCTATCTTTTTTTGTAATAACGCTACCACCCAACTTAAGTATAACAGAACTCATCAAAACCTCTCCCTGAAACAATTATTTTCCATTCAGCACACCTAATTTGCGAAGATATTTCTGACTCCAAAATAACTGTAGAAAGTAAACTATCCTTATTTTATACAGATAAATTTCTATTCTACTTTTACTCCCTGGTGTGAAAAGTTGGTAATAATGGGTTTACCTCCCGCTTTTAATATAGCATCCGCTATTTGTTTCTGTTTATCCTCTGAGGAAAGAGCGATCATACAGCCTCCTCCGCCCGCGCCTGTTAACTTTGCGCCATATGCTCCATTCTCTCTAGCGGTATTTATTAGTTTGTTAAGCTCAAAAGTGGATACTCCAATTGCTTCTAGCAACCCCTGGTTGATATCCATTAATTCTCCAAGTGCGTGAAAATCATTCTTGTCTAAAAGTTTTAGGCTTTCCATAACAATGAGCCCAATCGATTTAATAATTGGCTTCATTATTTTTTCCTGTCTTTGCTTTCTTAACTTTACCTTTCCAACCCACTCTGCAGTGCTCCTTTTTATACCTGAGTCCCCAATCACAAGAGGAATTTCGGTTTTTATTTTAACCTGCTTCATATT
Source organism: Candidatus Jordarchaeia archaeon (assembly GCA_029856435.1). GTDB lineage: Archaea > Asgardarchaeota > Jordiarchaeia > Jordiarchaeales > Jordiarchaeaceae > Jordiarchaeum. The sequence goes on from JAHQXB010000100.1 coordinate 16,170, forward strand.
CCCCTTCTCGTAAAGTATTGCGCCACCATAGGTTGCAATTGTGTTGTCGATCCCAGAAGGAGTTCCATGAACGGTTTTTTCAGCTCCAAAGGCTATACTTGAAATTTCAGAGTTTGATAGATCTAGGTCCAGACAAGCACTCACAGCCGCAGCAGTAGCTACAGAAACCGCCGCAGAAGAACCCAACCCAGCGCCCGGAGGTATCTCTGATTTTATTGAAATATCGAAGCCTTTATGTAAGCTAGTTAGAGAAGAAATCTCCTTACAAACAGTCCATACTGGTTTGAAAATTTGGGGTAAATGGGGAGGAGGATGACTTTTATCAATTTTAAACTTTGCCGCCTGATCATATTCTTTTGAGTAAACTCGAGATATTTTCTCGTCACTCAAATTAACAGATACATAAACACGTTTATCTATAGAAGCCACTAAAGCGGGCTCACCGTAGACAACAGCATGTTCACCGAAAAAAATAACCTTTCCGGGCGCAGAGGCGGTCACCATGCTTAACACACCCATAATTAGACGCCACAGGCCCTCTAAAAATTGTTACTATCCAATTAAAATTTAAAATAATAATTAGCACTCATCACTGTCTCCTAACTTTGGCTTCAAATTCTTCTACAGAAACGGGTAGCTGCCCGTCGGGTGGAATTTCTCCTCTCTCCCTGAGAACTTGCCGAGCTAATAGCCAGTATATTAGAGAGAGAGCTCTACGCCCCTTGTTATTGCTTGGAATTACCAAATCAATATTCGCAGTAGAATTATCGGTATCGCATAAAGCAACAACTGGAATTCTAGCCTTGGCTGCCTCACTCAAGGCCTGTGAATCAGCCCTGGGATCAGTAAGCATTATAACATCGGGCTCTATATATTTGTCGAAAGACGGATTAGTGAATGTTCCCGGAATGAATCTTCCCGCAATTGTATTAGCATGAATTATGCTGCTAAACTTGCGTACAGGTCTTTGACCATACTGTCTAGCGGACACAACGGCTATTCGGGCAGGTTCAAATCTTGCTAAAAAGCGACCGCCAATTCTTATTCTCTCATCTGTTTTTCGGATGTCGAGAACATAAAGTCCATCAGACCTCACTCGGTAGATGAAGGGCTCCATGCTCTTCGTTTTGACCTGAGTTCCAATATGGACACCCGCAGCTAGATACTTATCCAATGGGATTAGCAGTTCCGGCTCAGACATTACTTAACACGCTCTAAATTGCGATTTGATTTTGATGTCTAGTCAAATAAATTTTAAACCTAAAAATTTTGTGGATTTAGGTATGTTGACTAAAGGGAATTACATCATCAATCAGATTAACATGACTTAGCAACATACGTCTACAACAATACCTTGTAAGGCCCATACTAGTTAAAACGGCATCGGGCGGCTCTCCTTGTCTTACTCTCCTAAGAAACTCTTCCCATTTGTCTCCTACTACTTTTCCACATGTAAAGCATCTTATGGGTATTATCATAAATCCAATCACCATTAAAAATTTAGGAATGCTCAGACTTCCCAAGCACACAAGATTATATATAGCTTACCACATTAACATTATTTGGTTTATAAGCGAATAAGTTTGAAGACCTCCATAATTTTCTCATCCTAGGGTGGGATGGTTACCTATAACTTTTTTGTTCTTTTGCTCGGGCGCCCCTTCCTCCAGGTTTCTTAGGTTCCTTCCGTCTTGGGTCTGAAACTAGAATTTTTCTGTCATACTCTAAAAGTTTTTGTCTTATTTGAGGATCATCGAAATACTGAGTTAAGGCCTTCGAGATGGAGGTTCTAGCTGCTTCCGCTTGGCTAATCACTCCTCCACCCTTCACAGTAACATCTATGTCAACTTTGTTATATAAATCAGGGCCTACAAGGATTAAGGGTTCCAGTACTTTTTGGCTAGCTAGAAGTGGTTGCATTAGTTTAATGGGGATGTTATTAACTCTAATTTTTCCCGTACCAGGTTTTAAGACCGCCCTAGCTATTGCATTTTTTCTTTTTCCACTTGTTAATATTACCACTTTTTTACTCAATATTACTCCTCCAAGATTAGATTCTATTAGATGGAGGGAACCACCCTATTTCTCTGGAAAGTGTTTCTATTGTAATGTAGCTAGAGTCCGTTTTTTTGACATGCGCATCAGTAATTGTTTGAGCGGAAACTTGGCTGTAAAATTCAGGGGTTCCTATGTAAACTCTCAGACGTTTATAGGCTGCTTTTCCTTTAGGTTTCTTCCAAGGAAGCATGCCCCGGATGGTACGTTTAACTATCCTATCAGGTCTACGGTAATGAAAAGGCCCCTTCCAAGGGGCGGTATGTGTTCTGATTTCTAATCTCGATTTATATTTAGATATGACTGCGCTTCTCTTACCAGTAATTACCGCTTTTTCAGCGTTGATAATCGCTATTTTTTCGCCTCTTAGTAGGCGATTAGCAACCACACTCGCTAACCTTCCAAGAATTAGGTTAGTAGCATCGATTACAGCCAAATTTTCGATTGGCAAATAGTCTCTGTTCTTCTTTTCCTTTGGTTTCTTTATAGTTTCTTCCAATTTAACCTCTTTTCCTTCTTCTGACATTTCGCTCACTCGTCTATTTGATTATTTTCACCTTAGTACCGGAAGGGTTTCTTTTAATGAGTTCTTGAATGGTTATACATTCTCCTCCAGATTTTTTAGTTTTGTTGACAGCCTCTTCAGAGAAGGACAATGCTGCTATGCAAACCTTATGTTCTAGCTCTCCTGAACCTAAAACCTTTCCGGGCACTAAAACAGTGTCATCATTGACTGTGTGTCTATTAATTTGGGACAAGTTTACAGAGGTTCTTTTCCTTCTAGGTTTTCTTAACTCTTCTGAGACTCTTTTCCATATCTTACTTTTCTCTGATTTTGATTTTTTCTCGAGTTCAACTATTAGTTTCCAAACTTCTGGATTTGTGGGTCCTGTTGTTTTAGGCAACTTTTGGCCTCCGCTCTTTATTGTATCTTTCGAAGCAAATATGGGCTTTTTAGGCGAGCAGTGATTGAAGTTGCTTAACCTTTTTCTCAAATATTTCTATAGCAGTTTCTACAATTTTTTCTGGAGGGAGCGCACCGGTAGATTCGATACTAAATATGAAGGAGGAGTCATCCGCATCAACGTGAATGGCGTCAAATTCACATTTTTCTTCACATGACTTACACAGAGAACAATTTAAAACATCCTTAATCACAATTGATTTATTTTTCAGATCCAAAACACCTTTTGGACAAATTGTTACGCATTCACCACAAGCTTCACATTTATCTCCCTCAAGTTGAACAATGGGCTTGTACTTGTAAGCACATGTAGAAACCGGTTGGTATTTTGCATGGTCTTTACCTTGGCCAAGAGAAGCGTAAGCTTCCAGCACTATACGTTGCCCCCGAGCCAAACGAACAATTGGGATTTTATCACTAACGGGAACTACTGAAGGATTTTGAGATTTCAAGTCTCCAGAATAAACCGTCACACCTTCCTCTTCCGCCTCCCTCTCAAGCGTGAAAGTTAGCTGACACTGTGTGCAACCAGCTCCCTGACAACTGCATTCTTCCGGTAAAACATAATTCTCTAAATCGGTCTTAAGAGGAATGAGACCCAAACGGTGTGCAAGAATTTCATCGAACAGCGGAGACGTATTCTCAATAATAATGACTTCTTCGATAGCCATAGTTGGCACTTCGGCTAAGATAATACGCCTTAAGGCATTGGCAAACGCTACATCAACATTTTCAAGCAGGAACCTTAGATAATTCGTGTCCTTAGATAATATTCGTATATTCATAATCACACCAACGAACTAAATCAAAGTTAATAAAAATGATGCTCAACGTTATTAAGCATAAGTACACAACATATGAAATTATAATATAAAGGTACTTGGTCTACACTTAGGATTCTCGAGCTGAAATAAATAACTGATTTTTAGACCCTCCGACCACGTCGACCTCCCGGTCTACGTGTGCCGTCATGTGGATATGGAGTTACCTCTTCGATTCGCCCAATTCTCAATCCAGCCCTAGCCAAGGCACGTATCGCTGCTTGAGCCCCCGGCCCCGGTGTTTTGGGACCATGTCCACCCGGTGCTCTGACATAAATGTGTATTGCTGTGATACCCTTATCCATAGCTGCTTGTGCTGCCCTGTAAGCTGCTTGCATAGCAGCGTAGGGAGAGGACTCGTCCCGATCAGCTTTTACAATCATACCTCCTGAGTAGCGCGCGATTGTTTCGGCACCGGAAATGTCCGTTATGTGAACTATGGTATCGTTATAAGAGGAGTATATGCGAGCAATACCCCAGTGAGGTTTTTTGGATTTTTCGCTCATTTTTCATTCCCCTTAATTCAAATATTATCATCCTTCAACTTTAGTTTTGACGCGTTCAGGATGGTTGGGGTCGCTTAGCGGTGAAGAAGGGGCGAAGGACACCAAACTCTCTTCCTCTCTAGTTACTAAGTATCCCGGCGAAGTTACGCGTCTATTATCTATTGCTATGTGTCCATGTGTTATAAGTTGCCTTGCATGATAAATGGATTTGGACAACCCCAACTTATTGACTATTGTCTGTAACCTCCTACCTAATAAATCTTCAATGTTAAGTTTGAGAACATCATCCAAGGAAGCTTCAAGATTTAGTATCCCTAAATGGTGAAGTCTTCCCACCAATAATTTCCTTGATTTTTCTTGTTCCTCGTCGGGAAGGGCAAGGCAGCGTCTAGCCTGATCCCTAAAGTTGCTGAGCATTGTGCTTGCGCGCCAAATCTCTCTCTTATTCCTTAAACCATACTTACCTATGAGAATTAGTTCACTGTGTATTCTATCCTTCTGGAAAGGATGCCTTGGAGTCTTGTACTTCTTTCTATGTTTCTTAGGATCGCCCGTTTCAATCACCTCAAGTCTACTTTTTCTTTCTCCTTACACCCACGGTTTGACCTTTACGTCCCGTAGTTTTGGTGTGCTGTCCTCTTACCTTGAGTCCTAAGGCGTGACGTATACCCCTGTAACTCTTCATTTTTCTCATATCATCAATGTCTGTTTTAATGGCTAAAGTGAGATCAGAACCAGTGAGATGTAAATATTCACCAGAACTTACGTCCTTCTGTCGATTAACCATCCATTTAGGAATACCATATTTTACGGGGTTGGCCAAAACCTCCTCAATTTTTCTAACATCTTGTTCCGAAATAAACCCCATTCTAATGTTAGGATCAAGCCCGACTACCCGTATTATGGACTCCGCTAACCTAATGCCCACTCCTTTAATTCCAGTCAAAGCATAGGCTAGCTTTTTTGAACCGTCCAAATCTGTACCAGCAACTCGAACAAGATAACGGTACTCTTCCGACGACAATTGTAAACACTCCTTATTAGGGAATCAAAAACAACAAAACACCAAATAAACTTTACGTACAGCGTTTAACAGCAGAAAATAGTAAAACCACTAAAAAAATAAATATATCGCCCATTTTCACAGAAAACAAATAAATACCCTAAGAACTTTAAACTAAAAGGTAGCTAAAATTCACAAAAATTGAGAAAAATGTTAAAATGAAGATGCCGGGGTAACCAAGTGGATCACGTTACAGGCGTACAAAAACGGTGCAGATACTTATTAATGTAGTTAGCACAAGCCTGGAGAATACACTAGTAAGCCTGTGGTCCGAAAGGATCGCGCGAGTTCGAAAGGAAAATACTTATTATTTACCCGAGTGTCTCGCCCCCGGCGCCAATAACTACTCCTTTCAGTGGCCGGAACATATTTTGACTTCCTAAAACTAGTTAGGAATAACTGGATTCGGATGCTTATCCCTCAGTTTCCTCGCTTCTATCATGTTTTTTCCACATAGGAGGGTAGGTTCCCGGCTCCATTAAGACACGGTTTATTTCCACCACAACCCCATGGTTTGAGGCGTACATTTCTTGACTGCTCATTTTTGCTATTCCCAATGCTACAGCTTCATTTTTAAGCGTGAAGATTGAAACTAGATCACCAGCTTTTATCTCACTCTCTAGTTTAACTATTCCAGGAGCGGTTAGATTTGCGCCGTGACAAAGAGAATCTACGGCAGAGTCTCGTATAAAAATTTTAGGTATATGCTCCAGTGCATTTTCCATTGGTTGGATAATTTTTCTAAGGAATGATTCGTCTCCATCTTCCTTCCAGAAATGGTAAGCATCAACGAGGTCGTATAGGTTTGTTATAGTATCTTCTTTAAAAGGCCCTGTTCGGGTGCGTCTAAGTTCTCTCATGTGGGCGCCACAACCTAAAACCTCACCAATGTCGTGGCAGAGCTTTCTTATGTAGGTGCCGGCCTCACAACCAACACGCAAGAGCCCATTTCTACCCTCTAATTCATTTAGTTCAATATAATATATTTCCCTAATCCTCACCCTCCTTTTAACCGAGGAGCGAAGCGGTGGACGTTGATAAATTTGTCCCGCAAACTCGTTTACAACTTCTCTCAATCTACTTTCAGACACATCCCCGTGCAGCCGAATTACACAAACATACTCTTTCCCAGCCGGAAGAAGAGCTTGAACTACTTTAGTTGCAGATTCTAAAGCCACAGGAAGCACACCAGTGACTTTGGGATTTCACTGCCCCCTATGCTTCTGAAGGAAGCTCTAGTGTCCCAGCGTGGCCTGCCTTCTTAACATTTAAGATTTTTTTGACCCAGCTAACCACTTCATGCGAGGTGGGACCCGGAGGCTTGTCAACATTGACTATCCCGTTTTTTATATAATCTTCTATTTGACGTTCGTTGGGTGGAGTTCCATACTCCGGACTAGTGACCGCGTTAGCCTTCTGGAGTATCTCTCTTTTCTTGTCGCTGGGTAAAAAACGCTCGACCATTATCCATCCCCACTAAGTTTTTAAAATAAAAATAAAAATATTGGGTTACATTTACCGCATAAGTCTTAGATTCACTTTTACTTCTTGCTTCATTAAATCCAACAACCCTGCTTTTTCTAGCGCACTAATGATTTCGCTGTCTTCAGCCCCACGTTTGATATCAATTTTGTTTTCTGTAACCTCCAAGTGTTTTATATTCGCTCTGCGTCTTCTAACCTTGTTTAGTGAGGGGGGCCCTGTAATGAGAACATAGTTTTTGTCGATGACCTCTACTATTATGCATTTTTTGCCAGCTTCTCTTCCCATTAATTTCACGCAAATTCTTCCCGGTTCAATTGCAACCATTTTCTAAACCTCCAGTCGCTCTCGAGTCTTCCTTCCAGGTCACCCTAGTAGGTTCAATCTCTTAGGAGGACGAGGCAATATATTCTTCTACCACTGTCTTTAAAATCTTTACTATAGAATCAAGCGACCACAAATCGGTATTAATTATCACGTCAAAAATTGAGTGGTCATCAATGTTAATGTTATAAATTTTTTTAAATCTCTCCTTTTCACTCTTCTCTCTAGCAAGAGTTTCTTCTAAAGCCTCCTCATAAGACTTATTATCCCTTTTGGCTAATCTTCTGACCCTTACTTCGAGTGGGGCGGTCAGTAATATCTTTATATCAGCATACTCTTGTGCCATCCAGGCGCTCAAACGAGCATCAATAATTACGTTTCCTTTTTTTGCCACCTTAATAGTTTCCTCATCAATCTGACGATCTATCTCAGGATTATTCTCGACATAGGAGCTAAATTCTTCTAGACTCATACCTTTCTCTTTGGCTAAACGACGGAAAATTTCTCCCGAAGAAACGTATCTTAAATTAAAGATTTCAGCTAAGAGCTTGGCACAGGCAGATTTACCCACGCCATGCTCCCCGCTAATTGTTATAACAATACCCACTACTCGTTGCCCCTAACACTAATCTTATAAAACGATTTTAAACATCTAGAGCAGAGGTACCCACCATAAGGCCTGTCTGGTCGCCTCTGAGTCTTCGACTTTAAATGTGAAACACTTTCACTCCAACATCCCGAAAGAAGCGCGCCGCAGGAAGCACAAACGGGTTTATTAGCCTTCCTTCTGCGATAATGGGTTACAAGTTTCCCACCTGAAGTTCTAACTTTTTTTCTCAGCATAGATCTGGATCTATATTTTGGACTAGGCAACTCATCCATCACCATCCTAAGTTTCAAAATTTACTCCAAACAATCGCTGAAAAATCCCAGCAAAAGCAAAGTTAGTAATAAAGTACCACCAAATGAAGAAAATTCCGAAACCGGGAATTAGACACCAAGCATCAGCAGCAATTGGTACGTTTAAACCTATTACGTAGTGGAAAAACGTGTACCACTCTGATGGCATCGCAAAAAGGTAAACTCCTGGAAAGTAGCCCAACCCGCCCATCTGCCAAATTAACCAGTTAATGTCCAAATACTGTGGACCGACAAGCCCTCCAAGCATCCCCTCAGGGATACCAGGTAATCGAGCTAAATTAATTGGAAGCACCGCAACAATGGAGGGAATCACACGCTCAAATCCGGGAAAACCATATAAGCCATATAGATAGTAGAACAAAGCCATAAAGGGTATCATGTAAATAAGGGTTGGTTTCATCCGCGTGGATGCTTGTTCTCTCTGAATTCTCTCAATGAATTTTCGTTTCCTCTCAAGCTTCAATATTAATTTTTGGTTATTCTCCTTTTTCGCATTAGCCATTGCTTCGCGCCATTTCCTTATCTCTCTACTATATCTACGAATCTTAGCCACTGGTAAAACTAACCTGTTAACAGCGCTCGCTGTGACGCTGAGCAAGAGAGAAGCACCCAAGACGACCCACATTGACCCCGGAGGAACACTAAAACTCATTTTAACACCTTCTCATATTAATACGTACTTTATCTCTTTAAGGACTTAAATAACTTGACGGTCTCAGCCGCAGCCTCTTTTGCTTTTCCATCGTGGTTCATAATTATCTTGACTGTTGAACCCGCTATCTCAGCACAGGCCAAGGCAGCTGACCTACACATTTGCTGGTGTAGATTTATATCCTCGACAGATTCAACATCACGGTTTCTAGTAGTATCCTTACTCCGTCTACCAGCTATCTCTTCGGGAAAAGCCTCCACTAATATGATGATATTAGGGCAGAGAGCCTCAACAACCCACATAGGAAGACCGGGCAAGAAGCCTTCAGGTGTCCTGATTAGCATATGAGTGTCCACAATTACAATCTTGTCTCTAGCCATATTCGCAATTTTTTCAGCTGCCGAACGCTGTATCTTACGCTGGATTTCAGCGGGCAAACTTCTCATTTGATCTCTATTCTCTACCAAGCCACTGGATTTGGCTTCTTCAAACATAACTGTTCCATAATTCACAAGTACAACTTCACCCAAGCCTAAAGACTTTAGCGTTTCAAGCGCAGCTTCTAGAACTGTGGTTTTGCCACTACCCGGCAATCCGGTCAAAATGAATACTTTACCTTGTCTGTCAGTCAAGTAGAAATCCTCCTACTTTATACCTAGCAACCCTCTCAAAGCGGGGTTAATAGTAGCAAGCTGCTCCTGAGCAATGATTTGATAATACTGATAAATAATACCCACCGTTAACAGCATTCCTACCCCTGAGCCCAGGGCCCCTGCAAAATCAGCCAAGGCAGCCAAAACGCCAACACCTATACCTCCAAGAATTGTGACCACTGGAATGTATCTATCCAATATTTTTTCAATAATTACAGGTGATCTTCTGAAACCAGGCACCATCATCCCTGCTTGAATGAGCTGGTTTGCTATATCCTTGGGACTTAATCCTGATACGTCAATCCATATGTATGCAAAGAGCCCACAGAAACCAGCGAATAACAGAAGATAGACTCCCGCTCTCACTGGGTCGGCGAACACAGAGGGTAAACCATGTGGTGTTGTAAGATAGTACACTAGACCCCCATAGGGTGTGAATTGGCCCTGAGTTCCCCAAGAGGGAATAAACTGGCCAAAAAGGTTCACTATGGGATTGAAGTTCCAACCAACATTATACTGAGCTACCCATGAATACTGTACCAACAAATTGGGGTCGCCTAGCAATGCTAGGTAATTGTAGAAGGACTGAAAACCATAATTGGTCCATAAGACTTGAGCTATAATTAGAGCATTTGCATAAAGGGCCCAAACTAGGATAATAGGTATATTCGAGGTATAGAAGAATTTTATGGGATAACGTCCTCGAAAACCACGATAACGAGCATATTGCAGGGGAATTTCAACCCTCACAGACTCAACATAAACTACAACCAGAAAGGTTATGAAGCTAGCAATTAAACCAATCAAGTCTGGTTGACCGTATCCTCGATTAAAGAGATGCCAAATATCTGCATGAGGATATATAAGGTCAAAAATAAATGCTACTCTAGCCCACTCAACAGCCGTAGGAAGCCCATTTATAAAATATGTGAAATCGGTGATACCTGTAGGTGGATAGAGGGTTCTAAACTGGCTAATTGTTTGTTGGAATACTCTATATGTATAGCTGTAAGGAAATGTAAGGGTTTGAATAGTTGCAAGGAGTATACCGCTGGCAAGAAAGTCGTAGGGGCTTGTGGTAGTGTTAAAACACCCCCAAAATATTTGCCCCGCAACATTTGCAGCGATAAATAAGCTCACTCCACTGCCAAGGCCCCAGCCCTTCTGAATTGTTTCATCCATTAATATAAGAAGAGTCCCCGCAACTGTGAGCTGAACAAAAACTAGGAGCATTTTATCACCAGAGAGTTGTCCGTAAGCGCCGGAGATTATGTAAATTGCAGCCTGCACTACTGTAACTAGAAAAGCTAATATCTTCTGTGTTCCAGTAAAAAGAGCGCGATCCTCAGGATTGCCATATTCCATCTGAATCAGCCTAGAGCCGACAAGCAGCTGCATTATTAACCCCGCTGTCACTATCGGTCCAATACCAAGCTCCATTAGAGTACCACGTGAAGACGCAAGAATTACACGCATAAAATAGAGGTAGTCATACCCTTGCTCCGTTTGAATACCGTATAGAGGAGTGTTAGCCATTACGAGAAAAATTATGAGTATTACTCCAGTCCAGAGAAGCTTTTCTCTAAAGGATACTTGACGTTCAGGGGCTCTTATCTCTGGAAAGAACTTTATTATAGGCTTAAAGGCACTTAGAAACAGTCCCGGCATTTCTCATTTCAGCCTCGGCTTTTTTTGGTTTGACGCATCATTTGGCTTTGTGGAGTAAAGTGGATATAGTTTTCTTTATATTTTTTGCTATTAATCAGAGTTATAGACTAAATTTTTACTACAAATTATTCCTTTTCCATAAAAATTTTTGAGATTCATCTTGTTAAAATACTGAGAACAGTAAAATATTATTTGGGGATAAATTACCTTTTTATTGGTTGGGGGTAACTATTTTTCCACCCGCAGCCTCAATTTTTTCTTTAGCCTTTTCGGTGAAGCTTTCTGCCTTGACTAGAAGGGGTCTTGTTACTTTGCCTGATCCGAGAACTTTGTCATATCCAAGATTATGAAGATCTATAACTAGCATGTTTTCTTGTTTTCCCGAGGAAAATTTTTCAGCGAACTGGTCTATCGTGCCCACATTAATTGTTTCGGGGTTTTTCACTATCCTCTCATAGCGGGTGAATCCGTATTTTCCGAAATAGTCTGGTTCGTATTTTATGGTTTGGATCCATAGATGTTTATGTTTTCCCGTTTGTCCTCTGCCGCCTCTCTGACCTTTGCTCCTATGTTGGCCTACCTGTCCGAAGCCATGAGTTCTAGACCCACGCATTTTCCGCGTTTTTTTCCTTCTTCTTATCACCGTTATCACACACAATATTAATTTAGTATATTGTGGTTGGAGTAAGCTGAGAGTCTTTATATTTTTTGCTATTAAAATATAGATGGCTAAGTTTTCAAAAAGGTAGAAATTATTTAAATTTTAAATATAAAAAGAATCATGTTTTGGTTCTTTAGAGAATTAAGGTTTATGTGCCTTTTGCCTTTAGGCTTTCTGGGCTCTTATCTCTAGAACCCTGTTTTTGTATCTTGATTCTACGGTTTTGGGGTTTATGCTACAGGGCATTTGGATTTCCTTATTATATTTTTTCATGTTAGAGTTAACCCATATGTAAATTGTATTTTTAGTAGCATCTACCTTTATGTCATCCTTTTTTATGCCGGGAATTTCGGCTATGACTATTATTTCCTTCCCCTCGTCAAATACATCAAATAATGGTTCTTCTTCTTTTTGTTCGATTTGCACTTCAGGTTTGAATAGGTCTTCGCTTTTTCCAATTGGCTTGATTTGAGGCTTACCGTCCGGGCCCAGAGTTACGGAAAAACCATAGAACAGGGGTGGGGGGTTTCGGAAGAACTTTTCGGGATCTTGGAATAATTTTTCTTGGTTTTGGAAAAGCTGACGCATCATTTCCTCTATGATTTCTTGGAACTGTTCAAAGTTTTCAAAGATATCCCAGAAGGGGAATCGACGCTTCCTTTTTTTATCGTCAGTCAAATACAAGCCTCCTACTAAAGGATGTAATCATAGGGATATAATAATGTATCGAAAGCGGTGGATGATTACTGCAGAGCAAGAAAAAAGGTTTTTCAGTTTTTTCAATATTTATATTTTTAAACGTATATTTATTCCAAAGAGAAAAAATTTAAAAAGCAAGTTATTTAAATCATTTTCCTTAAAAGTTCATTTATTTTTTCTCCGCGGTATCCAAGCTCCCCCCTTGCCCTAAATGGCCTTTTTTTGGGATTATCGAACCCTCCCTTCGGGGGATGTAGTCTAAAAATAGGTTTCAAGTCTGGCAGATCGCTAAGTTTCGCCTGGTTTTTGTAAACCGCCTTTGAGAAAGCATCCACGCTGTCAAACTTTGACTTTTCTTTCAAATATTGATCTGTAAGTCTCTTGTTACCGCTAAGGCGCCCTCTTTTACTCAATAGCAAGCTTAAGGTTTCTTCATCTATTTCTCCCCATGTGATATAATCTTTGGCTTTCTGGAGCATTCCAAGGTGGCTTGGGGTACTTTCTATTAAGGTTGCGTGATTTAAATGATGCAATCTAAGCATTTTTAGAGTATCGTTTATTTCTCTTCGGACATTAACTGTTCCTCTAATTCTTACTACAGCTAGAAGTTTGTTTGATTCCATCTAATCTTAGCTCCTTACCCAATCTTTTGGATGCATAGTTTCGTAGGTTTTTCTGAGCGCATCAAATGTAGCATATGCAAAGTTTACGGTGGTTTTGGTGTGTCCCCGTGACCATGACCATACATCAGTAATGCCAGCCAATCTTAAGATTATTCTTGCAACATCAGAGGCAACGATTCCTACACCTCTTGGCGCGGGAATAAGTTTAACTTCCACACTTCCTGACTTGCCTCTTACTTTGAAAGGCAGGGAGTGCACATCACCACAACCGCATTCCCAGCTTCCGCATCCCCGACGTATAGGAATTATGTTCATTTTTGCGCTTATTATTGCTTTTCTTATTGCGGGGCCTATTTCCGCGGCTTTTGCCTCGCTTATTCCTAGGTACCCATTATTGTTACCAACAGCTACGGTTGCTTTAAACCGGTTTTTTTCTCCAGCGTCTGTTTGTTTTTGAACTAGATTTATATCTATTACTTCCTCTTCTAACCCGGGAAGGAGAATATCCACTATTTCGGGCTCCATGATACGTAGGCTTTGCTGGAAGATTTCTTCTATGCTTGTAATTATCCCTTCTTTAACCATCATGCCAACTCTGGTTTTTGGCTGAAATTCTTCTTCGTATTCGGTCTTAGACATTTATTTTTTGCCTCCAAAACTCTCAAGAATCGCGTTTTTTACTGTGTCAAAATGTTTGGGCAGATTTTCTGGTTTTACTCCACGTTTTAGCTGTTTGGAAAATTGTCTATTGTAGAGGTCAGGATTTTGGGATTGAAGCATTTTAGCGTATTCTGCTATGTGTTCACCACGTATACGCGAATCTTCGGGAAGTATATCTTCTCCATGTGGAACCTCAAGGTTCGCATCTAGAGCACCTTTTAGAACCGCAAACAGGCTGCTGTTTTTAACAGATGCTTGTAATCCAATATCGAGAATAGTTTTCTTTATTTTTTTCTTTTGAGCCTTTAGACCAATAAGGAGACCTATTAAATAGGCAGCGGGAATATTTCCGCAGTGCCCTTCCCAACCATATTTTTTCTTAAGCTCATGCGTATGCGCAGAAAGCAAAACTTTATCACCGTGAGGCAGAGAATCTATTATCTGCGCAGAAATATTGTTTGCACTCCTTCTTACAACTAACCTAGGTAGTCCTGAAACTAGTAGTCTTCGCCTTAGATAATAATTCGTTTTTTGTTCTCTTCTTCTTCTTACTGGAACTTTGTATGTTGGGTTTTTAGGCATCTCTTAAACCTCTAATGAAAAATTCATCCAAATCAATTAGGGAATTAGGATTGTGAAGTAAACAACAACATTTATCGTTTAAAAGGTTTCTATCAAAGTAATTATTGTTTATGTCTAAATCACATTTTTATCAGGTTCTAAAATTTATCGCCTCGTTAATTTTTGTTCTTTTATGTAGGTTTTCACATGGGCCACGTTTCGGAATGTACCGCCCTTTGCCTTCAGGTAAAGAGTCCTATAAACGGAAGGAGTAATTACTCTTCTAGCTCTTAGATCTTTCAGGAGTCTTCGGATCGGCCTAATTTTCTTCATCCATAGCTCTTTTCTTGACACACGAGAGTACTTTGCGCCTCTGATTTTTCCTTTACCTCGTCTCTGCCCTTTCCTTTTTTTCTTGGCAAGAAGCCTAGCTCTTCCCCGGCTGGTTCCCACAACATCTTTTGCATATATTATTTTGTTTTTAATTAGACTTCGAATATCTTCCTTCCTAATGGCCATTGAAACTTTATCCAGATTATCAGGGTCTATCCATACCTTATTTTCGCCAACTTTAAGGAGCTTTGCCGCAAGTTTTCTCTGAGCTCTAAGATTCAATTTGCTCTACCTCTCTTTTTCTACTCATTTTTCGCATTCCTTTTTTGCAGGTTTATCTTAACCCTTTTTTGAGGTTATTTCTTTCGCCTTTTCGACCCATTTTTTAATTTGTTCAGCAGGCACTTCAATTATTTCAGATAGCTCCTCTATTTCCGTTTCCTCAGCTAAATCCTCAGCGCTGAATATGCCAATTTCTTCTAGCTTTTTAGCTGTTGCCTTACTTATACCTTCAATAGCTGTTAACTCAGTTTCTCCAGCTACCTTCGGGACTTCTTCGACCTTCTTTTTCCGAGGCTTCTTTTCTGCGGCCTCTAACTCTTCTAGTTCCTCTAGGTCCTCTTCTTTTATTGTTTCGCCTTCTTCCAACCTTTCTTCGAGTTCCTCTTCTTCAGCCAATATTACCCTTGGATTAAGCACCCATATAGCCCTTTTTTCAGCCTCATCCATAATATCAACAGCTTTACGTCCACCGACGGAATTCGCTATGCGAATTGCCTGCCTCTCGGGGTTTACCTTATCTAAATCTTTAACATTATAAACTATCACTTCCTCGAATCCTGAGGGATGTAAACCCCTAATTTTTTTGGGGCTACCATATCCTATACTGGGGGATTTAGGTGCGCCCTTTCTTTTTAGCCTCATCATATTGTCAGTACCCTTCGGTGCGCGCCATCTACTTTTTACCCTCTTATAGCGCCAACTCTCATAGGCGACAAAAGTGGGTTTTTTTGCCTTGATTTTCTTCCTAACCTGTAAGAGTCTTTTTTCACTCAAGTTAGCATCCCTTCTAGAAGGTATCGCAACAATTGATTAGCATAAAGTGAGAATGAGACACTCTCTTTTTAGCTTTGCAGCATAAACAATTACTAAAACTTAAATTTTACGCATTCCCATTATTCCTATCAGGTATGAGACATTTCCTCCCATCGATTTCTCACCACAAATGTGGATAATATACGATTCAAGTAATCACACTATGTTAATGAAATACACAATTTATATACTTCGAAATCAATAAATAAAGTAAATTACTCTTTCCAAAGTCCGTTAGGAAACCTGAAAAAAGAAGTTTAGATCATTTACCTAATGGAATTTATTGAAGAGGGTATATCATAATTTTAGGAGGCCCGGTCATGGGAGAAGAAAAGGTTAATGTCTCGAGAATTTACGAAGAACTGTCTGCACTCAAAAGTATAATGGATGATTTTGCAAAAGTTGTAGCCTCTGTTTTCAACGAAGTTAAAAATACTATTTCAAGTATTCAAGAAGGCATACAAGCTATACAAACAAGCATCCAAAACCTACAAGCTGCAGTCCCACAGCAATTACGAAGTCTCTTACAAGAAGAGCTAAAGAGTTTGAAGGAGGCCATTCAATCCATACCAGCAGGAGTTGCAGCTACTTCGCCAGCCTTTGCAGCTCCAGCTGAGCAAGATGTAGCATCACCCGCTGTCGTCCACGCAAGAGCAGGGTTGAGAGGCCCTGCAAGCGCGTTCTCACCCTTGATTGAAGCCTTAGAGAAAAGATCAACTGCGGCAGATATTGCAAGCAAACTGGAAGAAGTGAGAGATACACTGCAAGCCCGTTATCCTTCCAATCCTTCCTTTTATGAAATGACGAAGATTGCAAAACAATTAAGGAGTAAGGGGAGCGCCAAACTAGATCGAAGCGCAACAAATGAGCTTATCAGAATGGCTGAGGAGTGGAGTGAAAGAATAGTTAAGTAACGTCAACCTTAAACAAATACTAAATACTGTAAATTCAAAGGTCAACTTCTAATGAAATCTATATGCAAGTTTTTACTGAAAACCTAAAAGAGAGAGACCATACTTTAAATGAGTTTTATTATCCGTAACAAATATTAATTTAAACGTTGTAGGCTTTTTGTCTATTATTACAGTTACTCGGCGGTCATTAAGCCAAGAACCAACAATTGAGTTAATAATAGGAAAATAATCCCAGATGGTTTCCATAAAAATCCAAGGAAGGAAAAAAATATGGTCAAAACGGCTTACTCAAAGCTGGAGGTAAAAATTCCGGATAACGTTCAAGTCGAAGTAAAAGGCATGGTTGTGGATGTAAGTGGGCCATTGGGTTCTCTAAGCAAAGATTTTTCACATGCCAAAAATATCAGAATTTCTAAAGCGAATAATAGCATTATTTTGGACACATACTACCCAGACAAGAAGAAATTGTCACTACTTGGCACATTAAAGAGCCACATAACAAATATGATAGAGGGGGTTACACGCAAATTTAGGTATGAAATGAAAATCGTATACGCCCACTTTCCAATATCCGTAGAGTACGACCCAGCTAAAAAGGTACTGCTCATAAAAAACTTTTTAGGTGAAAGAAGCGCCCGAAAAGCAGAGATCCCCTCAGGAGTAGATGTCCAAATTAAGGGAGACAATGTGATTCTAGAAAGCGTAGACAAAGAAAAAGTTGGTCAAGCTGCGGCTAGAATTCAAAAAGCTACCAAAATCAGGAAAAAGGACCCTAGGGTTTTCGGTGACGGTATCTACGTGTACAGAAAATATCTTGGCGACGAGCTTCTGTGGAAAATACTTTAATTCAAAACGTTGTCACACTCTTCACTATCTCAATTACTACTAAAACAGCGGGGAAAACCGCCCTCCATGATATGAAGGGAAGAACAAGCTAAAGGGAGCATAAAAACAACTTAACCCTCTTCCATATTGATTATTCACTATGAAAAGTTATCCTGTATAAATTTTTCTAGAAAAGGGTTCAAAAACCAAATGAACCTAAACTTCTAGCTTTTCTCTCTAATACACGTACGCTATTAGTCTACCGCCTGTTTTTTGAGCTTTTGCCTCGTGATGAGATATCACCCCATAGGGAGTTGAAACTATCAATACCCCGAAGTCTGGGGCGGGTAGATACTGTTTCTCAACTTCTTCGAAGTTTTTGTTCTTAACAGGATACCGCGGTTTTATTACTCCACACTTGTTTATTCTTCCAAGCAATTGCACTCTAAATTTACCTGCGCGCCCATCGTCTATGTATTCAAACTCTCCTATGTATCCATGCTTTTGCATCACTCTAAGGATATTCCCAATAAGTTTAGAAGCGATATTGATAATTACTTCTCTCTTACCCACATTCTCACTGTTATTTATACTGCAGAGGGCGTCAGCAAGTGGATCATTCCTAGCCAAGATTTCCACCTCAATATTTAATTATATTTCTTGAAACCAATTTTCGCCGCCTTCTCTCTGAAACATCTTCTGCAGATGTACAAGTTATAGCGTCTTATCACGGCCCTATGGGTACCACAAACCTTACAACTTCGGCTACCTTTACCAAATTTTTTCTTTGACATATCGCGATTGTCACTCCTCTACTTCTTTTTTAAATGACACACCAAACTCCTCTTCCATAAAAACTATTGTTTCTTCTTTCGTAATTTGATGCGAACGGGGTATACTTTTACGCGCCTTTCTTCTCCTCCTAATTCTATACCCCGGGCGCTCCATTGTGACACAGACATCCATACCAAAAATACCTAGTTGAGGATCATAACGAACCCCTGGAATCTCTATGTGTTCCCGAATTCCAAACGAGAAGTTCCCATGCTCATCTATTGAATCGGGGTTGAGGCGCATTTCAACGACCTCTAA
This sequence comes from Candidatus Jordarchaeia archaeon, assembly GCA_029856435.1. Taxonomy (GTDB): domain Archaea; phylum Asgardarchaeota; class Jordiarchaeia; order Jordiarchaeales; family Jordiarchaeaceae; genus Jordiarchaeum. The sequence continues at coordinate 34,742 of JAHQXB010000100.1, forward strand.
AGCTCTTCTTAAAAAGTCATGAGCTTTTTCTCCTCTAAGAGTCACTTTACAAGATATGGGTTCCCCCTTCCTTATCCCCCAGTCACGAATAGTCCTCTTAGAAATACCTTGAACCGGTTTCTGCCCAGTTAAGCTTTCCAATACATTCATGGCCTTCACTAGTTTTTCCCCGCTTGCACCGACACCGAAATTGACCACTACCTTCTCGATTCGGGGTCTTCTCATAGGGTTTTCATTCCAATAATTTAGATAGTATTCTTTATCTATTGACTCGCTACTCAAAGAATCAACTCTCCAATACCTTTTCCTCAAGTTGGATTTCGGGTTCGTTTTGTCCTATGGGAAAGACGTACTCCAAAGCAGTTTCGAAAATGGTACCGTCAGGAGCTTCAAGTGAAACCACACTTGCGTGAGGCCCGAAACGCGGTATAATTTCCCTAATTTTACCATAAAGCCCCATATTCTTGCCATCGATGACTATAGCCAAGTTATTCTCCTTAAAAGGAATATGCCCCAATATTTCTTGATTAGGGATAGATATTTTCAAAGTATCTTTAGTATTATAGGGAACAATTTCCTTTGGGGAAATTTTAGGGTCTTCGATTCGGAATAAGATGTTTCTTCCATCATGTAAGGTTATTTGAAGATGGCCCCCCTTTACTGACACTTTATTTTTTATTTGGCACAGTTTATAGGAGGCTTCCTCTTTTTTAATGGGTATGGGTTTCAACCCTTTTCTGGGTATGGGTAGTATACGATAAAACTGGTTTACCTTTGAAATTTCAACGACATCCATTAAGCCCACGGGAAACTTGTAGTCGGTTCTGACCACTCCATCGACTTTAACGTTTCCCTCCGAGAGAATATGTTTCGTTTCACGGGTGGTGTAGCTATATTTCAGAATATCGCGGATGAGTAATAGAAGCGGTAAACTCTCCTCGGTGCCATGTGGGCCAGGCCTAGGTTTAACAGTCCACTTATATTCCTTTCTGGGAATCGGCCAAATTTTTGGCGCAGATATTCTTTTAATCTGTTTTCTTTCTCCCATTTTACCCAAGCTAATCGACCTCCGTAGCTCCTGTTTTTCTCTTAATAATCTCTTTTCGCCTCTTGTCGTCGAGTTTAAGTTTGCCAATCATTACATTAGAAGGATGTATGGGATAAAATACTGTGGTACCATCAGCCTTTTCTATAGTGGCATTTTCCACATGTAAAACGTAGTTTTTGGTGTCCACTTTTTCCACTTTGCCTTCCAAACCAGAGAACGAACCAGTTATAACCACAACTTCATCTCCTTTACGAATAGGCATAGATCTTATCCCGTATTTAGCTTTCAAATCCGGCGTTAAGGCTGCACTGATCATTTTTCTTCTTCGATGTAACGGCGCTGTATACATTCTTTTTCTTTGATTTCTGGGTTTTGTCGATTTCATAGTCCTACTTCCTAAAACTTAAATAATGGTTGTTGCAACGCTAGCCAATCGTGACCAACGTTCAGCAGCTTCTTTTGCAATCGGTCCTCTAATTTCTGTTCCCTTAGGCTGCCCCTCTGGATTAGTTATCACAGCTGCATTATCTTCGAATTGAATCCAGTAACCGTTAGGTCTACGGAAAGGTTTCTTCTGCCTCACAATTATTGCCCTTAGCACCTGCCTTCGCATTTCGGGAGTTCCAGACTTGACCGAAACCACTGCCATGTCTCCAACTGTTGCAGAAGCCAGTCTATTAAGACGCCCCTTATACCCAATTACCGAAACTATCTCCACTATTTTTGCACCAGAGTTGTCAGTACATGCTATCTTTGCACCCACATTTAGTCCTCTGGACATTTTTGGGATGAATAATGCACCTACTTTCCCGCGACCTCTTTTAGGCATTTATTTTCCCTTCTTTTTTTCTATAATTACAAACGATACGGTTTTACTTAATCGACGACACTCCATAATTTTAACCAAATCCCCGACCTGAGCATCGATACAGGGAGGATTATGAGCAGGAGTTAACGAGTGTCTACGTTCATATCTCTTATACTTTTTAACATACCAAAGATAATCACGTCTAACTATTGCTGTATTTTCCATCTTATTGCTTGTGACTACGCCCTCAAATATCCTTCCACGGACTGGCAAGTTCCCGTGGAATGGACAGAGTTTATCCTCACATTTAGTTTTGGGGGCGGCAACTTCGACTCCAATATTTCTAGTCATTATTGTTCCTCTCTATTCGGAATTCTCTTCTTTTTTGTAGCATTATTAAATAACATAATAGTTTAACATTTGTTTCTTTTACAGGTGAACAAAATTTTCAAGGCTATTTAAAAGATTTGCGTATTTTTTTAATTTTATAAACATTTTTAATGCGATCTTCAGGTCGTCCGACGATTTCTTTGCCTTCAACTTCTATTTTAACACCGTTGGGGGATGTGAATTCAAATGTAGACACATTTTTCGGAATTTTTTTTATTCCATTACCTTCAATTATAATCATATTCTTTGTTTCATCTATTACCGTTCCGCTTATTAGATAACCTTTATGTGTACTTTTAGTGACTTTGACGGGCAACCCTATTAATTCATGACATATTATGTTTTCCTTAGTTATTTTCATTCTATTTCTAGTAAGTTTCATATTTTTTTGTTTAACGTGTTGCATTTATAACAGTAGCTATTCTTCTGTTTTAGAACCTTTTTTACGCTCATTAATGACAGTAAGAATTCTTGCTATTGTTTTTCTAATTTCTTTAATTCTGCCGGGATTTTCAATAGCCCCACCTGAGGCTTGTAAAGCCCTCTGTTCTAATAGCTCTGATCTATACTCTTCCAATTTTTTTTCCATCTCTTCCATATTCCATTTTCTTATATCCTTTATTCTAACTATAGGCATAGCCTTCTCCCAACTTTCATTTTAGGTAGTCTTTAAGCCTCCTCTTTCTCCCCCTCTTCCTTTTCCTCTTTTAGACTGATATCTTGGGACTTTGGCTCCAAGATTTCTATGTCGTCAGGGAGATGCGCATTAGGAAGCATTATTTTAACATGCACCCCGGTTATTCCCGGCTTACTCAGAGAGTGAACCACGGCGTCATCGACGAATCGAACTGCAGGCTCTCCTGTTTTTGAAACAAACCCGTCTCTGAACTTTTGATATTTTGCACGTTGGCTTGTGAGTTTTCCACTAATCTTTATTTCGACGCCCTTTGCACCAGCCGCCATAACTCTCCTCATAATAGAATACGCAGCCCTTCTAAAGTGAATCCCTCTCTCAAGTGCAGATGCTAAACGCGACGCCATCACACGGGCACTAAGCTCTGGAGTTTCAATCTCGTTGACTTCAATCTGGGGATTCTCCAGTCCAAATCTAGTTTCCAAAGCTTCAGTAAGATCCCTCACAGTGCGCCCTCTTTTTCCAATAACTAAACCTGGACGCGCTGCATAAATTATTACTCTAGTTCCAAGTGCGGTTTTTTGGATATCAACCTTTTCGTACCCTGCCTTCTTGAGCTCCTCAGCTAAGTAATCATCTATTTCGGCCCTTCTTACTCCCTTTTCAATAAATTGATCCTTTGCTGGCATTTGTACACTCCTTCCGTTTCTTTACTCCACAGATATCCTTTCTTCTTCGACAACAATTTCCACGTGGGTTAAATTTCTATATTTTGCTGAGGATCTTCCAAAAGCACGCGGCATAGCCCGCTTGATTATGCGTCCACGTTGGGCTGCTGCATGAATGATGCGTAAACTATCAGCATCCATACCTTTGTATGTGGCGGTAGCCTCAACATTATCAAGAACTTTTAATATGGCGCGGGCCGCCTTTACTGGGTAGCCACCACTATGCCATTTATGAAGACCCTTATGGTGCGCCCTAAGTTTATTATGCCTCTTATATGGAACCATCTGCCTCATGTCTATGACGGCTTCCAGAAACTCCTTGGCTTCATATAGCATCTTTCCTTTTATACTATGACAAATCTCACGAGCATGTTTTGGTGAAATTCGAAGATCGCGCCCACTACCCTTAGCAGTACGCGCAGGATCTAATCCGAACACTGAATATCCAAAGTTGGGCATCTGCACACGTCCTATAAACTTTATTTTATGTGAGTTATTACCAAATTAAGATACGTATAAAAACATTTTGCTCTTTAACAGTTAGATACGTTACAAAATTCGGATTTTAAAAGTTAACCCCAATTCCCTCACCCATGTTTCCCATGAAAAAAGCTTTTTTCATACTTTATCTGAACCATGTAAGCATATGAACCTTCCTATGAAAAACATTTTCATAATTATTAATATGCTTCAGTTAATACAAGCTTTTTTATGCATAAAACTTACTTTTCAGAACTCAATTTAGCAATTATTACTAAATCCAATAGCATTATTACTAAATCTAAAAAAACTTTCTAGAATTAATAGTATAACGGGGGGACCTCTCCAACTAGAGGATTCATTTTACAAATGATTATTCCCTACACTCTATTTTTTTCTCCTCTTTTTCCCCAAAAAAGCTTCTTAGAAGACCCTTATCAGAAGAAAACGTTAACCCGTAGTTCGGGTGCCAGCTAGTTGAAATAAACTGATGAAACAGAAACACACCAAAGACTTTTTTATACATAATCCAAATTAATTTATAGTCTAATATGTATTAACTCTTAACTTAACACGTCAAAAATAGTTATGGAGGATGTATAATTTGAGCAGCATTGCAATAGGTGAATTTTTCAAGGAGCTCTCAGCTCTTCTTGGATCACGTATTGAAGTTAACACAGATATCGGAAAATCTTACAGCGGCATACTTAAAGGGTTTGATAGAAACACGCTAAGCATAGTCCTAGCGGAAGCTAAAGATAACCAAGGAAACTTCTATCATCGTATATTCATACGGGGCGAGAAAATAAACGAAATAGTAAAAGCCGAGGAGCCGTTTGACATAAAGGGGCTCTACCTCGAGCTACAAAAAATTTTCCCCCCAGGCGAAGTAGAATTTTTCGAAGATAGCCGGATAATACTTGTTCTAAAGAAGGTAAGAGTAACCGAAGACGGAGTCGAAGGAGAAGGACCATTAGCCGATAGGATAAGACAAGTATACGACAAATACATTTTAGAGCAAAAAACAGAGAAATAACCCAACCACTTTTTCATTCTTACAATAAGGATTTATCCCCAAGGCGGGTACAGCTTACACTATCCACACTCAATTTCACCATGGAAAGGTATGAACAAATGTGTGTATTGCTATGAAAAATCTTTAGGTTTTCATCCTTTATCTAAAAAGTGTAAGCTTATGTACGTTTACCATGAAAAAAACTTTAGATTTTCATCTTTTGTCTAAAGCGCTTTATCGTATGAGCCTTTAGCTTATGAGAGGCAATCTTGGGGGAGTATTTCTCCTTTTTTCGAAAAGCTCTATTTGGGCCCTTTTCCCCAAGCTGCGGGTGTGCGTCGAAAAAGTTAAAAATGGTCTCTTTCTGGCGTTGGAACCGCGTTATTCCTTCTTTGATCACTAGAGCTAAATACACCCATATGTTTAGGTAGCACTCCCTTCTG
>JAHQXB010000115.1 GCA_029856435.1 Candidatus Jordarchaeia archaeon
CAGTCCAAGTGGGCCAGCCAAGTAGCATACGAGCTGGACGCCAAAATAGTGGAGGCCCTCAAACAACACGTACAAGAGTTCGAAGAAAAAATAGCAAACGCCAAACACCAAACAGAAAACACCCTCAGCAAAAGTTTAGGTGAGTTTGAGAAAAAGATTTCTAATCTACAAGATACCATCAGTGTTACTTTGAGTGAGGAGGTAGGATTAATTGAGAAAATTGAAAAGGAGATTAAAAGTGAATTAGAAGACAAGGTTTCTTTGTTGTTGGAGGAGAATCAAAAGTCGGTTGAGAGTTTGAAAAGTATTAGTGAGCAAAGGATTAAAAGTAGTTTGAACTATTTAGGGGAAGAAAGTAACAAGTTAAAAAATAGCTTTTCTTCTTTGATTAACAAAAAATTGGAAGAAAAGAGAGTGGAAAATGAGAAATTAGCTAAAAGCGTGCAGGAAAAAATTGAAGAAGAGAGGAAGGCGTTGGAGAATATAGGTTTAATTCTATTCAGTGAAGCTACCAACACGTTAAATATGCAACTTATCGAAACCAAAGAAACAATAGGTAAGAGTCGAGAGATACTGCTTGAACACATTTCAGAACTAATTGGAGCCATTAAAGATTCAAAAGAGAAAGCTGTAAAAAATATGTTTGAAAATGTGCATCTGGAACTTGAAAGTTTTCAAACGATAATGCGAGACCTAAATGAAGAAATCGTATCTTTAATGGAAAAGCAGGAGAAAAAGTTGGAGAGCCTCGTAGAAGTCGCCAAACGCGATACAGAAGAGAAGATTAAAAAAATTGTGCAGGAAAACACTGATTTTGCAAAATCATTAAAAGATGAAACAAAAGAAACCTTTGCAAATAATTCTAAGGCAATAGAGGAAACACTCAAGGTCACTAGGGAATCATTAACAAATATGGTAATGGAACACACTAAAGAGTTAGAGGAACAAAAAGAGCGCATTAAAGTCTCATTAGTGGAATCCTTAAACAGTTATTTGGGGGAGCTAAGAAGAGCAGTTTCCAGCTTTAAGGAGCAGACATCACAATTGATAAAGGGACACCTAGACGATTACAACAGAACAATTAGCGAAGCCAAAGAGAAAACAGTGGAAACATTAAATAACCACTCAGGAACGCTGATTCAAACCGTAATTCAGATCCAAAGCAAAGTGGGTGAAACCCTGAGTAAACACGAAGGGGATGTTAAACTTTTAATTGATAAAATACAGAGTTACCTCAGCTCCAATCTCGAAAAAACAGAAAACTCCATCGCCACATACATAAATGAAACATCCTCGGCTGTCAACACTCTATTTGAGAGAACAGAAAACGATTCTGAAAAAACCGCGGAACTCCTCAAATCTGCTTGGAAAGAGTTGGAAAAATCGAAGTTAAACGAAATCCAAAAAACCTGGCACCTAGCTACAAAGGAGTCAATAATAGCACATATAGTAGATATGGTTAGAAGAGCCTCAAAATCAATAACAATAATCGTCCCCAACCTCCAAGATATTCCAACGGGGGAACTACTGAAAAAAGAGGAATCAGTAATAATACACCTAGTAACAAACTTCAGTGAGGAGGAAACAAAAGAAGTAGAAAAGCTCCTAAAAAAGAAAATTAGGATATGGAAAAATACTCGAGGAAAACTCTACGGCTGCATAAAAGATCAACAGGAAACACTACTTGCACCCTTAAACGCCACAGAAGTACCAGTAGCAGTAGTCAGCGAAGAAGAGGGATATGCAAAAGTATACCAGAACATAATATTGCCCAACCTAATAGCTAAAGCTCAAGAAATCAACCCCCTCAAAACAGAAATTTAAATCCATAAAAATAAACTACACCACCCAATTCACCAATACTGACACAAAGCAACAGATAAATCGTCGTCTTCAAACGCAGGTTAGAACAAAACTTTTCCAGAACAGTTAAAGGAACTATCGGAATTCAACTGCTCCGAAGGTTAAGGGTGAAAAAAGGGGAAAGCGAATCTTTTATGGTGAATGGGGCTTTCGAATTTAGCTATAACAAAAAGGATACGCTTTCAAATCCTTGAGAAGCTCTGTAAAGGATGTTTTCGTCTCGTATTTTGTGCTTATTTAGTAAATTCGGCTTGCGACGAAGTCCGCTAGATTTAGGAAAAATTCTTGTGATTCTTTTTTTAGTGGTGGTTTAGTTTTAAGTAGCCTTTTTTTGGCTTCTTCCTTTAGCTCTAGCGCCAGTTTTTTGGATTTCTCCAGAGCTCCAGTTTCTTGAAATATTTCCCTAACCCTTTCTACATCATTTGGATTTGCATCTGAATCGCCGAGCACCTTCTTGAGAATGTTTAGGTCATTAGAAGAAGCATTGTTTAATGCATGAACCACTAATACGGTTTTTTTGCCTTCTTTGATATCTCCATCTGTTGGTTTTCCCGTGTCTGACTCCACTCCGAATGTTCCCAGTATGTCATCCTGAATCTGGAAGGATTGCCCCACCAGCACCGCGTATTCTCTGAGCATTTTGATTTGGCTCGCTTTTGCTCCCCCCAATACTGCCCCGATTTGTATGGATTTTTCCAGTAGAGAAGAGGTTTTCATTTTCACCATTTGTAAGTATTCATCGAGTGTCACACTTTCTTTTCTTTGAATCACGCTCTCGTACATGACCCCGTCAATTAGTTCTTGAAATACTTGTTGGTAGAGTCGGATAGCTTCACAGATCAGTTTATGGGGAAACTTGGAGGATAGAAGGGTCTCTATGCCCAAATTATAGGTGGTATTTCCACCCAAAATTGCCATGGTGTTTCCAAAGTCTTCAGCTTTGGTGCTTGACATAAATTCCTTCTTGTACCACTCTCTATAAGTTACGTGGAATGTGGGGCCGCTTCTTCGGAGCTCATCGTGGTCTATGATGTCATCGTGGATTAATGTTGCATTGTGAAGGAGTTCGACGGAAAGGGAGGGAAGGAATATTTTCTCGCTGGAATCCGCTACTCCCCTGTAGGCTTGGATGAGGGAAATTGGCCTGAGCCTTTTTCCTCCCCGCATAATAAACTCTTTAATATTTAAGTAGTATGTTCGGTGATAGGAGAAAGGCGCCATTGCAATTTTACGATCCAAAAAGGAAACAAGAACCTGATTGACCTTGTTTGAGAGATCCTCTACGACCTGACTGAATTGCAATCTTATCTCTCCTTGAACCCAAGAGTTATAGATTCGGTCTAAGGTTTCTCGTGACTTTAAGATTTGAAACATTTAATCTTTTCTTATGAACCTTAGGAGTGATTCGTCAAAATTACAAGAATACACCATTTCCTCTTATTAATACGTATTTTAATCCAAATTGGGAAAAGAGAACATATTCAGCATTCTTCAAATCTTCTGGAATTTCAAGATTAATTGCTTTCAAGAAAACCTACTTTTTCCACATTTTTGTGCTAAATAATTGCCCTGCAAGCGGGTAATTTACATACCCTTTAGTCAAATTTGCATTCAACAGGCATCGCATCACAAATTCCAACGATAGGGGGATAAATGCTAAAATTGTCGATTCAACATTAAGACAATGCACAATATTTAAATACGCTATAAGTAGCCATGAATCGCTAACCACATACTAATTCCTAATAATACTTCTAACATCTTTTATCTTGAGGGTAGTTAAAATTGATGAAACCAAGCCAACCAGTAGGGATAATCGGCTGGGGAGCATATATACCCCAATACAGAATCAAAGTAAACACAATTGCACAAGTATGGGGCGCCCAGACCGAAAGGTACACCGAAGGACTGGGAATAGAGGAAAAGGCAGTGGCAGGACCCGATGAAGACACAATCACAATCGCTATAGAAGCAGCCCAAAACGCAATAAAAAGAGCCCAAATAGAACCCAAAGAAATCGGGGCAGTACTATCAGGATCCGAATCCCCGCCCTACGCCGTCAAACCTACTGGTTGCACGGTAGCAGAAGTTATAGGGGCAACACCCAACATATTGGCAGCGGATTTAGAGTTCGCCTGCAAAGCAGGCACTGAAGGAATACAATTCTGCATGGGGTTAGTATCCTCAGGCATGATAAAGTACGGCATGGCCATAGGTGCAGATGTAGCCCAAAGCGCACCCGGCGACGATTTGGAATACGCCGCCGCGGCAGGAGGAGCCGCCTTCATTATAGGCAAACTAGACAGCAACGCTGCCGCCGCTATCAACGCCTCAACCTCCTATGTCACAGACACACCGGACTTCTGGAGACGCTCGGAGCAGCCCTATCCCAAACATGGAGGCGTATTCACAGGACAATCATACTTCCACCATATATTGAATGCAGGGAAGCAATTAATGCAAGATTTGGGCATGAACCCCAAAGATTTTCAGTATGCCATATTTCATCAACCCAACGGGAAATTTCCGGAAAAGGCGGCAAGGGAATTAGGTTTCACGTCGGAACAGATAAGGGTGGGAATGCTGGTGAACAGAATAGGCAACACGTATTCGGGTTGCATTCCCCTAGGTTTATCAGCAGTTTTGGAGGCTGCCAAACCGGGAGACAACATATTTGTGGTTTCATATGGTTCTGGGGCGGGAAGCGACGCATTCCACATCGTAGCCCTAGATGCCATTGAAAATAAACGTGAATTAGCCCCTACGGTTCAAGATTACATAGAAAGGAAGGAGTACGTGGGTTATGCTTGTTACGCTAAATGGCGAAAAATGATAATTGGATTAGAAACAAAAAGATAATCAATGGAGGGTAAATAGGTATGAGAGAAGTTGCAGTTATAGGAGTTGGACTAACTAAAGTTGGCCATCTATTCAGTGAATCTTTACGTTCCCTATTTTCAAGAGCTATTAGAGGAGCCCTTGAAGATGCGGGGAATCCTAAAATTGAAGCACTCTATGTTGGCAACATGTCTGCAGGACAGTTCAATAACCAAGAGAACATCGCTGCCTTACTATCAGATTTTGCGGGTCTAAACGGGATTCCAGCAACGAGAATTGAGGAGGGTTGTGGTTCTGGCGCCGCAGCCATTTACAATGGGTATAAGGCTGTAGCTTCGGGAGTCCACGACTTCGTGGTGGTGGGAGGAGTGGAAAAAATGATGGACACTACCGCTAACGATGCTACCTCGATTATTTCAACAGTCACTGACCAAGAGTATGAGGCGTTTCTTGGTCTCTCCTTGGTGGGAATCAACGCCATGGTAATGCGGCTTTACATGAACACATTCAATGTTGACAGAGAACCCTTCGCAAAATTCTCGGTGCAGATGCATGAAAATGCCTCGAAAAACCCCTATGCTCAGTTTCCATTTAAAATCTCTCTGGATAAGGCAATGAACTCAAACCCAGTGGCGGATCCGATACACCTTATGGATTGTGCGCCCCTAGGCGACGGGGCGGCGGCCCTAGTTCTGTGCCCCAAGGAATACGCAAAAGACTTTACCTCTAAACCCGTAGAGATTATAGGCGCAGGGCATGGTATGGATAACTTCATATTCCACACCAGGGACGACTTCCTCTCTCTCAAGGCTATCCGAGATGCGGCAAGAGAGGCTTACAGGATGGCGGGAATCACACCAGACGAGGTAGACGTGGTAGAGTTACACGATGCCTTTTCAATAACTGCCTTTTTGTCGATTGAGGATTTGGGTTTTGTGGAAAAAGGTGCCGCGGGCCAACTAGTTGATGAGGGACTAATTGGTTTGGATGGGACTCTGTCCGTGAATCCCTCCGGAGGGTTAAAGGCGAGGGGGCACCCAATTGGAGCCACAGGGGTTTACCAAATGGCGGAGATTGTACTGCAGCTTCGTGGAGAGGCAGGAGCCAGACAGGTACCGGGTGCTGAAATAGGACTTACAAATAATATAAGTGGTTTTGGCGCTTCATCCTATGTACATATTCTTAGGGTTTAGGTAGGGGTCGAAAAATGCAGGTTTCAAAGTTTTGGAGAGAACTCCCCCAACGTTACAGGTTAGAGGGTAAAAAGTGCGTCCAGTGCGGAAAGGTTTGCTTTCCACCTAGGGATATCTGCCCCAGCTGCGGTTCAGATCAAATGGTAAAAGCTATTTTGCCTAAGAGAGGAAAAATCGTAACATACACGGTTATGTATACTGCGCCGGCCAATTTTGAAATATTCAAACCCTACATTATTGCCTTGGTGCAATTGGAGGATGGGACACACCTTACCACCCAGCTCACAGACTGTAAGCCTGAAAACATAGAGATTGGAATGGATGTGGAGGCCGTTATTAGAAAGATAAACGAAGATGGGAAAGATGGAATAATTTACTATGCCTACAAATTCCGTCCAGTCCTAAAAAAGGCCGAGAAGAAACTGAACTAGCAGTCGAGAAGAAGCATCTCTACTTTTAATTGGTTGTTTTCTGTGTGCGTTGAAATCAAAAAGATTAAATGTCACACCACTTTCTATAAGGTAACAAGTGGTAAGGAGCCTGTCGTTTTTGAGAGAGTTTATCGAGGATCTCAAGTCTCGTAACATGATAGTTGAGATTAACAAAAATGTGCCCCTAACAAAAATTCCTGCACTTTTAAAGAAGCTGGATGGTAGGCCAGTTCTATTTAACATGGTGGAAAATACACCTTACAGGATAGTTGGGAATATTTGTTCTAGCAGAGACCTTTTAGCTCTCTCCCTAGGGGTGAGAAGGGAAGGGTTATTATCACGATTAGCTGAAGCTTTTGAAAAAAGAAGTGAACCAGAAATAGTTAAGAGTGGGCGGTGCCAGGAAATAGAGGAAACAGTTAATCTGAACAAATTACCAATTCTTACTCACACTTTGGGAGATGGAGGCCCCTACGTTACTTCAGGGGTGCTTATACTTCGTGACCCCGAGTTTGGGAGAAACGCCTCTATTCACAGACTTATGAAGTTGGATGATAGAAGGTTTGCTGTGAGGCTTGTGGAAGAGAGAGACGCAGATGTCTATTTAAAGAGAGCTGGCGGAGAATTGGATGTTGCAATTTGTATTGGCAATCATCCCTCACTCTTGCTAGCGGCAGCCACATCCCTAGACATAACTGTGGACGAGTTGGAAATAGCCAATAGTTTAAGAGAACTGAAGCTGGTTAAGTGTAAAAAAGTGGATTTAGAGGTACCAGAAAATTCGGAGATAGTACTGGAAGGAAGAATAATTAATGAGTTGGTGGATGAGGGACCCTTCCTGGACTTAACTGGTACCTATGACATTATTAGGAAACAGCCAGTAATTGAAGTTACCCATTTCACCCATACTAGAAATCCCATATATCAGGCTCTGCTTCCAGGAGGACTTGACCACAAGCTTCTCATGAGTCTGCCGAGAGAGACTGCCATTTACAATGAAGTGAAGAAGGTTTGTGAATGCAAAAATGTGTTAATAACTCCTGGAGGATGCTCCTGGCTCCACGGAATAGTGCAAATCTGCAAAAAGAAGCCTGAAGATGGAATGAACGCGATAGAAGCAGCATTTAGAGCCCATAAATCTATGAAACACGTAGTCGTGGTGGACGAGGACATAGACATTTACGATTTGAACTCTGTTGAGTATGCCATCGCCACAAGGTTCCAGGCATCAAAGAATCTCGTTTTAAGAAAGGATAAAGGTTCATCGCTTGATCCTTCAGCAAACCAAGTGACCCGAGAAACAACCAAGGTTGGAGTCGACGCCACAATACCATTTGATAAGGATAGAACTCACTTTATCCCTGTAAAAATCATTGGGGAAGAAACCATAAGGGTTGAAGATTATGTATCTTAATAGGGAAGAAGAGAAAATCCTTCAAGGCGAGTACGGCGAGGCGCAAAGGCTTGCCATGAAAATACTTTGCGCTCTGGGAGATTTCTTCAAAGCGGAGAGGCTGATAAAAATCGAGTCCGCCCACATATCGGGGGTCTCATACAAAACTGGTGGAGATGCGTTAATTGAAGTTCTAGAGAGATTCGTAAAGGGCGAAACTAAAATCTTGGTGGCATCCACTCTTAATCCGAGTGGAATGGACCTAGACAGATGGAGAGAGATGGGTGTAACAGAAGGTTTCGCCCAAAAACAGAGCGAAATAATAAAAATTTACAAAGCTATGGGCATCCTTGATTTATGCAGCTGCATACCATACGAATTGGGCAATGTTGCAAAGCTTGGTGACCACATATCGTTTTCAGAGTCCTCAGCAGTAACCTTTATGAACTCCTTTTTTGGAGCCTATACAAATAGAGAAAGCGGGCTTTCCGCCCTAGCCTCAGCAATAGTTGGGAAAACACCAGAGTATGGGATACACTTACCAGAGAACAGAATGCCCGAAATACTTGTGGAATTGGATGCAGAACTCAACAATCCCACGGATTATGGCTTGTTGGGATATAGCATTGGGAAGAGCTTCGGCTCAAAAATTCCACTTTTACATAAGGTTCCAAGTATAGACCTGCAGCAAGCCAAACAGCTCTCAGCAGCTATGGCGGCATCTGGCTCTGTACCACTATTCTACATTCGCAATTATGAAGAAAGAAAATTCGAGAAAGAACACCCGGAAAAAGTAATATTTGACCAGAAAAAGTTGAAGGCTCTCAGAGAAGATTTTGCTCCCACATCACAACCAGACATCGTTATGGTTGGGTGCCCTCATACTTCACTAAGTATCCTCAAAAAGATTTCCGAAACACTTGTGTCGCCAGTATCAAATCAAACTAAGCTGTGGATTTTCACCTCCAGACCCATTAAATTGATGGCGGAATCTATGGGATACACCCAAAAAATAGAGCGAATGGGAGGCAAAATTTTCTGCGACACTTGCCCTGTGGTCTGCCCCATCCCTAGATTCGACTTAGCTTTAACTGATTCCATTAAAGCTGCCCATTACCTTCCAACAATGAGTAAAATTGAATCTGCGTCTTTGCCCCTCGAAGACTGCTTAAAAATAGCTATGGGAGGGAAAGTGTAATGAGGTTGGTACTAAAAGGAGAAGGGCTGAGAGGGTTAAAAAATCCCAGAGTAGAGGGAGAGGCACTCGTAACCCAGATGCCCATATCCTTCCTTGGATTCGTAGACCCAAACACGGGCACGGTTATCCAAAAGGGACACGAACTAGAGGGAAAAAGCATTAAAGGAAAAGTACTAGTATTCAGCACCGGGATAGGGTCAACCGTGGGATCATACGTTTTGATAAATCTTGCAAATAGGGGGTTGGCTCCTAAAGCGATTATTCAGAGGGAATCCGACACCGTAACACTCGTGGGAGCAGTTATTGGAGAAATCCCCCTTGTACACCGATTAGAAAAGGATCCCCTCGCCGTGATAAAAAATGGTGACAGAGTAATGGTGGATAGCGAAAAAGGAATAGTGGAAATCGAAAAAAGAGAAGGAAGTGGGTAAAAAATGGCTCAAGAAAAAATTACTCAAGAAGAACTGATTGAAAAAGTAGTCAAAGGAGAAATCAAATTCTACCAAGTCGAAAAATACACCGATATAGAAACCGCAACAACCATTAGAAGAAAAGCTATAGAAAAAATAATTGGGAAAGAGCTCAAACATATAGGATCCTACTCAATAGATATGAAGCAGACAGCATCAAGAAACATTGAAGCCCCCATAGGAGTTCAACAAATACCCCTAGGAATCGCCGGTCCCCTAAAAGTGAAAGGAGAAATAGCAGACGGCGAATACCTAATCCCTTTAGCCACAACTGAGGGGGCTCTGGTGGCAAGCGTCAATAGAGGATGCAGCATCATAACAGCAAGCGGCGGAGCAAAGGCGCGAGTACTAAAAAGCGCCATTACCCGAGCACCATGTATCCTAGTTCCAGACACTGAGCACGCAGTTAAACTTGTAAATTGGGTGAAAGACAATTTCGAAAAAATATGCGAAGTTTTTAAAGGACAAGATCCCTTCCTAAAACTTCTAGATTTCCAGCCCTGGATAATTGGGAGAAACGTCTTCCTCAGACTGCTAGCAGACACCGCCGACGCCATGGGAATGAATATGGTAACCAGCGCATCCGAAGCAGTGTGCAACTTTATTCAGGAGCATCTCCCCTGGGCAGAAACCGTAGCACTCAGCGGAAACATGTGCGTCGACAAGAAGCCAACAGCCCTAAACTTTATTCTAGGAAGAGGAAAAACCGTCCAATCCGAAGCCATCCTAAAAAAGGAATACATAAAAGAAACCCTAAAAACCACCGCCCAAAAAATGGTCGAGGTTGTTTATCGCAAAATATACGTAGGTAGCGGTCAAGCAGCCTCCTACGGATTTAATTCCCACGTAGCAAACATCATCGCCGCCATATGGATCGCCACCGGGCAGGACGCCGCCCACATAGGAGAATCAAGTATGGGAATAGTCACAGCCGAAGAAATCAATGACGGTGACTTATACGTATCCCTAACACTTCCCTCAATGATATGCGGAACTATAGGAGGGGGAATGTGGCTAAGCCAGATGCAAGAAGCGCTCTACATAATGGACTGTGGCGGAGGCTTCATAAAAGGAAAACCTCCAGGAACCCTCGCCAAAAAATTTGCCGAAATTGCCTGCTCAGCAGCACTCGCTGGAGAGATATCCCTCATTGCCGCACTCGCCGCCGGCCACCTAGCACGTGCACATGAAGCACTGGGAAGAGGAGAAACCGCCCGAAAAAAAGTGGAAAAACTCTTTTAACTTCAGTGGAAAGCCCCTCCGATGAGGAGGAGGCGAAGAAGTCGATATACGCATATTTTCCCATGAGTCACATCTTTCCTCGGTGATACTGAAGTGGAGATTCGTTAGATTTGGCCTCCAAAAGAAGCGTTTACAGGTCTTCTTTTTAAATTATAGAGTCTCGAAAAATAGGGTGTAGAATCGAGCAAGTCTACAGTGCATCATTAAAAAACTATTTAATGGAGAACTCTTAATAAATAAGGTAAAATAATTTAAGTTTATATAAGGATAACATTTAGAATTTGTATTTATCATAAATTTTAGAGGCGTTAAAATAAGATGTCTGGAGATGCGAATTTCCTAGATAAATTGAAGGGTGAATTACGCTCATTCGGAGCAATAACTGATAAAGGGTTAGCTCTACTTACAATGAAAGGCGAAGTTCTCTACTCAGATTTAACAAAAGAAGTTGAGCAGAGGCTCATGTTGTTTAAACCAAGCTTCCCGGGTCTAACTGTCGGGTCAAACATTACACTCGCAGCGGAAAACGAATCTTTAATTGTAATACGCGCCTCGCAACAAATCCTAATGGCGGTGCAGACCCAGCAGAGGGTGGGCTTAACCCTAGTCATGCTATCAGGCCTCATCAAAAGATACGGGAGTAAATTCGATGAATTCGCACAGACCGTAAAAATCGCCCCACCGGCGATAAAGCCAACAGTCAAAATAGAAAAACCAGCACCAGCGGCAGTAATAGAGACCCCCATAAAAGAAATGGTTGTAAAAGAAGAAGCCAGAGAAGTTGAGGCAGAATTAACTGAAAAAGAGGTTGAAGCCTACCAAAAATCATTAATATATGAGCTCATCCCACCACTAACTCCCGAAAACGTGCTAAACAAGTCTGGGGTATGGAGCAGAGCATCACGCCTAATGCTTAGAAACCTAGACCAAGATCTAACAGTGGAAGAGTTACAAGAGGGACTCAAAAATGCGGGTTTCGACGTAACTTGGCAATGGGTGTACGAAACTCTGCGCGCATTGGAAACCCGTGGAATAGTAAGAATAAAAGGTAAAAGGTAGGCATAAAACAGACGAAAAAGCTTCCGCAGCAAATTTGTTTGAAGGGGCGGATTCAGCTGACTGTTTTGTAGCTTTTTATCTTGTTTCTAAACGGGATTATTATTCATCCTTTTTCTCAAAAAGTGGTCCTCTTATGGCTTCTCCTAAAGTGAGAACCCAAAACCCCGTTGCTCTCCATTTTAAAGATGTTTCTAAAATCCCTAAACGCAAAAAAAAGAATTTTATGCTCCACTGGCTAAAGGGTGAAAAGCGCTCAAAAAAAGAAAAGATTCTTTTAGAAGAGCGAGAGTTCTAGAACGGTAGAGATAGTATATTGAAAGCAGGCATCTGACCCGAGAGCAGCCAAATAATTACAAAGCATACTCCACACAAGGCAAG
>JAHQXB010000147.1 GCA_029856435.1 Candidatus Jordarchaeia archaeon
CAATCCTCCTTAAAGCCAAGGAGGCGGCGGAAGAACTCTCCTACAGATTCCTTGTTTTCCAGTTCTTCAGGCTGGCCCTAGCGGACAAGCCTGAGAAGGCAGAGAAGGAAACCCGAAAGATCAAAAACTGGATTGAGGAACAGGAGGAAAATAAGAGGGAAGGCCTCAAACCCATACTTGAAAGGTTCAAGTATGAGGGGAGGTTCTTCACCTACACTAAGGTTGAGGGTTGCTCTCGAAGCAACGTAGAGCTGGAGTGACTGTTTAATGGTGTGAGGGGGCTTGCAAACAGTTTGGGGGGTCATCCGAAGGCCCCCTTTCTTCTAAACCCTTTGGGGACGCTCACGGTAGCGGTATGCAAAGCCCTTCTCAGAGAGGTTCGGATGGGAGGGTGAAAAACAGAGAGGAGACGCGGATTATGGGGGAGGGCTAAGAGAGACCCAGGATGGGCTCTAGCCAGAATCACGGTACTCCTAAGGGAATTGGACAAAGAGGAGTAGGGCGGTTTGAAAACCAGCAGCTTCACGAGGCAGTTCACCCCTCTCAACCACCCCCGCTTTTTAAGCCGAGTCCAATCTTCTGTGGGGCGCTGCCTTGGTTTTGAAGCGTCATTAAAGGCTGAAAACTGTTGGGGGAACTAACAGTCACCACCCTCAACACTGCACTTCGAAAAATTCTGGGTATCCTCCAGCCTCATACCAAAACAGTTTATAATCCCTTCAACAAGTCCTCTCAAACTCGTAACCTTTCAATAGCTTCGACTTGGAATGGCCATGAACCCTACGCTCACCCGGGTGAAAACAACCACTCAGAAGTGTACCATAAACAAAAACATTACAGAAAACTACAACTCACACCTCTTGGAATCAAACCGTATTCCCTTTATGGATATTTAATTAGTAATTTAGCGTGCTGTAGACAAAATATTTTTAGACCTCATATATTAACGCTTCCTAAAATGATTTAAACTCACAAATGTCTTAGATTTTATTTAGTACGATTTTTTATACGAAATTGATAAATAATTCTAAAACCATTTTAAATATATCAGTAAAAGTAAAGGAAAGCAATGAAGGTAAAAACCTAGATGAAACAGTTACCCCTTTTTTATATGTCAAGCCGGTAAAAACGAAACATCATCACCGAATATACTAAAAGGAGTACAATCATCCAGCCTCATAGAATCTGCGAAATATGGATTTAAAAGTACTATTTGCTCCTAGCGAGGTGCGAAAATGAAGGAAATTCAATACCGAAAACTCGTTGAGAAACGCAAAAGATGCACACGTTGCGAGAATTTAGATCCACCATTAATTAATCCATCGAATGTTAATAATGGAGTATATGACTCCGATGAGATAGGTCCATGGTCACTCTGGCAAGGCAGCCTTAATGCAAAAATTTTGCTTGTCGGTCAGGACTGGGGAACAGAAGACCATTTCATACAGCGTAGAGGCAGAGACACAAGCAGAAACACTACAAATAAAAATTTAATGAAGCTGTTCAAATCCATCGGTTACCCCATTAAAGCTCCAGAAGAGAATGATTTTGGAAATGCGGATCTATTTTTTACTAATCTGGTCTTATGCCTAAAAAGGGGAAACCTTCAAAGCAGGATTGATCCCAGAGCAGGAGATTGTTGTGCCAAACTTTTTCTGAAACCTCTAATCGAGATCATTCAACCAAAGGTCGTTATAACACTTGGCAACATCGCTTACGAATCAATAGCAGAAGTATATGGCTTGGATCCAAACAGATTTAGTGAAACAGTTGTTGAAAGACCCGAGGGTTTTCTACTTAGAGAGGGAACTGTCATGTTCCCTGTTTACCACTGCGGAGCAAGAAGCGTAAATATGAACCGTTCTTTTGAGGAGCAAAAAAATGATTGGAGAAAAATCAAAAATTATCTTGAGAGAGAAGGTAGAAAATAGACTTTCACAACCTTCTAATAAGCATCATCGCAGAAGGAGCCAAAAATACGATGTTTATCCACCAGTTGAAATCAAAAAAAGCATTAGTCATAGTTGATTCATGTATTTCTGCCTTGTTGCATAATTGTTTCTTTTTTTAAATTATAGATCTCAATGATGTTTTTTTAACTCCATTTTTTCCATGCCTTTTCGGTGAGTGTTTCACTATGCTTTGGGAGTGTGTTTATACTTAGTGTTAGTGAAAATATTGTTGCTGTATTTTCTTTGATTTGCTTGGCTCCAAGTATTTTCTCCCATGGTTCTAGTTCTGCCGACATATCTTCTAGTATTTTATGGGTGTCTGGTACTTTGGGATATTGTAGGGCTTCCTTAACCTCTGCAACGGTAATGTTTAATTTTTCTGCTATCCACTCCGCCTCCTTATTTTTGATTTCTTCAACAGCCAGTTTATCAGAATATTGTTGTATCCGTTCTGTTTTTGATTGACGTTTTATTCTCAATTCTAGTTGTGCTTTTTGTATTTCTAGTTCGTATTTGTTGAGTATTCCTGGTTTTTGCAGTTTTTCTTGTATGTAATTTTTTAGAAAGTATGCGTTGTAGTCGTAGCCCGTTTCAATTGCTCCTTTGGCGAAGATTAGTGGTAAGGGTTTCGCGGTCTCTATCTCGTCATAAATTGTTGTGTCGCAGAATTTTTTGTAATTGCACCTTTTACAAGAGTCTGTTTTCTCTGCGTATGGTAGTTTGCCCATGAGGCCGAGTTGTTTCGCTTTCCAGATTTTCTCGATTATTTCGTTGTCTATCCTTGTCTTTTCTGAGCATATTTCGAATTCTCCTAGTCGTGGATAAATTAGGATAGTTTGGGTTTCTGGCTCTAAGAGTACGCTAGGCGCTAATTCCATTTTTTCGTCTTTGTAATGCTGTTTTAATGTTATGCTCCCTGAGACTTCAGCTAATGAGTTGTAGAAAGAGGCTTGAAAGGTGTCTGAAGCAGCTGTTCTTACAGTGTTTTTCACTTCTATAATTACTGGAATCCTAGTTTTAGACGGGAGAGCTACGAAGTCGGGTTCCCCTAAGGCTGGTAGAAAGGGGTTCTTGATCGCTCCTTTTCCAAGAATGTGAAGAGAACCGTAAACTTCATTTAGTTTTTCTGTAATAAAACTCATTCCTTCCAAGTCCTGCCTCAGAAGTTCAAGGAGAAGGGTTTCAGGAGATACATTCTGAAGTCTATTTTCAAGCGACTTTAACTTTTCCCTTAGTTGATTTAGAATTTCCCTCTCGTCTATTTTCTTCATTTCCACTTTTTCCGCTCCCATTTTCTCAAAGGCAACTTTTGCTATAGTTTCTCCGACAGCCCCTTTCTCATATGATGTAAGACTTGACTCATATCTTCTGGGCGTCGTCACTTCCCTAGTTTTTAATCCCTGAACCTTAAAAGCGACTATCCTTGGGCACCGTAAACAGTCGTGTATGTCATTTCTGCTACAGGTAAAAGTAGATATTCCAACCAACCTAATCCTACTCCTTAACCAAAAAACCTGTTAATTAATAATAATTTACATTTCCACTATTATTTTAGTTCCGCATTTACAGATTTTTGCATTACTTTTCGCTGATGTTTCTCCATTTGTGCCCTGCCTGTCAGGCTCGGTTAAGAGCTTGAATTCCTGTTACTAACTGTGGTTATCATTGGGCTCAACAGGTTATTTTTTAAATTCAGATTTTTTGCCGATGTTTAGCTGATTAGCTGGGGAAGGATAGCGATGGTTCAGTAAAACTGTGCTGGGGCTGTTTCACGAAGATGTAAATCAAAGGTGTGGAGAAGTTTCATCCCAACCCCTTCCACAATTTAGTTATTTACTTTTTCTTAGTGAAATGGTATTAAATTTGTATAAGTATTTTCTTTCCAATAAATCTTCTTTCTAATAAATAAGAATTTTACGCTGACCCTTTTTGTCGGTGTTTGCTCCAACACATAAGGTGCCCAAAGCACTACCAGAAATTAGGGGAAGAAGCGAATTGGAATTATAGAAAAGCTAATCTTTAAAACCCAATTATTTTTTTGTGGAGTGTACACTAATTTGGTGTCAAAGCATTTTTCATTAATCTTGAGTCATCTCTAAAAAATGAAAAAGGGACAAAAGTTGATAAAAGTTGACCTATTATCGATTCTAGAACAGATGGATGTTAACTTCTGTTAGCTGAACAGGATGAGGTTTCAACCTAAGCAACGATAGATGGTACGTCAAAAAAGAATTTCATAGTGGGAATAATCAGCACCAACAAATTTGTAGTCATAATCTGTCAATAGGTTTAAGAGTTAAGCGGACTTCTAAAATATTTAAAACTTAGTTTTATGGTGAGAATTTGACTGAAAACATTTCAGCTAAAATCTATGAGGATATTTTACGTCGATTGAGCGCAACGATAGAGCGCTATTTTCAACCATGCGGTTTAGAGAACACCCTCAAAACCATTCTCCACAATCTTGCCTCTAGAGCCGCGGATGAAAATTGGACCGGATATGGAATCATTATAAGCGGAGTAAAGAAAACTGTAAAACAGGCGCAGTTCCTCGCGGAAAGGTATAACAACCACTTGTGTCACTATCTAAACCTAGCTCTCAGGAGGGGATGGATCGAAAATTGGGTTCTACGATTCAGAGAAAGAATGATACAGTAGCCTATACATCATAAAAACAAATGAATAATATAACAATTATATAATGCTTTTAAACTACAAAACAGAACCCAAGTATTATCTACGCCCCAAATTCATCTTCACGCAATTCATTCTTCAATCTTGTCGTCAAACTCGGGAAAGTGCTGATAGTGCACCAGAAGATCTTTCTTGACCAACTGAAACCGAACTTCCCCATCGAAAATGTCCCTCACATCCTGAAGAATCTCTCTAATCCCCCCTTAAACACTTTAGCAGGCACCAGATAACCATGAACAAAAATGAACAGGTGAAACTTCTCACCAGGCAAACCCCTCGGGCTGTAATCGCGGAACAATATCACCTTCTCAAAATAACCAACATACCCATCAAAGAAATGTTCCCTCCGAGAAAAATAAGTTTAGCTGCTTCCCATCTCTAAATCCCACTTATTATCCCACTAACCTCTTTGCTTCTCCTTCGCACCATTCGTGTACATCTCATAATGAATAAAAAAGCACACTATATCTGTATAATTTATCTTACAACCTTCATTAACTTCAAAATACTAAACCTCAATTCAAACCTAAAAAGATTATCTATGGCAACCTGAATTATAACTCCTAAAGGAAAAACAAACTTCACGTGTTCCTTATCTATTTTGAAAGCATCCCACTTATCATGCAAAGCTCAGAATAGTTCACAACACTCTTTTTCGCTTCTATTCGGCTTAGATTTACCATTCCGGCACCGTTTCCTCAGCGTCTCCTGTTGAGAGGTGGTGCTGTTTTGCAACTTTTCCCCACCTTCTACGCCTTAAATGAGTATTTTCCTCTGCCTTAAACGCCGAATTTAGGCTTAAACAAGACATTCCCTACACACCACAAATCTGCCCACAACAAGTGACGCTAGGTTAACAGTGCCATTCCATCCAAAAAAACCTAAAAAGCGGAGATTCAACCTACGAACCAAATTGTGAGAAAATTCGCTTAAAGTTACTTCTCTAAAATAGGGTGGTAGTTCCCGACGAACGTTTGGGAGTTCTTCTTATTCCTGCGTTTTGCATGCTTGAGGGACCCCGTCTTAAGTATGTAGCTTCTCTTCTATGAGTTAATCGTTTGATCCTTCTCAAAAAAAAGCAGGCTTAACAGGGCTTCCTTCCAAATAGGCCCAAAAAATGGTAAGACTGGCTAACCCTGCACACATACCATGTCAACAAACTACATACTTACAACAAGGTCTCCATGCTTGATTCCGATAGATTTATAAGCATTCCATGCAGAAAAATATATAGTTACAGTCAAAATATAATGGTTATAATCATAAAAATATGGTGACAATCTTATGGTAATGGTAACTATGAAATCTGTAGACTGGATATTAGTACCTGTAAACCCCGACATCCCAGAAAAAAACCACCTAGTTAGCAATGTGTATTACCCAGCATGCAGGTGGCTTCTAGTATACAACCCCAAGGACGAGCGTCAAACCAAACACTACAATGATATCCAAGAAATCCTCAAGAATGCTAGCATAGAGGTGGAATCACTCGAAGCGGACGTGAACAATTACTACGAAATACTCCTAAAATTTGACGAGTGGCTCCAAGCCAAGATAACAGATAAAAACACAACATTTGCCATCAACGGAGCAACAAACAGCATACCCGCAATGAACGCTATAAGAGACACACTCGCAAGAAGAGGCCACAGCGGATTCGTGTTCTCATTTGTAGGAAAAGAGGATAGCATCGGGGGTGTACCACGGATATCCCCCCTAAGCACCAGCTCTCTCACAGACGAACACCTAGAAATAATCAGGGTACTTCTCAATCGGGGCGGAAAAGTTGAAGGCCAAAAGGAACTCTTAAAGCAGCTCATAGAAGCCCAGAGAAACGTGGACGAAAAAAAGCTTGGGAAGGGAATATTCGGCAAGTACGAGAAGGATCCGAATGTGGGAAAGAAAGTGCTTTCATACTATCTTCAACAATTAGAAAGACTGAACATTGTGAGAATGGTCTATGAGAAGGGCAAAAGGCAATCCACAATAATACTCAACATCTTCTTCTAACAAGGGTTCTGAGTATGGCTTCGCATCATAGGATTGTTCACCAACTAATCTTAATAATTTATTGTTTATGGAGGTGTTAAAAAAATGTGTGAATTATTCGGTTTGAGTTGTAATGATAGGGATAGGGTATTAAGAAGCTCTCCCATCTTCGTCCAGAGGGGTAGCCTGTGCCAGGACGGGTGGGGCATAGGATACTACGAGGACGCAAGAGCCATCGTCGAGCGATCAGGAGAATCCATAACCAGACCAGAGGCACAGAGAAGATTCTTCAGCATAGTGGAGAGAGCTAGGAGCAGAACCATAATAGCCCACGTCCGATTCGCAACCAGCGGCGCCCCAGACACCTGCAACTCGCACCCATTAAAAACAAGAGCACTCGACAGGGAATGGATATTCGCACACAACGGCGTCATCGAAGGATTCGACTACCCCGTGAGAAGCGACATCGGCTCAGAAATAGACTCCGCAAAGCTGTTCAGCTACCTAATAGACAACATGGAAAGATACATGTCACAAGGCCGCGGAATCCGAGGCATCTATCCCGGTCTCAAGAATGCCCTGCGACCACTCATACGTGAATACCCCAACAGCAAAATAGACTTCCTACTATCCGACGGAACCTGCATGTTCCCCTTCAACCACAACCACAAACCCATCTACTACCTGAAAAGAATAAAGGACTACGGCGGAGCCATCCTACTAACAACAATAGAAAACCTAAGCCCAGAAGATTGGAAACCCATCCCCAAAGACAAACTATTAGTAATATGCAACGGTGAATTCCTAGTACGCCAAGCCTAGAAAGAAAGAGAGAGGAAACCAAGCCAAAATGCGGTAAGCCCCCTCAACGTAGAAGGTGCTCGGGTTGCCAAGTAGAATCGCTAAGAGAACCCTAGAAGAACCGGTAGAAGATTATTCGAGGTTCAGGGAAACCTATCCCCCGCGGGGAGGAATCAATATGATCCGAACGGAGGCAGACAAAATTGTTGAAAGGCGGCGGACACACGGCTGAGCAAAAAATCCGCAGCTTCCTCAGCTCAATAGGCCTACCGAACCGCGACTACGCAGAGCTGCCCCCATCGCCAATCCGATTTCCAGACGGCTCCCAGTACCGCTTCGAAATCCCAAGCGCCCAAACCCCCGAAATCATCACAAAATACCTAGAACTCTTCGAGGACTACGAAGCACCCAAGCCACACAGATTCACCGAAACAAGAGGAATAATGCGCCTGCTAGACAGGGACATAGAAAAAATGGTCGAAATCTGCAAAAGGGAAAAAATAGAACTCTTCCTGTCAACCGGACCAAGAGCCATAACAGACACCTCCACAGTTTCACACACACCCGAAGGCGCACGAATAGCCTACCGCCTGAGAGGAACAGAACAACTCGTCCACGCACTCACAGACGTATATAGAGCAGCAGAACTAGGGGTCAGAGGATTCGTAATCTACGACGAAGGAATGCTCACAGTACTAAACTTAATGAGACAAGAAGAAATCATCCCCACAAACTGCAGGTTTAAGGTCTCAGTCCACTGCGGACACGGCAACCCAGCATCAATAAAGCTCCTAGAAAGCCTCGGAGCCGACAGTGTAAACCCAGTTGCCGACCTTACTCTCCCCATGATCGCCTCCATAAGAAATGTCGTAAAGATATTCCTAGACATCTTCACAGACACACCCGCCACATCAGGCTCCATCAACAGAATATACGAAGTGCCCGAGATAATACGGGTAGCCTCCCCGGTCTACCTAAAGGTCGGGTCAATCGCGAATCCTCGACACAACCACCACCCAAACCAGAGCGAAATCGTCGAGCGGGTGAGACAGGTAAAAGCCGTCGCAGAAATGATAGAACGGTACTATCCAGAAAGCAAACCAAGCCACAACAGAAACCTCCTCGCAATCCCAGAATAAGCACAAAAAATGCACAAGCCACTAAGGCACATGGAAGCAACAAATCTTAAATTCCCTCAAACAAATTAGCCTACACCAAAAGACCTCGAAAAGGTCGAAAGCCAAAAGCGAATGAAATCTCAATCCAAATGGGGGATTAAGCACACAAATGGTAGAACCCCAAGAAAGGGAGGGATACCTATGCCCAGTATCAAAGTTTCGGAAGAGGTATACCGAAAGTTTAAGGCCTTCACAAAGGTGGTTGACGCGGTAATAGGAGAAGAAATCGGAGACGAAACGGTGTATGCCGACTTCGTCCTCTCCATGGGTATCGACAGGCTCTTGCAGGACCCCCTACCAGACGAACCCATACTCCAAGACACCATAGTAAGTATGTTCAACAAGAATCCCGAGTTCGTCGCAGAATTCATCGCAGAAACCCTAAAACAAGGCCAGATAGGAAAAGATAAGCAGGCCGAAAAGTGGAAACGCTACATCACCTAAACCCGGAACCCCTAGGTGGATTCCACACCTTCCGCTCACCCAAAAACAAAAGGAGATGGTCAAATGTGCGAACTGCTCGGAATGTCGTTCAACCAACCCGTAAGACCAAGAATATCTTTCAGAAGGTTCCGTCTAAGGGGTGAATGTAATCCCGACGGGTGGGGACTCGCCTTCTATCCCGACAGGTCGGCGCAGATTTTCAAGGAACCCCTAAAAGCAACCGATAGCGACCTGTCGGAATTCATAAAAGACTACCCCGAGGTCAGATCCAGACTCATAGTTGGGCACGTGAGGAAGAAGCAGCAGGGACAGGTAAGCCACAGAAACACCCAGCCGTTCAGCCGGGAACTCAATGGCAGAGAGTACGTTTTCGCCCACAACGGCAGAAAAGTGCCCCACATCCACAGGGGGCTAACCAGCCTGGAGCTGGGAAGGTTCAAACCAATCGGAGAAACGGGCTCGGAGCACGCCTTCTGCCACCTCCTAAAATCCATCGAAGAAAGAGGCATAAAGCAGTGGAAACACGATGATTTCCAGTGGCTCGCCGAAAAGCTGAGAGAAATGAACAGGTACGCGGCGCTAAACGTGGTGTTCTCCGACAGCGAGTACCTCTTTTGCTACCACGACAAAAACGGCTACAAGGGCCTCTACTTCCTCCATAGAAAGGCACCCTACGGCGCATTCAAAGTATTCGACGAAGACTGGAACATAAGCTTCACCCCGGAAAAGAATCCCAACCAGTACGGCTACATCATAGCAACCCAACCCCTCAAAGACAAAGAAAAACAACCCTCCACGGACGAAAAATGGGAACCCTTCAAACCCGGCGAACTAATCATCTTCCGAAACGGCGAACTAATCTACTCCAGCACAGCCCACAACAAACACGGAAAGCGGCGGAAGCGTAAAGAAGCGTGAAGAACGAAACCCCAACTCCGCAGGAGTACATCATCCACAGATTGCCTGTTCCGGTGCATCTAGGCTACATTGATGAGCCGGACGTGATAAGGGACGTGGTGCAAGCGAGACTCGGCTGGTTCAACGTGGACCTCCTGAAATACTCAAACAAACTAAGGGAACTCGGATTGCACGGGGAGAAGCTTTCCATACAGTGCAACGGTAACAGGGCTAATCCCAACCCAGAGCACAGCGGCCAAGGCATTCCTCATCAGAGCAAGGTCAATCAAGGATTTAGAAAACGCAATCAAGACACTGGTAAAGAAGTACGAACCCTCCAAAAACACCAATAAGTTCAAGCTCGAAATATTCGCAGAACTCACAGGACTGACCCCTGACCTAGACAGAATACTGAAGAAGTTCGGCGAATGGAGAGGCGAAGACCTATAATACTCGGAACCACGCTATCCGGGAACACACCGACACCAGCAGAAGAACGATAAGAATCCCTAATACCCCTAGAAAAGACACATACAAGGTGGGAGTAAAGTATGCCCGTGGCAAGAGGATGCCCATTGGAACCACACCAAAGACCCAACAAGTGCAGAAGATGCCCATTAAATCCCGAAGAAAGAAATGCCCGTTGCCCATGGTACCGAGGACTAAGAAAAGCAACGCTCAGAAGAAAAAAGCCACAGGATAAGTAAACACCACCCCCAAAGGCGGGCAAACAAAAAAGGAAACCTGAATCAACAACTCAAGCGGTGACAGACCTGAACGAAGCCCCTGTACTTCCTGTGGCGGTTCCTAGAAGATGAAGTATAATAATGTTTACAGAGAGGTAGAAGTTTTCAACATGGACGATTTCCCAGAACTTTTTAAGCGCACTGAAGAGAAGAAGTTATTAAGGATACAAATGTGATTCAAATAACCCTGAAATATGGGAGGAGGTATCCCCGCCTTATTCAAGCAGGTCTTTAAGAGTTTTCATTGCCTCTACTTTGAGGGTTTCGGGTACCATTGATGTTGGAAACCAGCTTGAAAAAATTTTACATTTCAGTTCCCCTACATCGTGCCTCAGGTAGGATTCGGGTACAATTTTTCCCGCAAGATCCCCTAGTTTAAACCTTTTTACTCTAAGAAAGGATTTAAGAGGGGTCTTGCCTAGGGTGCAGACGACCTCTGGTTTACAGTGTTCTATCTCCCTCAGGAGGAAGCTCCTGCAGTTCTCAATTGCCTTCATCGGTGGACTCGCATTTTCACCATTTTTCTCGAATGGGCATTTAACAGCGTCAGTGTAATAGTACTTTTCCCCAAACTCATTCAAACTTCCGCTTCTCATTAATCCGGCCTTGACAAGCTGCGTGAAAAGCCTGTCGCGGAC
This sequence comes from Candidatus Jordarchaeia archaeon, assembly GCA_029856435.1. Lineage (GTDB taxonomy): Archaea > Asgardarchaeota > Jordiarchaeia > Jordiarchaeales > Jordiarchaeaceae > Jordiarchaeum. Next base: position 11,340 of record JAHQXB010000147.1, read on the forward strand.
TATCGATTTCGATTTGGGATTCCACAGGTACACTCCACTTACCGGCGGCGACTCAACCACGAATACCAATCTGAACCGTTTAAATGGAACTCCGAAGTCTGACGGAATCTTCTTACCATCGAGAACAACACATTTCCTTCCTCTTATAGACGCACATCTTTTGCAGTTATGAATTTCCTCAAATAGTTCCAACCGTATTACCCCCTTTCATTCTAAATTAGTTTTAAGTGTCAGTAGTTTATTTTTTAATTTCTTGGGCATAAAAAGTTTTGGGTGATGCAGATTTATTCGGCTCCATCTCCCTAATAAGGCTCCAAATCGTGAAAGAAGCCCTATAAACACCCCTTTTTTGAGGCGAAACCGAACAATTCTACATCACCTAAATGAATTCCGTAGAATATCCCTTAAGCCCTAAATGGGTAAAATTGAAACTGGAAGAGCTTCAGTCTAAAGGTGTTAAGTTAGGCAAACCTCGAAAATTTAGTAATCTTGATTGGCGAATTCAGGCATCAACGCTGAGAATAGCAGAGAATATAGGAGTTTTAATCGGATTTGAAAACGTTACTATAGAGCCTAGCT
>JAHQXB010000016.1 GCA_029856435.1 Candidatus Jordarchaeia archaeon
CAAAAACATCCTCCCGACTCTTGTGGGCGGGTGCTTCCAGACAGGGGCGGAGCAGAAGGCTCCCTATGAACTCGTGAGGGAGCTATATGGTGTTGTGAAGCCTCAGCTCTACTACGCATACAGCAGATATGATGACACATACCTACCTATACCTATATAGAGTGAAACCCCTAAAAAATTATAGGGAAATAAAATTTTTGGCTCTAAATTATTCCTAAGTTGCGTATCCAGGGCTGGAGCTCCTCTCCCAATAAGTTTAGGACGCTGCTTTTTTCCACACTGGGTAGCACGCTGGCTATGTAGAATATCTTATCCTCCCACTCTAATGGCTTGCAAACAACAATTTCGCTTGGTCCCAACTCTAGAGTTAGGGTGCTGATGTTTAAGGAGTAATTTTTGGCCAAGTTTTCTCTGAGGCATATCATTCCCATAGTGGCGACTGTGAAAACTTCCCTGTCATCCGATGTGTAATCTGCTATCAGTAAAGCCCTATTATCAAATAGCATCAAATGACTGCTTCCCAGTAGTTCCCCGTAGTCCTTTAGTATTTCCTCAATTACTGGCACAGTGCTAATGCTTTTCCTTAGGGCTGACGAAAAGCTCAGGAATAATTTATCGCTTCTAAAAATACTCGTGTCATCTATGTGGTACCGGTTGATGTGGTTCTTCTTCAAAATCTTGGCAACGTCCTTTTTGAGTCGCTCGATTCTCTCCCCCATCTCCTGTGACACAGAACCCTCCGAATCTGATTTGTGCAGAAAAACTGTAGTGTAAGGAGTTTCACCTGCCTTATTGTAAAGGCTAAGGATACTCTCAAAGTAGCCTAGAGCCTCATTATACCTTTCATAATCTTGGAAATCAATTACAAAAATTAACAAATCTGTTTGGCTGAAAATCTCCCCATCCCCCTCAAGATACTTTGTCCTGTATTGTTCCTTTCCTCCCAAATCGTATAGTTCCGCCCGCATCCAACCAAATAAAGTGACTTCCTCTCTAAGTGGGCCTTCAGTGGATTCTGTCTCGGTGGGAACCTGCTGATTTTTGGCGGTGGGTTCACATTTTGTTAGGGTGTGTATGATTGCGGTTTTTCCCGCATTGTTCAGACCGGCAAAAACAATTTTTTTACGATCCCTAAAATTTCCTTCACTGACCGCTACAAGAATCTTCGCCGCATATATCCACTTCTCAAGCTGAGACTTTTTAATTCCCATAAGTTGACTGAGAGACTTGGCATCTTGCTGCGAAAGTTTCTTAACATTAACAATTTTGAGGTCTTTCAAACATTTAACAGTCTCAGAATCTATTCCCACAATGATTTGAGGCGAGGATTTAGGAATCCTTTCAACCTCCATACGTTCCTTGACCAGAAAACCTCTTAGTCTCTCAAAACTCATAAAAGGGGCAACCCCCATTTCTAAAAAAGGCATCCACAAAAATTTCCAACTATTAAATATATTTAAAGAAACTCGTGATTATAACTCTTTTTGTCACACTCACCGGGGCCTTGTCGTAAGTATGTAGTTTGTTGACATGAATTGTGTGCAGGGTTAGCCAGTCTTACCATTTTTTTGGGCTTTAAATTTGGAAGGAAGACCTGTAAAGCCTCCTTTTTTTTGAGAGGAACAAACGATTGCGCATTAAAGAGAAGCCACACACTTAAAGACGAGTTCCGTCCTTTCCGGTACAATTTTAGTGTTACCTGCTGCGTGTTGTTTGTTCTTCGGCTTTTGTTGCTCCCCATAGATGCTCTTTTCGGCGTTTTTTGCCCTGCAGGATAACTCAAATAGGCTTCTATCTGAGGACGCAGAACGCAACCCAAACATACACCCAAAAGGCGCCGCTCAGTTAACTGTACCTCCTCACCGAAACAAAAGTGGTGCTTCCCAGCCGTTCTGATCCAGCGTTAACCTCGCGTAGCTTTGGGTCTTCCCCCCTCAAGTTTCATGGGTGCTTTCTCCCAAGGAACGGTTGAAGCAGGCACATCTCCCTTGCTTTCGGTGGGAGGATGTTCCCAATTGCGGCCCTGCCCTCCTAGACTTTTTCGAGCCTTCCGCATTCCGGGCTTTGGCTGGAATCGGCTGCACAGCACATGTGTTTGTATGTTTTTTTGAAGAATGATGGATTTAATGGTTTTTCTTTAACGTTAACAGTTGGAATAAGTTAACAAACTTTATTCTAAATGGAAGTAGTTTTAACATTCCCAAAACTGTGAAAATATAAAAGACTGGGAAAGTGTGAAAAGCATTTATTAATCCTGAATCTAAATAAAACACAGGAAAAATTCTCAACAACGAGAATGTGAGGCAAGACAAAATGGAACTCGAAATAGTTAAAGCCGGCGAAACCGAAGGCGCAGCATTCATCAACCCTGAAACTGCAAAAGCCTCAGGAATCTACGACGGAAACATAATACTATTCGAAGACCCCACCACAGGAAACTTCGGAGCCGCACCAGTATACACCGACAAAAAAGTAGAAAAAAACAAAATAAAAATAGACTCAACCCTCGTAGAATCCAGCGGACTTGATGAGGGTTTCACAGTCACAGTCAAAAACTACACCGGAAAACTACAACCATTAAGAAAAATAGTAATAGGAGTAGAACCCCTGAGCGGACAAGCACCCGAAGAAGTGTTCAAACAGGCCCAAGAAAGAAGAAGCGAACTCAAAAAACTCCTAAACAAAAGAGTAATCTTCAAAAAAATGAAACTCAGATGGAAAGACCTCGAATCCAACATATCCATAGAGTCCACAGAACCCGAACTAAAAGGACAAGAATTCGCCCTAGTAAACTGGCCCGAAATAGAAAGAGCAGAAATAGTACCCATAGGACCAGCAATGCCCTTTAACGCCATACTCCTCATCGATGTATCCGGAAGCATGAGCACCAAAGATATGAAGGTCGTCAACATAGCACCTGCCAGAGAAGGAATAGTCAGCCTCCTAGAATCAGAACAAATCTCAAACTTCCTCAGCAGATTCGAAGAAGGAGAAGAAGTGAAAAGAAGACACGGAGCAGCATTCGCCGCACTACTATACCTAGCAGAAAAAGTAGGGCGGGGATACGGCGAAAAAGTAGCCATAGCCACCTATCACGACGAAGCCAAAATCATAAAATTCGACGGAAATGACTACTACGAAGCCGCCACCGGAAAAATAGACCAAGTGGCAGAAACCATACTAACAGAAGTCGCATACAAAACAGGAGGGTATACTAACATGAGCGATGCTCTGCGAAAGGCTATAAATATCCTCAAGAAGTCGTTTAAGGGCGAGGGCCAGAACATGATCATATTTATGACGGATGGTTTTCCGCAGGGTACGGATACTGAGGAAGCTGTGATGTCCATTGTGGAGAAGGAGCTGGCTCAGCTTCCCAACGTGGTTCTCTACACTGTGGGTGTTGGTGGAGAGGTTAATGATAGACTAATGGAGAATATTGCCACTGCGACTGGCGGCGTGTACTTTAAGGCTACCGATTTGGGTAAGCTTCTTAACTGGTACAGCGAGCTGGCTAGAACCTTCACAAAGGCGGTTCATCAGAAGGAGAAGAAGCCAGACGAAGAACCCAACACATCTGAAAAAACCGAATAGGCAAGCTCCCCCTTTTCTTTTTATGCTTTATCCTGAAGTTTCCTTGGTGATGTAGAATTGTTCGGTTTCGCCTTCAAAAGGTTAAGAATTATAAATACTCCCGCCGAAAAGTTTTCGAGGATGTAGAATTGTTCAGTTTCGCCTCAAAAAGGGGTGTTTATAGGGATTCTTTCACAATTTGGAGCCTTATTAGGGAGATGGAGCCGAATAAATCTGCATCACCAAGTTTCCTTAACCGCTAAACAACTCTATTATTTGGAGTAAATGGTTGGGCGGTTGCCAGATAGCTTCCGAAGGTTGCGGCCGGGAGAAATCTTTTGGAATTGCACGTATTTTTATCCTAACAATTTTTTGGTTTCTGGTACCTTTTTTTGCGCAGGGAAGGTATTTAATAAAAATTGGGATAAAAGAAAGTGGAAGGGGCTTTTTTGTTTCGGCCGCCCTTCTAAACTCCTTTTTTTGGGAATCTCTCTCCGAGAAATAGTTTTGTTACAATTATGTTTCTGGTTCTCTCTTGCTTATCTGAACATTTTGACGCCTTTGGCTACTTTTGTTTTGGTGTTTATTTTGTTAGTGTTATTGTCATTGCGGATACGTTGCTTTGTCCTCGGTCGTTTTCTATGGTTTCTGTGCCTATTTCGATGCTTTTTACTTTTACGTCTGAGAGGAATCTTTCTCTGGTGATTTCTGCTACGTCTACGGCTCGGCTGATGGCTCTTCCTCGAGCTTTTATTGAGACTTCTTTTGTTCCCTTATTGAATTGGGTTATTACTGCTAAAACATAGTTCATGGTTGGTTTACTATTTCCGACAAATACGGTGTTTTCGTCACTTTCTGGCATTTTCTTCACCACACTTTACTTAATTGTGCTTTTTGCTCGTTTTTCAAAAATTGTTTACATTGTTGTGTCTAGATGTTAACATTAGTTTATTATACTCACTTATAAAAATTTTCATACTTACCTTCTAAAATGGGGGGTGACTGCGACTGGTGGAGCTTTTTGCTAATTAATTACTGTATGTGCTTCTTTTTTGGGGGTTTATTAGCAGTTTAATATTAGTCTTTGCTGATTTTTTCAAAATTTTTGTAAATATAATCGCAATTCTTTTCTATACTCAGCGAACATTATACTGCGAACTAACATGCAAAAATCCAAGAAGCAAAAAATCATAAATAGACTCTCCAACCCTTTCTCATACACTAGTGCCACCATCCCCGAAACTATCCAGATAAACGGTAAGGAGGTCAAACTAGGATCAATAGTGGAAGAGTTCAAAAAACGGGAAAAAACTGGAAATTTGACCAGAGACGACATTATTTTCGGCGCAACCCTTTCCAGGCTCTTGGAGAAGGAAATTCTCAAAATTGTAAATAGAATAGAGGAAGACCAGATTTCTGTAGAGGAAGCTGAGAAAAAAGTTGACATGTGGCTGGGCATGTTGAGAGCTTCAAAAATGCTGAGAATAGAGCAGTATGAGACAGGTCAAAGAGAGGTGGAAAAACTGGAAAAAGTAGCCTATGTCAAGTGGGCTAAAAAATTCATGGACTCCGAACTATTTTCCTACCGCTGGTAACCAACAAAAGGCAAAAAGCACTTCCAGAAATAATTTAAAAAAAAGGTTTTTTGTAAAGATTTTTCACTTCACCTTTCGGGAGCACATATGCAGGTCATGGTTTCAACTACTCCCTGCATAGGCCTCAAAACGTCGAAAATAAAAGAATCCAACTCCTCAGAATTATTCATTTTTACCTTAACTATTATGTCGTACAGCCCATATACTAGATCCGCATGCTCCACGGAGCTGAACTCCTTCAAACTTGCAAGAATTTTCTTCTCGAAACCAGAAGCTGTCTTAATGAGAATGTAGGCCGACGTAACCAATACTAAAAACCCTCCTACAAAACATCGTCAGAGCAGGGAATTAATTTTTGTAAGCCCGCAGCTATAAGAAAGACAACCCACAAATTAAAAAATATTCCCCCCAAAACATAATGTTTACCCCTTTTTTGATGGTAACAGTTAAAAAAATTATGTCTAAATGGTATTTGCTTGGAGGCTTCAAGTTGGATAAGTGTCCCAGATGTGGCGCAGTTGCAGAGCACAAAAAAATACTCATAAGGAAAAACGTCTGCGCCGATTGCCTCGCCTACACTGGTTACCGCTGCGTAAAATGTGGCTACGAATGGACAATCGAACTTTTAATGGAAGACGAAAATGGAACCAAAAATAGATGATTAAAGGATGACGGAAGGCCCCTCCGATTTGAATCCTTCAACAATTAAAAGTGGGGAAGCGCCCCCCAACGCCTCTTTTCAAGCTTATTTTTTGACTTGGGGGTACATTTGTCTGAATCTCTCAAGTATGGCCCTAGGCGTTACTGTGGCCCGCGTGTATCGGGGTAGCTCCTTTTCTATTCCCGCCAAGTATTTTGCGATGCTCTTTAAGGCCTCCAGATCGTATCTGGCCATCATAGTTATAGTTTCCATCTGGGGGCTGCCTCCACCATGTAGACCCGCTACTTGCATCAGCCCCGCCATTTCTGAGCCCAACGCTGTTTCTATCATGCGGAAGCATCGGTGCACATTTTCCGCGGGCACCTTAGGGTTCCTCATAATGTATTTGTGCAGCAGTTTTCCCGTCTCTGGATTGTAGAAGTCTCCCTCAAGAGGCAGGGTAACTGATAAGCCTCCCGAAAGGTCGGCGAGAATCTTATACTCATTATATATTTCTTCACCTGCAAGTCTCCTACCCGCATTAGTCAACACTTCGTCCGGAATGTATGTGCCGCTTGGAGCTCTCTCGGCGCGGTAGGCGCTAGCTTCACCCGCTGCGAATACCAGTTCTGCTGTACCTATTATGTGAGACAACTTTTCTCTGACATGTTTCTCTTTTTCAATCCCATTGTATTCTGCTACAAGCGCCGCCATGCTGGCCAGTATTTCAGAAGCTGCGGCTTTACAACCCGTGTAGGAATGCCTGTGGAAGTGAGCAAAGAGCAACGCTAGGAATCCTGCAAAGGGCGTAACCCTTGGGTCCTCGTTTCCATTCATGAAGACCCGCTCCTTGGGAACAAAAACGTCGTCAAAAACAGTGAATGATTCAACATCGCCCATATTAGCAATGGGAGCGTTCAACTTTTTTCTCTTGTGGGGATACGCGGGTCTGCAAAGAAGCTTCACCCCATCAGTGTCCGCGGGAATAGCGAAGGCAACAGCATAGTCGCTATCCTTATCAGTCATAAATCTTGTGGGCAGAGCAATAATCTCATCTGCGTAGGGAGCAACCGTATTGCAGACCTTAGCCCCCCTAACAATTATTCCATCCTTCCTAGTCTCCACCACCCTCAAATAAAGGTCTGGATCCACCTGCTCATGGGGCCTCTTCAACCGGTCACCCTTAGTATCCGTCTGGGCACAGTTACCAACAATGTCATTCTCCTGGAAATATCTGCAGAACTTTTCCCACCTCTTATAATAATCTGTGCCAAAAGCCTGATCCATCTCGTAAGTAACCACCGAAAGGGCGTTCATGGCGTCAATACCCATACAGCGCTGAATGCAACCACCCACCCGGTGGCAAAGCACCCTAGTCATCTGCTGCTTCTTAAGAAGATCCTCCTTACTCTGATGAATATGCGTAAACCTGTTTATCTTCTCACCAGTCAAATGCGAAATGGCAGTACACAGGTCCTCGTACTCTGGGTCATTAGCCCGGTCAAAAGTCTCCTTAATAACATTCATCCCGGGGCGAATCCTAGGATCACTCCTATCTACCTTCTCACCATCAATGTAAACGTTGGGCTTCATCCTCAACATACGCTCGTAATAGTCCTCAAAAGTCTTAATACCCATACAAGGCATCCTCCAAATCTAAACTAAAATACACACCATATATTGAAAGAAACACTGTCAAAACCCGATATAAAAATTCCCCCCAAAAACACAACCCCCAACACAAAACAACCGCAAAAGTTGTTGCACAACATCAAGCCAATTTTTCAACAAAAAGTGGAAGAAAGATTGCAAACAATTTTCATTAACCTTCATTGTTAGAGTCATCATTTAAGTGTGATTTTAATACAAAACTTTAGAGTACAATTATTACTTGTTAATGTTAAAGGGGCTGATGGAGATGGATAACAGGGCACAGACTGAGCAGGAAAGAATGCCGCCAGTGACTATGAGGATTGTTGAAACCATTGTACTAGAGCTTAACCCACAAAAATTATGCTTTTCGACTCTTTTGCGTATGGGAAGCCCAATGAGCAGAGCGCCATCGACCTCCTCACCGTGACGGAAATAAAAGACCCCTATACCCCACTTGTGGCAAACCCCCAGGAGGGAATGAAAAAACGGCTTAAGGAACGCCACAGTACAGGTGCCAGCCCTGCAGAAGAAACACGGCCTACCACCCCACATCCGAGACCATAATAGCCCGAACCATAAAGCTGCTAACCGCCCCGGATCCTAATCATCTATTCCCAAGCGTCAGTGGAAGACGTCGCAGATTCCCTCGGCATAAGCAGAAACATCCCCGGGAAGCCCTGCGGCTCCTCCCAGATACAGCCTACAAGGTAGAGGGAAAACCAAAAATAGTCTCCTACCGCAAGGAGAAAATAGCAGTAATAAACCTAGATGGGCTCTTCAGAGGAAAAGGAAGCCTCCCTCAAGCCCTCAGCGAAGGGAGGGAAATTATGAGGGAGGGATGCAAGAGAACCAGAGAGGGGCTCCCCCAGCTCCTAGACGAAATGCTTGAAGAAATAAGAGAGGCTGACCGATGCCTCTTCATCATAGACGCAAACACCGCCGTCGCCCGCTAGCTCGTGGAACGCTATAGGGGAAAAACAGTGGTGCTTATGCAGAACCACTCCCTCAAGCCCAGCCGGGAATAGTGAAATAGGGTTCCGGTCTTGTCGTTTTAAGGTTCTTCCACATGTTTTGCACCGTACCTTTTGAGTCCTCCTCCATAGCTTCTATGCCCCTTTGGGGCTCTGTTGAATAATTTTAATTTTTTCAAAAAATTGGTTGTTTTTTGAAAATTTTTCAAATTAACAATGTAAAATTGCAAAAATTCATTAAAATTGTAAGGAAATTGAAAAAATAAAACTTTTTCAACAGAGCCCTTTGGGTGTGCTAAGCAGCATCTGGAGCAGTGGGTGTCGTTTCTCCATCGGATCTCCCTGAAAAGTTTAGAGCAAGTATCCTCGCTTTGAAAGAACATCTAAAACCTTCATAAGGAAATGTTGGGAAGCCAGCCACAAAAATCTTATTTAAGAGCGAGCACTTCCAAAAATTCTTTTAGTTTTTAGGTAATAATTCTTTGCTACGAAAAATCTTTAGGTTTTTCATCCTTTATCTAAAAAGCGAAGCTTATGTAGGTTTGCTTGAGTACAGTATAGATTCAACGGTGATACCTGCACCACCCCCCTCAAAGAAACCATGGTTGCTATGAGGGTTAAACTCCACCACCAAACCGCGAAGTACAACGTACTCGCCCGACTGGTGATCAACACCATCGTGGCAGTTTGCGTCTCGAAAAACACTAAGGACGCAAGACCCCTCCTGCAACGTGTGCCGCCTGGTTCCACCGTCTACATGGACGCCGAATACGATGTAGAGTACAACTACCAGTACAGCCAGGAGAGGGGGATTACCATCATAGTTCATCCCAAACTTTTCGGTGAGAAGCTCTAGGTGATGTAGAATTGTTCGGTTTCGCCTCAAAAAAGGGGGTGTTTATAGGGCTTCTTTCACGATTTGGAGCCTTACTAGGGAGATGGAACCGAATAAATCTGCATCACCAGAAGCTCTACAAGGGAAAACACCGTCACCGAGCTCAAAAAGAATTCAGCAGGAAGAAGTATAGACGCCGCAAGCTGGTAGAACGCGTTATGGGGAATAAAGCCGCCAGAGATGGAAGCACACTGAACTACCGAAGGCCAGACGTGCAGAGGAAGGGGCTGGTGCTCAAGTACGTTGCCCACAACATCCCTTGCTGTTTAGACAGCAAGCCTGGCCGGAATTCCTGCAACCAGTACAAGTGCCCTTTTAAAGGTAGGGTGCAGGACAGCTATGATTAAAGCATTTATGCTAGTGGTTACTCCGTCTGCCTATTCGGCTCAGTGGCTACCGGGGGGCGGCTCCTTAAAGCCTGTACAGCTACGGGGGAGTATGAGGCAGTTATTCACCCTAAAAAAATCTTAATCAAACAAATACTTCAATTTTTTGGATGTGTTCTTTAAGAGCGAAAAAAATATATTTCTCGATTTGGCGTTCCCTCTTAGTGTTAGGGGAAAGTAAGCAAAATCAAACCGAAACACAATGTATGCGTCTCGCCTGAAACACAAAAATTAGAGGTGTCTGAAAATTATGAGTTGGAGAAGGCAAATTGCTATTGTCGTCATCATGAGCATCCTTCTTGCCGGGTTAACCCTCACCCAAATAGCTTATGAAGCAAAACAACCATCAAACATTAGCTGGCTACCTTCTACATCAACTATCAGAAGTTATACCTCTCCCAAAGAAGCAAATACACCCCCAATATCCCTGGAAGCAGTCACCTTTACCCACACTCCTTTAGAGAATGATGCTTATAACTACATAATAGCATTGGGAAATGTGGCCACTCCTAGCCACACTTTTCCCAGCGACCACATATACTTCGTATTAGAAGACGGCTCCTATGATGTGGTGGCTCCCGCCAGTGGAACTATAACCTCAATTACTAATTGGACTCAAAGTGATTGGAGTTATCAGGACTATGCGCTAACTATAAAACATACAAACACTTTTGAAAGCTACTTCTACCACTTATCAGGCATAGCGGACTGGATATTGGAGAAAACCGGAAATATACCCTTCCGAGCTGCCGTCAACATACCAGTTAGTGGGGGGCAAGTTATTGGTAGGGCACAGATACAGCCCGGAGGATCCGTTTGTCTAGACTGGGGTGTTGCAAATTATGAGGTTACACTAAACTTTATTCACCCAGAAACCTATGGTGAATATTATAATGTTCACGCGGTTTGCCCATTAGACTATCTAGAAGAAGGCTTAAAGGAAAGCGTCTATCAGAAGGTTAATAGAATTGGTGAACCGAGGGGTGGAAAGATAGACTATGACCTTCTTGGCAGGCTGAGTGGAAACTGGTTCCTCGAAGGAAGTACGCCGGGCAAATGGAACTGGAGCACCCATCTAGCCTTCGTTTACTCAGTTTACAACGCCTCTCAAATGATTGTAGCCGTAGGAAGTAATGTGCTGGCGCCACTCCCGATGGGCGAATACAACGCTACCGGACCAGACTTTAGAGAAGTGTCTGCAGATAATGGTATAGTCACATACCACCTAGTCGGAATTAACAGTGTTGAGGGACAGGTCTACACTCTCATTGCGCAGGTTGTGGGAGACGAGCGAATCAAGGTGGAGACGTTTGAGGGCTATCAAGAGGGAAAAAATTTCACTGAGAAAGCCTTGTTCTACACTAGAACTGGCCCCGGTGTTTCTGACGAATTAAACGTTGCAATAATTGATATGTTAGTTTTGATCATCTTAAACCAATCCCCACAATATTCTCAGAGGATTCCCATAATACTTGAGGTTGCCGGTGGAGCAGCGGCAATTCTAGTGGTAATTCTCGGCTTTGTGCTGTGGAAAAAAAGACACTAAAACAAAGAGGAGAGCTCAAAGTTCTCCGGCTCCACAAACTTTTTTTGGTACCTTTTCATTGAATCCACCTATAAACAATTTTGGAAACATTTCTACCCTTTTTGGGGAAGTTGGATTGTAATTTTTTAGGATTTCACTAGTTCCGCGAATTTTTCTGCGAAGCTGTGAATCTGGACTCACTCTCGAAAATTGTTTCTGGATCAATATTATACGCCCCTGGTTTTTAAATAGACATAGCCTTCACAATCTATTGTTAACGACGTAAAGTGTTAACATTTAAATTCTTCAGAGGGGGGAGTTTTGTTGGATGAGTCTATGTTGGAGGCTGCTTCTCTTGAAACTTAGTTCTGCGTACAAAGGAAGAGGAAGACCCAAGGTCAGAGAGAGAATCGACGATCAGGATGCTAAAGGAGGGGAAGACCTCATTTGAAATCGGGAGAGAGCTCTGCTGCTACCACACCAAAGTTCTCTACTGGAAACGCCGCCCCGAAAAAAGGAGGATTGCCCAGCCTCAAAACCCGGAAGCCGCCGGGAAGACCTCCAAAGGTCCCCAAGAAGAACCTGGAAGAGACGAGGCAAATCCCGGAGGAGAGCGAGTGATGAACCA
>JAHQXB010000015.1 GCA_029856435.1 Candidatus Jordarchaeia archaeon
ATTCAGCGGAAAGACGAAGCGGAAGAAAGCCATACTAGCCATCGACCAGCACGACGAACCCTACTACGGAGACTCCCAGTCAGATTACGTGACCACGGGAAAGAGAAAAGAGGGCACCAACCGCTTCTTCAGATTCGCAACCGCCTACGTCTGTGAGGACGGATACCGTTACAACCTGGCGGTGGAAATGATAAAAAAGGAGGCAAAATGGCGGAAATCGCCCTAAAACTGATAGAACAAGCCCAATGCCTAGTAAAAATAGGCCTAGCAGTACTGGACGGAGCCTTCTACGACACAAACCTGGTGAGGGAAACCGACCAGAGGGGGATAAAATTCATAATCCGGGGACCAGTGAACGAGCCTATAAAAGGGCTGGTTGAGGAGAACAACCTTCAATCACTGAAGGAGGGTGAGGGTAAATTCTTTAAATACACCATGAGCTGCCACGAACCTGGAAGGCGCTGCACACACGAAGTCAGGTTGCCCATCTGCCGGAGATACGGAGAACTCACCGTTTTAATTGCAAACAGGGACTTGAGGAAAGGTGTGAAAGGAGTGATTGCTGTCTTCAACTCCCGGTTCGGCATAGAATCATCCTACCGGGATGGGCGGCGGTTCCAGTGGCGGACTACATCGAACAGAGACAATTTCCGGGCGGCAATGTTCTTCGTGGGGATCATACTGCAGAACTTTCTCCACCTTTTCCTTAAGCGCATCAAGCAGTGGGGGGAGAACGCCTCCAGAAGCCCAACGTACAATCCTCATCTTCGTACTTAGGATCCTGGTCTGCTTCTACCCACCAATATAACCCTTGATGAAAAATTAAAAGGGAGGTGATAAAAATATAAAAACAGTTAACAATTCGAAAGTACTGCTAGGGTGACGCATACGTTACTGCGATGTAGATTTATTCAGCTCCATTTTCCTCATAAAGCTCTAACTCGCGAGCTATGCATTACCCAATAGGTGATAAGGTTAATTGTTTCCCTCCAATTTTGTGTGGAAAATGCATAGTTTCCTGTTCCTGCAAATAAAAGTATCACGCACATATAAAATCATGGAGAGAAAAATTACTCGATAATAATTGTGGGTAATGCATAGAAATCGTGAGGGGGATTTATAGACGCCCGTTTTTGACACATAACCAAGCCCTTCTGCACCACCGTGACGTATTTACATAAAAGCAATGCACACCCAAACTATGAATGGGCTTTCTTTCCTTGTGGTAAAAATACGTAAATTTTTGGGAGGAGCAACTTTAAAGTATTACCTTTGCTAAAATAACATGATTTATAAGCAATCAGTTTATGGATAAAAAGGCGGAAGGATGTGTGGATGGTGGGCTTCCGATTTCTTGAGCACACAGCGGATATTAAGGTGAGAGCTTATGGAAAAACAATTAATGAAGCCTTTCAGGAGGCCGCCCGAGCACTCTTTGAGGCAATGACAGATACTTCAAAAATTAATCCAAGGATTAAACGAAAAATTGAAGTAGAAGCGGAAGATTTGAAGGCATTACTTTATCAGTGGCTAGAAGAATTTATCTACCTGTTTGACTCTGAAGGATTAATTTTTTCAGAGTTTAAGGTAGAAAGCATTCAACAAAAGGAGGGAATACTAAAGTTAAAGGGCGAAGCCTCAGGCGAAGAATTCGACAGCAAGAAGCATGCACAGAGGTCTGCGATAAAAGCAATAACATACCATGAAATGAAAATTGATCAATCGCCCAAAAAAACAACTCTAGAATTTGTATTAGATATCTGATTTAATCTATTATAACTTCATAAAAATAATTATGGCGCCGGGAGTGGGACACTCTGGGAAGCAAGGGTTTCTGGCTTCCATTCGAACCCACGCATCCCTTGCGGGATACTGGCTCTCAAGGCTTACGCTTTAGGGAAACAACCCATTCAATCAGCGCAGTAATGTGGACTTTCTAGAGGTATTATCCACTTTGCTATCCCGGCTACCTATTACTTGATAATGAGTTACGAATATATTTATTTCTAACCTTTTTTGATCAATTATTTCGTTCGACTTCTAATATTTAATGGATGGATAGCAGAATCGGGCAAGGAACATATTTCTATCGATATTGTTTATTTTCGGCTAAGCTGGCTGAGTTCATCGAATATTTCGGGTCTCAAATCTCGTAGTACTGGTGCCGCTATTCTTGAAGCTTTTAGCTCTGAGTAGTCTATTGTTGCAGTTATCAAATCTTCTTCGTCATATTTTGCGTTCTTTATTACTGTACCGTCTGGGCCTACTATGCGGCTTCCGCCCCAAAAAACTAGACCATCTTCAACTCCTACAAGGTTTACATATGCTAAAAAGACGGTGTTTTCCATAGCTCTAGAGGATACAAATGTTTCGAAGTATCTTGTACGAGTGCCAGGTGAGGCGGAAATACATACTATCAGTTGGGATCCCTTGATAGTTAGCAGGCGAGCAATTTCCGGGAAGAATATATCGTAGCAGATCATTAACCCTATTTTTCCAATTTCGGTTTCAAGAACCTGCGTTTCATATCCTTGCCTAAAATACCTTTTTTCTTCGAAAACTAGATGTGTTGGTAGATATTTTTTCCGATATTTTCCAATATACCCCTTGGGGCCCACCATTACCGAGGTGTTGTATAGCACACCTTCCTCTGCTTCTTCCGCCATTCCAAAAATCACATATACACCATTTTTGTTAGCGATACTTTCTATTTTTCTCACAGAGGGCCCAGGAATACTTTCTGCTAAGGAGTAATAGTTGTCTCTGCAAGAATAGCCTGTGAGAATAAGTTCTGGAAAGATTACTAGTTGTGCTTGTTCACATGCAGCTTCAGATATAGCCTTGTCCATTTTTTGTAAATTTTTTTCTTTGTCTCCGAGTGTAGGAATTATTTGCGCCAAGGCTAACTTCACTTTCATAATTTTTCCTCCAACAGTTTAATATATTTCGAGAAATATAGTAGTTTGATAAACTCTTATAAGTTATATACTGTGGTGGTTTCAGAGTGAAACTCTCACAAGATTTGCTTCGTATAGATCCCGAATTTGTTGAGAAACGCATAGTCAAATTTATTCGCGCTAAAGTCATCGATGCAGGTTTTTCAGGGGCAGTAATAGGACTAAGTGGAGGTATTGATTCTTCCGTTGTTGCAGCTCTCTGTACTAGAGCATTAGGTCCTGATAAAGTGTTGGGGCTTATGTTACCTGAGAAAGATAGTGAGCCTAACGATGTTAAAGATGCGTTAAAAATAGCGGAACAACTTAATATACCCTATAAGATAATAGATGTGTCTCCAATAATAAATGCTTGTAGGGCTACTTATGTAGAAGACGCCACAGAACCGCCTATAATTATTGGAAATGTGAAGGCCAGGGTGCGCATGATAACACTTTATTACTATGCAAATAAGTTACAACGTCTGGTGGTTGGTACAAGTAATAAAAGTGAAATATTAATTGGTTACTTCACCAAATTTGGTGACGGGGCCTCCGACATATTGCCGATAGGGGATCTCTATAAAACTCAAGTCCGCCAATTGGCAGAGTATCTAAATATTCCAAAAGAAATAATTGACAAAATTCCCACCGCAGGGCTTTGGAAGGGCCAAACCGACGAATCTGAAATTGGCGTTCCTTACAGTGTACTTGACCTGATACTTTATGGTTTAGAGCATTGGAAGAATGAATCCGAAATTGCCGAAGAGCTTCAAATACCTATCGAAAAAGTCAACAGAATAGTAGAAATGTGGAGAAGGAGTGAACATAAAAGGATAGGCCCTGTAATCTTTAAAATAGCATACAGGACTCCCAGTTTAGACTGGAGAGTTCCATTAAATTATTACAGGTAAAATTTTAAAAAGGGGTGAAAATATGGGGCGTAGAAGAAGAAAAAAAGTACAAAGAAGACCTGAAAGGCGAATACCTACCGTTTTTGAATGCCCGTCCTGTGGGGAGAATGCTGTGAAAGTGGAAATCAATAAAGTTGAGGAATTAGCAACGGTGGGTTGCGGCAATTGTGGACTAACTAAAAAGGTAAAAATAACCAAATTGACAGAAACTGTAGATGCATATAGCGAATTTGTAGACGCCTTTTATGAGGGGGAAAAAGCTGTTTCAAATGAGAGAAAATAAGAATTTTTTCATGGTTCATTTAGAAGAGTAACAGGTATATAGCGAATGCACTAATTGCACCGATGGCCGTTGCGACGAAATTAACAATGTTATTGTCGATAGCCTTATGGCCTCTCAGATGAACTGTGACCTCTCCGCAATGAATATCGTGCTCAGTTATTTTTCCACAAACGGGACATTTGTAGAGTGCTTGAACCGTGGCTCCTATTAAGCTATCTGCAGTACTTCCAATGAACCCTGCACCTACAGCAATTATTATCAACTTTACACCAGTTGGTAACCCAAAGTTAAATATATCCAACCAAGGAAACAGGCCAATTCCAAGAAGGTTAAAGTTTTGCATAAGGAAAGCTACGCCACCAGTAATTAGGCCGCCCATAAGTATTGCAAGCTCTCCGAGAGGTGAGACGCCTCCTGATGTGCCAGGTACAACCTTCTTAGAAAGGTTAGTGATTAGTCTGGGAGGATGAGGATTTAGTAGGCCTACCTCAGTTGCTAATGTATCCGCAGCAGCAGTAGCTACAGCCCCGATAAAACCTGCGAGGAAAATATCGAATCGCCCTATGGGGATAAAGAACAGGCATACCCCCTCCATCACAGCCAGAAAAGCTGCAAGTCCCCCATTCGCGATAACATTTGTCCATGCCCTTGCTCCACCTTTTTCTTGAGCTGCCCCTAGTTTTCTCTTTCTCTCGTACTTGAACTTTGTGAACGCCGCAGAGACCACGAAGAATGCCAATATGATTAGAAACCAAGCCCAATTACCAAATATCCACACAGCTAAACCTACAACTAGCCCTGCCAGGAACCCCGAAAAATCTACCACACGTAGTTTAATTGAGACAAATCCAAAACCAGCCACCACTGCAATACCAATTAAGAGAGAAATTATATTTGTGAATCCTGCATTGAACAGTGGTTCAAACATTTTTTCCTTCACACACCTATTAGTCTATAGTATTAATACTTGTTGCAAATTATTAAATGGAGAAATATCTCTTTTTAGACGAATATGTAACATAATTAATGTTTTCTAGTTTTACATACTTTCTAGATAAAAAGTTTTCCCAAACTTGATACTTTAATTCGTAATATGACGAAATAAAAGAAATTTTTCATAAAAAGTCGAAAAGATAATTACTTTGCATGGTGTGAAAACTAGTTAAAAATTATGAAAAGTATATATTCGTGTTTAACAAGCGGTGTTTTTTGAGGCTGAATGACCCTAAAACTTTATAAAAACGCACAGATATACAAATCCAGAAATATTAGGAAGAGTTTAAAAGAGATGCCTAAAGTAATTTGCGTCTCCCCCGCGTACAATGAAGAAAAAACAGTCGCTAAAGTAGTGCAAGCGGCTCTAAAATATTCTGAAGGAGTAATAGTTGTAGATGATGGAAGTACGGATAGTACCTATGAAGAGGCGAAAAAAGCGGGGGCTACAGTTGTTCGGCACTATAAAAACCTAGGCAAAGGAGCCGCTTTAAAAACAGGTTTCAAAGAAGCTTTAAAGATGGGAGCGGACATAGTAATTGTTTTAGATGCAGATTTGCAACACAATCCAGAAGAAATACCCAAACTGCTTAAAACTATGGAGAGGGAAAACGCAGATATAGTGGTAGGTTCAAGATTCCTTGGCGTAATAAAGGGTATGCCACGAATACGAATTCTGAGTAATAAGTTAACCACAAGTATTTTACGCTTATACTTCAAACTACCAACTACAGATAGCCAAAGCGGTTTTAGAGCGTACAAAAGACGAACTTTGGAACAAGTTGAATTTTCAGCCCCTAGATTTTCTGCTGAAACAGAGATACTAATTGATGCTCATAGGAAAGGCTTCAGAATCTCAGAAACAAAAATTCAGACAATATACGGAGAAGAAAAATCTAAAATGCGGAATTTTGAAGACACTATACGTTGGATCTGGGATGTGGATAAGCAGTTAATTAAAACGCTCATTTATAAAAGGGTATATAACAATAAGCCAAGCCTTAATAGATACCATTAATCCTTTGAATCGGCAATTTTTCATTTATTATTATGTGCTTTATCTGGCGCGCTTTTCCCCTATAATTGAGAAAAACGGCTTTTTGCCTATTTCAGCAAATTAGGAAATAAAAAACACGTACCAGCCAGCAGCACATCTACTTAATAAGTAATGTTTTTGTTGCGGACTTGAAGACACAGTTTCCTCATTTTTAACATCTTTGTGTAGAAAAGGGAGGGCGGACGAAATGCCGAGGCGAGCTAAGGGCAAGGCACATCACACAAAACTAGCGCCATGGAGTGTTATTCGAAAATATGGATAAAAATGGAAGTTTTAAATTGCGAGGGGGGAATATTCTAAAAATAGTTATGAGCTTCTTTAATTTCTTGTTCCTCCCATTTTGAACTAGTAGGTAATATGAAGTAAGATCCTATACTTCGGCAATATTTCGCTAAGTTATCGCTTGAAGAACCACATTTTGGGCACTTATTTTGAATACCATTAAACGATTCTAAGCAATGAAAACAATAGGTGAGGTATCTAGTAAAGGTGAAACATCCTATTTGAGTCTCTGTACAAATTTTTTCGCTAAGATCTAACAATTTATCAGAAGAAACCTTCCTTCCAAGGGGGATATTCATTAAATGCCCACCTAAAAGCAGTTCATGAAACATACCTTCCATCCTTATTCTTTCATCGATCGTTAGAGGTGCTGAAATCCGGATATTACTAGTTGAATAATAAATGTTATTGCCTACCCCTCGCACACTAACATTCTTTTTTCCGAACATTTCAACGTCAAGCTTAGCTAACCTATTTACGTAATAGCCACTTACAGGTTGAGTTACTACCCATCTTAATCCCGTGTTAATTTTTAACTCATCTGTATACTCATTTAGATATTTTAAAATTCTTATAGCGAAATCTAAAGATGCCTTGTTATTATCTATTGATGTGCCTACATGTTTCTTAACCGCTTCATCTAGCCCAACAAAACTTAAGGAATGAGTTGCATTATCAATTCGGTAGTATAAATCACCGTCTAAATCAGAAGTCAATGCAGGAAGTGTTCTATCATTAAACATTCTTTCTCTAATAGCTTGTGACTTTATTTTAAGCACTGCAGAAGCCATGCCCAACCTCTCATTAAGTAACTCGAAAAAAAGCGTATCATCACCATTTGACTCATAAGAGATTCGGGGCAGGTTAACAATTACTGTTCCAAGATTCCCAGTCCTTAAAGTGTCAAGCTCCCAATCTTTGCTCCAGTCTGTGCCTAAACGTTCCGCTGCTCCGGTATAGTTAACATTATCATTCTGCCATTTAGGTGAAAAATTTATAAAAAAGGAGTTACCCCAATTAGCTGACAATTCAAATATCTTATTTAGAATTGGTAGAATAGCATCATTTTTCCAAATATCTGGCCTTAATTTAAAAATTGTGTGACAGTTAAGAATGGGTTTTCGCGCTAAATTTTCTTCTTCCAGTAAGACTTCAATTAAAGCATCAACAAATAGCTGAGCTTCCCCCTCAAAATCTTGATATTTCCCCACAGTTTTCCAGTTTGGGCCAATTGCAGGTTTATTTTTAAGATGTTTAGGCAGTACAATTTCCAAATTAATGCTGATTGAACGACCCATATTGTGACACAATTCACTAATAAAATAACGCGTAATATTTTTAATTTCATTATATGACAGGCCTCTTAAAAAGGGAGCTATGAAAAAATTAAAATTATCTAAAGATTGTTCCCCACTTAAATCTGCTTGAAACAAGTTTAACAGCTTAGGTAATTGCATAATTAGGGTCTTAGGGTCATTTATTCTATTTAATTGAGTAAATATTCTCTCCCCCAATCTAGATTTTAAAGATAGCAAACTGTAGATATCGTGTTGGATATTGTTGGGACGTAGTACCCAATAACTGGCATCTGGTATATGTATGGCTCCGGAGAGATGGGCATCAGCTATTTCCCTAGGTAAAATCTTTAAAAGTAGATACTGCTCTAGAACAGCATCGCCAGCCAGCTTATGTATTCTTTCAGCATTCGAAACCTCGCTCTTAGGGTTTTTTATTATGGTCGTAACATCATATACTGGAAGCCCTAAGCGTGTGAGTGCATGTCGATACTCCTCTAATCCCTTTTCTAACAAGATTGCATTAACAAATTCTCGAATTAAGGGAGCGGTTAAATATCTAATCTTAGATTTAAGTAAACGCTCTTCTGCTTCCATAGCAATATTTTCAGCAAGCTGCTTGGGAACTCTAGCTTCCCTCATCAGCGAATCCGCAATTTTTTTCCTATCAAATCGTTCTATAGCCAATCTCGACGTCCTAACGAAAAGCTCTCCTTTCTCCCTTCGACTAAATTCCTCTAGCATTCTAATAAATTCAACTGTCTTTTCTCCCAAACTCGTTAGTGTATAGTTATTATCTTCATCACAGTCAACTAATTGAGCCTTTTTTGTCAGCTCACCAAGATGGTAGGCAAACTTTCCCGCCTCTTTCTTTGGATCCATATCTAATAGTTGCATAATTTTAGTAAAAGAAAGGGGACTTTTCATACTAAGAACTTTTAATATCTGTATACGTGTTTCGCTAGATAATGCAGACAAAACCGCCGAAGTCAACTTCCAATCTTCTAATCCTTCAGACACATTAGACCCCTGTAACATTATTTAAATTTCTTTTATTTCAAATATTACACAACTATGCTAAATTTAACTTTTGTCTCATTTTTGATGAGATATAAAAAGACTGTCTCCTTCGAAGCTTGGAAATCGTAACACTGAAGGTGATGGAAAATGTGTATTACTGAAGTTAACATGTGGTTTATAAATGATTCAATACCAATACTTTTTGGCGGCATCCGGCAAGCATTTTCGAAAAACGAAACAATGAACACCTATAACTTATCACCTCATTGTTCGGATACTCCATTTTAACAAACCCCAACGTCACTTTTACAAATCTAATGAGCCCAAAAAAATTGATTTTTATCTTAAAAAAGGCGGCTCCACACTCTCTCCATATCTATCTTATATGATTAAAGAAATTTTGCATACGAAGTGTATCGCGTGTAACTTTAGAATAAACCGCAAACACTTTGATGAGACGTTATAGCTCCACTCATAGCCTTCCAAAATTCAAACGCTTAAGAGAAATACCTTAAAAGAATACCAATTTTAGCAAACAGATTTTAAATTCATATGCACATACTTACCTTTAGTTTTTCACTCAATCGTTTTCCTAATCAGAGGTCTAAATTTAATTGCATAATAAACTACACCATCTTCACCGTCTTCTTTTACCTTACGAAGTGTAGCTTCTACTGGCATACCAATAAATATTTCATCGGTATCGCAGTCAGTTAATTGGCAAGTTACTTTCACCCCGTCTAATAGTTCAATTAAAGCTACAGGGTATGGTGCATATCCTTCAAAATTATTTGGTGGTTTTCTTATTATGGTATACGATAAAACTTTTCCTCTATCTGGAAGTCTTTGAGAGCTCAACTCTTTACTTCCACAGTTTGGGCAAACAATTCTAGGTGGAAAAAAGGAGGAGTTACAATTTTTACAAGTAACCCCTTCTAACCTGTATCTTTGAGGTATTTCCCTCCACAAATTGGGTAATCTCATTTCCTCTCCCACCAGAGCATTTAAACTCTTTTAAGAATATGTACAGTTACTAAGGATCCTATGCCTGCAGCGTTTTGTATTAGTGCTACTTCTGCAGGATCCGCCTGATTTTTTCCAGCCTCGCCTCGAAGCTGAAGTGTAGCCTCTACTGCTTGATAAACGCCAGTAGCACCCATAGGGTGTCCTCTAGCCTTGAGGCCCCCACTTAAATTAGTGGGTATAGGCCCATTCAAGTCAATTAGACCCTCCTCAACAGCTTGTCCCACTTTCCCTCTCTCGATGAGACCTAAATCTTCCAAAGCAAGGAATCCAGAAATAGTGTAGGAATCATGTATTTCAAATAAATTTATATCCGAAATTTTTAATTTAGAATGTTCCAGTGCTATCTTAGAAGCCTTTGATGTCCCATCAAAGGTAAGTATATTTTTTCTATCGTAAAGTGCTAAAGTATCTCTCGCCTGCCCCGCGCCCACTATCTCTATGGGAGTGTCTGTGAATTCTTTAGCTTTCTCCAAAGGACACAAAATAACTGCTGCTGCTCCGTCTCCAGTCGGAGCTGTATCAAATAAGGTCAGAGGGTCAGCAACTGTTTGCATATTCAACGCATCTTCCACAGATATTTCGAAGGGTAATTGAGCATACCGGTTCTTAGCTGCATGTTTATGCATTTGAACTGCAAATAGAGCGAAGTACCTTTTTGATACATTATAATAATGCATATAGTAACGCATAATTATCGCGAATTCCCCATCAAGGGATAGACCATGAAATGCCTCATATTCCTGTTCAACTGCCATAGACCCTATTCTCCTGTTCTCCCCCCTCGTAGCTTCAGACATTTTTTCCACCCCCACCACAATAACGAAATCATAAAGCCCTGAAGCAACTGACTTAAAGCCTTCATAAAGGGCAGCCCCACCGGACCCATCAGCACACTCCACAAGTACACATGGTGTAGATTTTAAACCTATGGAATCAGATAGGAGAACACCAATGTTCTTCTGAGAAAAATACTCGCTTGCAGACATATTTCCTATGTACATTGCGTCTAAGTGAGGATTGCCCGCATTTTCTATTGCATCCAAAGCAACTCCAGCGAATAGCTCGCGGAGGGATTTGCTGTAATAATTTCCGACTTTACATAGGGAGCGACCACAGATTGCTACTCTCCGCAATATCGCAGCCTCCACTTTATGAAAGTAAATATACTCCATTAACTCATTCTAAACATTTTTCTAGCAAATGGCAAATGAGCGATAGCCCTCGAAAGTATTTTTACTCAGGGACGGCTTTTGACAATTTTCCCTTTTCACTTTTTATTCACAAACGGAAATCAACTGCCAATCGAAATACGTGTTTGACTACCTTTATTTGTTCAACTTCGCCTTAATAAAGGGTTGAATATTTATAATTCCAAGACGCATATTAGAATCTTCCGCAAACTTGCTGAAAATTTCAGTTTAGACCTTAATTTAAAAGACAATTTCTAGTTAAAAGGAACTTGTTAAAAAAATAATTGGCGTTGGGGGTGTTTTGCCCTTTTTTGTGTTCCCGTGCTTGTTTGGGGTGTATGTTTCTCTCTCTACTCTACATATTCCAGTCTTCTTGTAGTGGGGGCTGTGAGGCGGACTAAATGGGGTGGACTAAGCCTGTTTTTCCACAGATTGTCTGCTCTATGAACTGGAGTAGGGCTACTTCCTCAGGAGGCGGTTTTCCGAGGGGAACGAAGAAGCGCCTCATCCCAAGGAGGAACAATACACGCTCGATGTTGTGATAAATAGCCCCCAGCTTGAGGACCTTGTCATAATTCTCCTGCTCCCCGTAGTGACTTGTTTTGCCCGCTCTGGCCTCCATGTTGGCGAAGTTTCGTTCCACCAGCTTTCTCCAGCAGTACAGGTTTTGGTCAAACACCTCCCTGCAGCGTCTAAACACCGCTCCCCCGTAGTCTTCTCCCCCCCACTTTTTAGGCCTTATGT
>JAHQXB010000077.1 GCA_029856435.1 Candidatus Jordarchaeia archaeon
CTGCAATCAACCTGTACCTGAAGATGGAGGGAGTTCCCCACGAGAGAGGATTGTGGGACAAAAACATCCTCCCAACTCTTGTGGGCGGGTGCTTCCAGACAGGGGCGGAGCAGAAGGCTCCCTATGAACTCGTGAGGGAGCTATATGATGTTGTGAAGCCTCAGCTCTACTACGCATACAGCAGGTATGATGACGCATACCTACCTATGCTTATATAGAGTGAAACCCAAACTCGTGGCCAACAGAGTGAACTACCCCGCCCCAACGGACAGGGCTTCCAGCGTTTAGAGTAGGCTTTACGCCCATCTCCTCATCTGCTGGTTCGGGGGGCTCACGGCTCCCCCATCCCATAGAGCTCGTTACCCTATGGGCTATACTTACACACGCATTCAGGTCTCTGTCGTATTTTCTGCAAGGGAACAGGTACTGTTAACCTGATGTCACTTATTGTGGGCAGGTTTGTGGTGTGTAGGGAATGTCTTGGTTTAAGCCTAAATTCGGCGTTTAAGGCAGAGGAAAATACTCATTTGAGGCGTAGAAGGTGGGGAAAAGTTACAAAACAGCACTAAATCGCAACTGGAGACGCTGAGGAAGCTGTGCCAGGGAACATCCCAAAAACTTTTTAGATTGTAAGAGTTATTTAAGTTCAACCGAATTCATCCCCTCCCTTTCGGAAGGGGTCTTCTTGCGAAATGTAGATAAAAATGAGATTTTTGCGTTTTATGTTTTATTCTTCTGGTTCTGCTTTTTCCACGATGAGTGTTAGCCCTTGTACTTTTACTACTTTTATTTTTGCCCCTGTGATTATTGGTTTTCCGTCGTGTGATTTTGCGCTCCAAGTTTCTGATGCTACTAGCACCTGTCCTTTTGGTGTTAGGTCAGTTGTTGCTTTGCCGGTTTTTCCAACTAGTTTTTCAATGTCTAGTTCTTTGCCTATTTTTCTGGTTTCCCCCACTTTGTAGACGAGGTAGGCGAAGAATGCTGATATGAAGAGGGATACGAGAACCACTGTGACTATTACGGTTTGTATAAAATTGGAGGTAATTAGCCAGTTTGATGTGGGAAAGATGAGTATTGCTCCCAGTATGAAGCAGGCTGTGCCACCTGCTGCCAGTGCAAAGGTGTGGGTTTTCAGTTCCAGAATAAACATTATGAATCCGAAAACGAAGAGCAGCATGGAGGCAAAACTAAATCCTAGGATGCCTAAGCCGGCTAGTCCCAGAATCAGAGAAATGCCACCTATTATTTCTGCTCCGAAACCCGGAGTTTTGAGACCTACGACGATGGCGAACAAACCCACTATGAGCAGAATATAGGTTACATAGGGATTCACTATGATTCTTAAAGCATTGTATTGTAATGGTTTTTCGTAATAGTATATTATTGGGCTGTCGCTTATTCCCGCAAAGTCAACTTGACTCACTGGACTATAAGAGGGGGCGTCTGCTGTGGGTACCAGCTTCCAGGCTAGTGTGCCTGTGGGTGAGTTATACCTTATTAGGGACTTGTCTTCCAGTTGTTGGAGGAGCCCATAGAGGTCGTTGGCTACTATTTCTATTATGCCTGCGTCTTTGGCGTTTTGGGGTAAAAGATAAAGGTTAAGGGCAACGAGTTGCTGAGCTATTGCTACGTTTCTGTCGTGGAGGAGCGCGTGGGTATACATTAATCCAATCATTGAATACGCGTATCTTGCGTCATAGCCTAGCTGCCACCCCTGTGCTGGTTGGGCTGAGCCTATAAGGGTGCCCTGAGACATTGCGGCGATGTGGCTGGACATAAGTAGGTAGGTTCCTCCACTCCAAGCTGTGGAGCCGAAGGGAGCCACAAAAACGCATATGGGTATGCCGCTTGCCTCAAACATGTTCATAATGTTCTGAACGGCGCTTAACTCGCCACCCGGGGTGTTTAAGAAAACCACAATTAGGTCAACCTGGGCGTAAACAGCCTTAAACATGGCGTCTTGGATCATCAGCTCGGTGGAGTGTGTCACCTCTTCATCTATGGTTAATATCATTACTGTTTTGGAAAATGCCTGTTTGCAGTCAATCTTCTGTGCTTGGTAATGATTCGCAGTCAAATACTGGCTCCAGCCCAAGAAGTACTTTTGATCATCTTGGCCCTGTGTTAGCAACCCAAATCCTAAGGGCAACAGTAGCAAGATTACAAAAAGGAAAATGGTAATCTTCCTCAAGACCTCCACCTATAGCTCTTCACTCCACAATAATAGTTTCCATCAGGACAAATAAACTTTTTTAAAAATTCAGTTATGAAAAAGTTGACTGCAAAATTATGGATGGATGACAAATTGGTTATTAATTCTGGTTGAAAACAATTTTTCTCTCGCGTTTTAAGGGCCTTCACTTCACATTTAAAAGAAGTAGGAATTCCTTTCTAATTGCAAGGGAGGCCTCTTAAACAAATTTTTTGACTTTTTTGGGGAAGAGTCCTTTAAAGAAGGGGGTTTAGTCCTTTGTGATTTTTAAAACGCATTTATTTTCTGTTAGAGAAGGCTCACTTGCTCTGATTTTGGTTTTTACGCCCATAGCTTCTAGCAGCGCTTCTAGGTATGCTGTACAGACATTGTGAAATGTTTTTTCTTTGTTTTGGTGGGGGCAGTTAATAATCTGGTATGTTATAGCCTCTTCTTCCTGTTTTAGCAGTGTGGCTTCCAAGCCCAAGCAGCTTAGTATTAGTTGGGGCATTTTTTCGGGAATTTTCTGGAAGGTTAGATTTGTTCCCCTGAAAATTTCTTTGTTTTTTCTAATTGCGTTCTCTTTGAATTCTTCAAGTTTCACTTTGGTAATTGAAATTAGGGGCGCCAGCAGCTCTAAGGATTCCAAATAGATCATTTTTGGGAGCGAACCACTAACGCCTCCTTTTGTGGCAATAAATTCGCATTCTTCGTCGCCCAATCCTAAACACTTTGTTTCTTCTACATAGTAGTGAAACCCATAAGCCACGTCCAGAACTCCTCTAATAAATCCGCGCTGAATAAAGCAGATTGGCTGTTTGAATTTTCTCAAGCTGTTAATGAATGGTGAATTTTTAGTCCGGATTATGACTTTAAGCTTGTCCCCCTCTGCCATTAATGAAGAGTTCCCCCAGCCTACAATTGTGCCTGTGGCCAGGCAGCTCTCAGCAATTTTGTCGCCCTGAAGCTTGTATTTCTCCTTGAAAATCTGCGCTAAAGCCCTTCCATTTTCATAACCAGCGTAAACAAGGAAATCTTTCACCTTTTCCAAGAGATCGGCTTCGCCAGCCTTTTTTATAATGTTCAAAATTTGGCTGGCAGGCATCACAAGAAACCTAGCAAACTCGTCATAGAAGGGTAACCTGAGGATTCCCGGAGTATCCATGGTGAGCATTTTTCTAAATTCTTCAAAGGAGGTAACTATTTCGCTCGACAGCAGGAATTTTCTGCTTCGAATGTCTACAGAGTATGTTACTAAATCAGTTACGCAGGCTAATCCCGCATTTTTGAGTATTCTTATGTGTTTTGTTGATGTTCCATCTTTTTCTGTTGCTTTGAGTTCAATCACAGTGTCGAATATGTGTTTGGCGGTTTCAACCACCTGTTTGGGATGCATTTCTACATTCATCACTGTGTAGGCCACATCTCTGAGAGTTTTTATTTTTGACCTAAAGTTCCAGATGAATCTTAGCACCTTATCTGGGTCACCAACAGTAAATATGGTGGTTGAGAGCTGATTGTATATCCAGGAAACCTTCATTCCGGGGGCGGGAATACCCTTCAGTTTGTCGTCTCTAAACGTGCTTACGTGGTAAAAAACATGGTTTAGGTCGTGGGGCTTCTCTACCACAACAATATTAGAGTTCTCCGAGGTTTGAACACCCATGGAGGAACTGAACAAATCTATATAAAACAGGCGATTTTCCCTCAACGCGGCAGCGGCAATCTCTGGCGCGTATAGTTGTGGAAAGGTTTCGTTTGGTGGATCCGTGGTTAGAAGAATAACGTTTTCTCCCCTTTCCAGAATGTTGAGACAGATTATTCCAAGAAGTGCAGATGCTTCTTGAGCATTTTGACCTTCGCAAAGGATTAGAACGGTGGATCCTCTAGGAACGCCACCGCCTAGTAGTTTATCTAGTTCGGCTATTCCTGTGCTTGCAAGTGCCAATTTTTGTTCCCCCATTTTATCTCTACTTAATTAATTGTCGTTATTGTTTCTTATGTTTTTTGAATTTACATGTATCTGTAATATTGGTTGTTGTGGTTAATGTTAAAGTTTGCGCTTAACCAAAAGCAGCAACTCACCTAATATTCCTGTTTTCTATACTGAAAAGTTAAACGTTGATTAACCCATTTTTAGCAGTGTTTTTATAGTAAAAATAAATCTAAAAAATAAAAATGTTTGAAGATTAAGGCTTTATTCCTGCTGCCTCATTCACGCTCTTTAGAAAGTTTAGATATTCACTTTTTGTGGGTGTGACTGGTTTTGTTTTTTCCACAGTTTTAAGCCATTCTTTATTCTTCTTGGCCACGGTTTCCACACATTTCTTCGTGAAGTTTTCCAGTAAATTGACTGCTTCTCCGAGGGGGAGGTCAAGTGCCTTCTTCCTAATTTTACTCGCCTCTTCCAAGAATTTAGACTGTAAAGTCTCTATTTCGGGAAAGATTAGGCTTGCCCTTTGGGGATAGTCTTCCTGTATCTTCCGAGCCAGTTTTTCGTGGTTCCACCAGAAGGAGGACTCGCTGAATTTTCCATTACCCTTACTTAGAGTCTCTGGGATCTCTATGCCCATAAAGAACGGCATATAAACGCTTATGCAGGGGTTGGAGCCTCCGGTTAGCCAGTGCGTTTGAAGTTCCTCTGTAAGGTGACCCACGTAGCTACCTGTAGATTGGCTGATTTCTAGATGTCCAGAGTGCATACAAACAGTGGTTACCTGTTTGTCGGGGTTCCACTCCTTTAAGCTCATTCCCCCATGGTCTCGCAGATAATTCATCATATCCTTAACGTTTATTTTACCCTTATTTTCTTGAAGGAGCCCTAATGACCGCTTGAACCGCTGATCACAGTGCACAATCTCCCTCATGCCGGGCTCGCCGTAGCACTCTGCGAAGTTGAAGTCCTTCGTAGAATTGCACCAACCCTTATTGATTGCATGCTCCACCAGGTTTGGTGATGCTAAGTCCCAGTCCTTGCCTATGGTGTAACCGTTTGAAATTGAGCGGACATCCTTGACACATTCTGCAACCCAGTACTTGTCAGCGGTTTCCAAAACCCAAGCTTCGTTGGGATCGGCAATAATGAAGGAGTTATGATACTTTAGTTGCGCGTCTAGGAAGCAGTTTCCTCCCTGACCATATTTTTCCAGAAGCTCGGTCATAACTTCAAGAGCTCTCCTAGCGGTTTCTCCCCTTTCTAACCCCAGTCTGAGAAGATCCATGCCCAGAAGTCCAGTGTCAGCGTAGGGTTCCTTAGACCAGACAGCTTCGTTGCCGATGGCTACACCGAACTCGTTAACCCCCATCTCAGCACCCCAAATCCAAAACGGAGACGAAAGAATCACTTCGAGAGTTTCTGGAACTTGTGGTATCTCAATGTAGGTGCACTTAACCTTAGAACCCTCGGGATGCTCCATCCTAGGAATGTGCCTGATTACTTGTGCTTCGTTCGGCGGTCTATCACTATTCTTTCCAAAAATCACTGAGCCGTCCTCGGTGGAGTTTCCTAGGGCTACAAGCGTGTCACACATACAAAGCACCTCACAGAAAATAGGTAAATGAGTAATATATAAGTCTATCAATTAAAATGAGAATAAAAAAGCTGTACAAAAAAGGGCTAATTGGGTGGCGAAACCATTAAAGGCTCACCGTCTATGATTCAGAACATTTTTTACAAGAGGGTTCAGAGTTCTGAGTACATTGTGGCTGAGGTGCAGTTTTCAATCTTTACCTCTATTCCCTTCTCAATTAGGGAGTACATTCTCTTTTTGTATTTCTGATATTCGTCCAGGGTCATGAGAATGATGTGTTCGCCCTCTTCTGTTGCGTGGAAAAGTCTTCCCGCCCTTTGAGCCTCCTGTCTCCGGGAACCGAATAAGTAATCATATTCTATTACGCGTTGTATTTCTGGTAGACTGACTCCCTCGTCGCCCACCCGGCTTAGTATGACGAATCCATCTTTTTTCAGTGCTTTTCGCAGGGTTTCTAGGCGGTTTTTGGTTTCCCCATTAATGAAGGTCCCACCGAATCTTTCAGCTAGTTTTTTTCCCTCTTGGAGGTTGTCGCAGTACACCAGTGTGGTGCCTGGCTCCGCCATGAGACTGTCTAATTTTGCCAACTTCTGGCTTTCCCCACTAACAAGTATTAATTTTACAGAGGGCTTCCTAATCAATCCCTTCTGGAAAAAGTAGCTCCAAGACACACCAACAGGGTATCCTGTCAAAGCGAATATTAGTTCGGATCGGCCGTCCTCCCTGTAGGGACTGCCGGAATTATGGCAGAAGATGTTGTTACCTAGGAAGTTTTCAGTCCCTGTTGTAAGGTCATAAACATAAGGTTCCTTTTGTAACTCCCTAATCTTCTCCACTTTAATGAATGAGAGTTCCGTATCGTCTATCCGTTCATAGCCAGAATCATAGTTGTGAAGTGTTTCATTCGATTTAGCTCCTAATCCTTCATCAAAACAGTTCAAAACATTATCTTCCAATTTGTCGATGGGCATCCTTTTTGGAGCTAACAGGTAATCCTCCACCGTTAAATCCTGGCAAGCCTTGGAGCAAATATTCAAGTTGTTTTTATCCCACACCAGTAAAGAGTGGTCACCAGTAACTTTTATTCGCCCACCATTAGAGAGCTCAACTTCCAATAATTTCTTCTCACCCAGAGGATATCTGTGCACTGCATAAATAGGGGTCCAAAAAACCTTTCCAAAAGAGTCTACACCAACGGTTTCCAGTCCGCCGTTTAAGGCAGCCATTCCTGCTCTATCCCCAATTAACTCTTCTGCCAGATTTTCTATTTCCAAGAATTGAATTTTACCCGCCTTCCTTACGGGGACTACGGTATCCCCACTAACTGACAGCCCTATGGTGTATTTTCTCTTGAGAAAGCTGATTACGCTGAAAACATTACTGGGGAGATGGTGCACCTCGTCGAAGACCACTAGGCTGTACTCCCTCTGCGCAGACTCTTTAACAGCGGAGTGATAGGTTACTATTTTTACCTCACCGGGGCTAAGGTTCAACTGGTTTTTTATGCGCTCCGCCCACTGCTCCCTCAGTGTAACCGTTGGTACCACTACTAGTTTTTTGCCCCTGATTTTTCCAATAGCGTATAGGCCTATCATACTTTTACCTGCGCCATAGGGGTAGAAGATGCCCAAATGGCTGTACTTCAGGAAGAGGTTCCAAGCCTCCTTTTGATAGTCCCTTAACTCAAACTTGGCTCTCTCCTCCCTAACCAAGTCAGCTGAATCCACAGGCTTGGGTCTAAAGGGCATAACACCATCCTTTAAAAGCTCAATAACCAGCGAGAACTTCTTTGTGGTTTTTATCTGGAAGGAGTTCCCGTCTATCTGTCGGCTGAAAAACGATTGATACTTTTTTCTGAATTTTTTGGGGTCGCCCTCCTCTAGCACCGCAATATTTCTATCTAGGTCTAGAGCCACCTTGAAATCGGGCAACTTAATGCCAAGCTCATCCTTGAGCACTTCTGGTAGGGGAGTAAGCCAGTCAACGTAGCGGTTGACTCTATAAACATTGTAGGACTCTGTTTGAAATTCCAGCCATCCTACTTCAAGGGGTATGAAGCGGGGTATGAAGAGACGCCATTCCCCAGGCTTATAGGGAACAATAGCGTAAGGCTTCTTCACAAAGGCTAAAACCTCGTCACGTTTGATCTCACGCCACAGAGAAGCACTAAATTCCCTGCATACTGCCTGCACCGTCTCTTTTTCCACTTCCTCCACTTGTCTTTTTAATTCGTCCAGCTGCATTTTTATTTCATTTAAGCCCCGCA
Organism: Candidatus Jordarchaeia archaeon; assembly: GCA_029856435.1. GTDB lineage: Archaea > Asgardarchaeota > Jordiarchaeia > Jordiarchaeales > Jordiarchaeaceae > Jordiarchaeum. The sequence continues at coordinate 7,988 of JAHQXB010000077.1, forward strand.
CGAGTAACACCTCTCATTTATAGACTTAAAAATTGAGACAATCTTCACATTTCGGATGCGCCCTTGTAGAAAACCAGCACTCTCCGGAATAAAGAAGGGTACGCCATCTCCCTCACAAGTCCAAAATATAATTTCTCACTTCAATATTTAAAACTAATCAATTCCTAGAGAATACACATTTACCTCAAAAAATTCTAGTTCTTAGCTAGCCACAGGTTGAGAAGTTGACAGAAGCTCAACTATTTAAGAGGGAAATGGAAAAATTTATGGGAGGTGTAACATTTTGGTTGTGACTATTCCACCAGATTTAAAGTTCTCTGACTCAATATACCTCCTCTTCGGCGCCTCCATACTAAAAGAGGACATCGTAACCTATCAGAAAATCCCTGGTTACTTGAGAGCCCTAATAAGCCTACTTAACGCCCTCCCCACCCTAGGAAAAAAGATTTACGCAGGACAATTGGTAAAAGCGCAGTACGGAAGAGACCCCGAAATAGTGAAAAGGTCAAAAATAGACGATATCTTGGAGAGGGAATTCCTATACTATCACAGAGAGGTGCTTCAGGACAGGAAGGTGGACTCCATTTTTCTGGGAGCATCAAGTGGAGCTAGTTTGCATTTAGCAGACATAACTCATACCTTGATGCTTTTCTCGGGATTAAACATAACAGCAACTAGGAGGGGAGGAGACCCCGACGATGCAAAAGGATTCATTGAATTTGGAAGAAACTTGATGAAGGACTTTCTGCCCAACAACCCGAACCTGGAAATCGTTATCCACTTTGACCCAGTCCACGACAGAACCAATCTGCCCTATGTCTTCCACTTTAGATCCAAGTTCTGGCTTCCCAACGCTTACCGAAAATTCATAAAAGAACACCTCAAAAAAGGGGGAGACCTCGTTGTTTTCGATGTCCAGGAACCGTGGCTGCACTACAAGCTTGACGAGAGATTCTACTATCAGTGCGGTGGGCTGGACGATTTGACGCCCGAAGAATATGCTTACGGCTCCGAGAGAATAGATTCCTGGCTTGAAGAATTGGGGGCAAACCACAGAGGAGGCTGGGGACTGGAAGGAGAAAAACCATTAAAGAGATACGATAGCGAGTACGGAAACAGCCCCGGAATGGTGACAGCGGTAAAAGAATTCGCCGAAGAGCAAGGATACAATTTTACCCACATTAAGGCAGACCGGGCTCACGACCTAAGCTTTATGACCACTTACCTTGTAAATCAGGCAATGGTTGAAAAGGGAATAAAGCCCAGAGGAATAATCGTTGAACAATACACCCAGCTCGTTCCACTCACGGTGAGAAGATTGGGACTCCTCCCAGTCTGGACATACTACGTTCTACGCGCATCATTCAACGACACCAAGAAGATGTTGGACAGAGTTTTCAAAGATTACCTAGACGAAGCAGAGGAACTAGTTTTCCTTCCCACTCAACCATATAATCCCGGGCCCAGAGGGGACTTCGTCACCTGTGAAGAGTGGTACGAATTATTCCAGTCCTATCCGGTAAGAAAATTCACTTCCTATACTAATCCCAAACTTTACCCCATAGATTTACCCTCAGTAGTTCTGGGACCCCTAAACTTGCACAAAAGATGCCTAAAGGAAAAAGATCTGGGACTCAAAATCAGTATGGAAGACATTAAAAACGCCTGCAAAAAGTTCGGATTAACCTACAGCACATCAGCATAAAAAATTAAGCAGAAATTAGCCATCCTCAGGACAAAAAACTCTTATCCCCACCCCTTTTTTGTGGTGTATGAACCATGAATCTTTTTTTCGGGAGATATGGTGTTCACTATGGCTGTCAGATTTGGTTCGGTGATGGGTTTTGGATACGCGTGAAAGGGTCTTACGTGCTTTAAATAGGGAGGAGCCGGATATGGTTCCCACTTTTGAGATTGGCATAACAAACGACGGCATTTCAGAGAAAATAATGGGCATCAGCCTAACTAAGGGAACCTTGAGGGCGGCTTGGGATATGAGGCACAGGCCCTTCTGGAGATACTTTAGGAAAAGACGCACCATGAAGTATTCACCGGACCTTTACGCCAAGTCTGTCTTGCTCATGTCCAAAATCGGTTTTGACAGCTGTTCCTTGGGGGTTCTCCTCCAGTTCACTAAGTGCAAGTATCCCACATGGGACACCTACATAGACGAGTATGGAAGAAAATTTCAGCTCAAGGAATACAGTGGAACCGAGATGGGTTCCTACGTGGGGGGAGGCTTCAAATCCCCTGAAGACTACTACGCTTGGGGACCCATAGACCCTTACCATCCCATAAGGGAGAAAATCTACAAAAGAGCCCAAGAAGTTGCCGGCGACAAAATTTTCATAATGCCCGGAATAATGGGATTTTTCGAATCCACCTGGGAAATATTTGGGTTTGAAACCTTCTCCAAACTCTTCATCCAGAACCGAAAATTCATAGAGAGAGTTTTTGAAGACCACAAAAAATTAGCCATAGAAACCGCCAAATACATGATGGACCTGGGCGCCGAGGCACTGGTCCTATATGACGATTACGGCCACAAAAGCGGCCCCTTCATATCCCCCAAAGACTTTCGAAAACACATATACCCTTGCCTCAGAGAATTCACACAAACCTGCCACAAACGGGGAGCCAAAGTCCTCCTACACAGCGACGGCAACCTCAACCAAATACTGGAAGACATTGTCAAAGCAGACATAGATGCGCTTCACCCTTGGGAGCCACAGGCAAACATGAACATAATAGAGGGAAAAAAGAAGTACGGCGACCAAATCTGCATAGTAGGCAACGTAGATCCCATGCACACCCTAAGCGAAGCCCCACCAGAAGCAGTGAGGGAGGAAGTACTCAAACTCCTAGAAAATGTGGCATCCGGAGGAGGATACATACTGAGTTCCGGACACAGCATACACCCAAAGGTAAAATACGAAAACCTCATGGAAATGATAAAAACAGTACAAAAATACGGAAAGTACCCCATCCAAATCCCAGAAAAACAAGTCTGAAAACATTTATGATTATCCCTCACTAACCGCACTTATGAGAAGGCACTTCCCCCTTCGGAGGGTTCCAGATTAAGTGTTCTCCATAAGACTCCAGAGCGGGTAAAGGGAATCGTTGCCTGTCCTTTTGCATATTTAACAAGTCAGATTTTATGAGGGAGCGTAATCCGCTTTTCTCATCCTCTTAATCTTTTTGGAACTCAAACTTAGAAAATCCAAAAATTTTTTCTTCCCCTTCTTCGCTGGATTCCACCATTAGTCCCACAATTTTGCTGCTAAAGAATCCAACGGACGGAATCCCCTTCCTTGATCCCCCAAGGCATCCCTCACCTCGTCGGGTATACGAACCCTCCCTTTATTTAGAGTCAACTTTGGAACTCACCAACTATTCCACCACAACAAGAGATAAGACTGGGAATAATGAAATTTTCCAAATCCAATTAATAAGACACACATAATAAATTA
>JAHQXB010000117.1 GCA_029856435.1 Candidatus Jordarchaeia archaeon
GAGCTTTTAAGCCCCCGTCTGACCTCTAAGACCTGCTCTGTGTGCGGGTGGTTGAATAAAGACCTGAGGGGAGCGGTCTTCAAGTGTCGGCGGTGCGGCGTTGTAATTGACCGTCAGCTCAACGCAGCCATAAACCTTCACCTAAGGATGGAGAGTCTTTCTCCCCACCCGACCACGTTCTTCCGCTCGATCGTGAGGCCCCTCCTGCACTCCTCACGGCGTTGGCGGCAACACCCGCAGGAGAAGTGGTCAGTGAAGAGGCGGAGACGTGGATTCGTGGAGGTGGGGAGCGGGTTCACCCTGAGCGGGGTGGAGTGGAAGGCGGCTGATGGACTCGCGAGGCCGCCGCATGATACTGTGAAGCCTCAACTCCTATGTAATTCTATGAATTTCTACATAGAGTAGAACACTTGATTCAAAGCTTTGGTGATAATGTTTCATATAGTTTTATTATTCTCCGTTGTGGGTTGCCTTGTTAATCTCTTCCAGAACTTTACTGCTTAAATTATTTTTACCTCTTTTCTTCAACTTTCAGTTTTGGTCTTCAAAATTGTGAAGTTTGGTGTTTTTATGGTTCATCTTTTATTTTAAAACTTTCAGGTAATCGCTATTTTTCTCTTTTTTGGGGGTTGGGTAATGCTTATTAGAGGTTTTTGTTGATAGCATGATTTGGGATGAAGGCTATGGATTACCAGTTGTATGTGGGGACTAGTGGCTGGATGTATAGTTGGAATGAAGGGGGCACTTTTGACTGGTATCTGGCTAATTCGGGTCTGAACTGTGTGGAGCTTAACGCCAGCTATTACCGTTTTCCCTTTCGGAACATGGTTGCAAGTTGGGTTCGCAAAACGCCTGTGGGCTTCAGGTGGGCGGTAAAGGTTAACCGGTACGTTACCCACGTTTTTCGATTCGGCGAGAAAGCGGTGGGCACTTGGATTAAGTTTAGGGACTTGTTTCAACCATTAGACGGAAGTATAGATTTCTATCTTTTTCAGCTTCCTCCGTCTGCGGTTCCTAGGGAAAAAACATTGGAGAATATTGAGAGGTTCGTTGCCGAGGTGGATTTGGGGGAGAGGTTTGCTCTGGAGCCCAGAAACATTGAATGGTTTGATTCAAGATGGGTTTCTTGGGCTGAAAATCTGGGTGTGACTCTGGTTTCTGTTGACGCCCCAGAACTGCCCAGAACCATTTTCCACATAGGGGGAGTAATTTATTTGAGAATGCATGGTAGAACCGGCTGGTACTCACATAGATATACTGAGGAGGAGCTGGAGGAAGTAAAACAAAAAATTTTGGCAGTTAGTCCCAGACGCGTGTTTATATTTTTTAATAATGACCATGCAATGCTTGACAACGCCCAATCCATGTTTTATAAACTGGTGAAAAAATAATTAAACATCCGCGCAAAATGTTAGGTTTAATGCAACGTTTAGGTTCAGCTGGTTGGTTTAGATTGTGGGTGGGTTCCTATGTATTATCACTTGTTGCTTACTAGGCGCTGCAATCTTAACTGTGTTTACTGTGGTGGCTCAGAGGAGTTCTTCAGCGATGCTGAGGTTCAGTACAGTTTGGAAGACCTCAAAAAATTTATTGAGAGGGATCCAGAACCAGTAATTGCTTTTTATGGTGGGGAACCCCTACTTAGAATCCCCCTCATGGAAAAAATAATGGATACTATATCGGCGAAACATTACATTCTGCAAACCAATGGTTATTTCTTGGATAAAGTTGAGGAAGATTACTTGAGGAGGTTTCACTCCATACTGGTCTCCATAGATGGGAGGGAGGAAACCACAGATTATTATAGGGGTAAAGGAACATACAAAAGAATCCTAGACAATGTGAGAATTGTGAGAGATAAAGGTTACCGTGGAGATATTATAGCTAGGATGACTATTTCTGAACACTCAGACGTTTATGAGGATGTAACCCACCTGTTAAAATTGGAAAATCCCGCTTTTGACCATGTGCACTGGCAGCTGGACGTGGTTTGGAGCAAGGAGGGTGAATGGCGCAACTTCGACGAATGGGTCAGAGACTCCTATAATCCGGGAATATCAAAACTGGTCAGAGACTGGTATCAAGAGATGGAGGCAAGGGGAAAAGTTTTGGGAATTGTTCCCTTTATCCCCCTGACGAAAACCCTACTAACAGGTGAAAAGAGTCTTCTCCGGTGCGGTTCGGGAATCGACTTCTTCGCCATAAATCCCTCGGGGAAAATCAGCGCCTGCCCAATATCCTCCGACCCAGAGTTTATAGTTGGAGACATTTGGAACTCCCACCCCACGGAACTTAGAAACAAATTGATGGTGGGACCTCCATGCCCGGAGTGTGAGATGTACTGGATTTGTGGCGGACGCTGCCTATATGCCAACATTAAGAAACACTGGGGAGAAGAGGGATTCAGAAAAATCTGCAAAATAGTACAACACTTGATATGGGAACTCCAGCAAGTCAAACCAAAAATAAAAGAACTCCTAAAAAGAAATGTAGTATCTCTGGAAGAGTTCTACTATCCAGAAATCAATAATTGTTGTGAAATCATCCCGTAGACCTCTATTCACGCTTAAAAAAAATACAAAAGCCAGCAGAAGTTACTGTACGAGGAAGGAGTATGTATGATGGGTTTACGACTCATTTTTTGAGTTCTCTATTTCTAAGAGTTCCTGTAGTTTTAGGAGGAGTTCTAGTATTTTTTCATCTAGTTTTTCTTTTAATTCTAATCGTTTAAGCATGGTTTCGTATAAGAGTTTAAGCACTGAACTTTGAAGCCATTCTGCTGTTAAGCGTAGGGATTCGATTACTTCCATTACCCTTTTCGTCGCTGTTTTTGATAGGTCAAATTCTTTACGGGATAGTGCTGCAGCGAAAGCCAGATCTTTTAGCGGTATTTTTGGGAGTATAAGTTCGCTGACATCCACGACGTGATTTTCAGTTTGGAAAAACATTTGCATAATGTTAAACACTTTTTCAATCGCTATTTTTTCACTGCCCCAGAGTGCTTTCAAAATTACCATGAAACAGTTTATTGCGTGTTCATAGATTTTTTCTCTACACTTCAATATTATATTTATGTCCCTCTTTATTTGGGAGAACCTTTCAGCAGTTTGGTTTATTTCGTTAATAGTGTATTCAGCCAAATCCTTTGTAAAGAGGGGTGTATCCTTGAGTGCCTGCCACACTGTGTAAGCAAAATCTATAGCTTTTTGAAGGATTTAAATGAGCAGGCTTACACACTTTGAGCGGTCCTCTTCCTTGAATATCTTCTCAGAGGTTGAGTACAACTCTTTCACAAGACTCGTTGCTTGAGTGTTTAAATTTTCACTTATGATTTTAAAATTTTGGACCACTTTGGACTGAATAACTTTTGCTGAATCAGAGAGATTCCCAGACGCACTATACAGGAGATTTGAGATTTCTAGCACTTTGGGTAGCGAAAATTCTAAAGCTGTTTTCAACTGGAATTTTAAAAGGCCAGTATCGATTTCTGAGGGATTAACTATTGACCTTAAGTCAACTTTTCTTAGAATCACATCTTCAACGTTTTTCACTCCCACAATTTTAAACAACTCGCACAGGAAATCATAGGCAGCTATCATACCATTAAGAAAATTCTCAAAGAAGGAAACAAAAGTGGATACAGATTGGTTTGTCATAGAAATAAGGGCTCTAAAATTATCAAAAGTATACCCCTCCAAATCTTTAACAGCCCCTCCACCAAGATGATAATGAGCACTGCCTATATCCAAAGCAATCCTAAATAAAGCAGTCAGTAGAGACCGAACATCATCATAAAGCTGGGAAATATTCGCAACCCCCATACTTCATAGTTGCCACTAATAAAAATTAATAAGAGTGCGGTATATTACTTTATTCATTCAAGATTAGCTCAGCAACTTTCAACAGAGAAACGGGTAGTGCATCGGCTACAGAGGTTAGTCCCACTTATCTCCCCCGTTTTTCAAGCGTCACAAACAAGTTTGGAACTCATTCAACAATTTTTGGAGGATGTGAATGAAATTCTTGGGTATTGATGTAGGAAGCGCAAGAATAAAAGCAGCCACTATAACTGAAGAGGGGGAGGTCACAGATTTTGTTTCAAGCGAAATTTCCAATATGATGAGACAGCCCCAACCTCTACATAGTGAAAGAAACGTTCTGGAAGTATGGGAAAGCTTATGCTCCCTTCTCAGAAGGGTAAAAAGCATAAAAGAAGTCGGCGCGGTGTGTGTCGACGCTACAAGCTCCACCATAATCCCCATTAATAGGGATTTACAGCCACTTCACACTGCACTAATGTACAACGACCAGAGAGCCCAAGAAGAGGTCAAAGAAATTCTCAGAAAAAGCCCTACCGCCCAAAATTTTCAAGAAATTTTACCCCTCGACGCCTCATTAGGCCTCCCCAAATGCCTCTGGCTACTGAAGAGAACCGAGACTGGGAAAAAAATTTTCAAATTCCTCCATGAGAACGACTTTTTCACTATGAAACTATGTGACGCCGTAGTGACCAGCCCAAACATTGCCAGCAAAACCCACATAGACCCTGCTACAGGCGACTTCAACACTAAAATCTTTGAGGAAATCGGCCTCAACGCAGACTACCTGCCAAAAGTGGCTCCCATAGGCGAAATAGTGGGCTACGTATCGCCTAAGGCCAGTAAAGAAACGGGAATACCAGAGGGCACACCCGTAGTTAATGGAGTAACTGATTCCTCCGCAGGAGATATAGCCACGGGAACAGTGGAAGTGGGCGACGTTAACGTGAACATTGGAACTTCCTTGGTGGTTCACGGAGTTGTGGATAGGGTTGTCCCAGACAAGAAGGCTAGAATCTACTATAAACCCTATCTCCACAAAAACTTCCTAGTAGGCGGCGCGACAAATGCTGGAACACTGCCCCTAGACGCCCTCTGCAATCTGACAAACAAAAAAATCGAAGACTTAGAAGAGCAGGCAGAAAAGATCCCTACTGGTTGCGATGGACTAATAGCTCAATCCGAATGGTTGGGCACCAGAATTCCAGATCATAACCCAAACGTTAGAGGCTTCCTTCTGGGAATAACAAGGAAAAATTTTACTGCGGGCCACATTTTCCGCTCCTTCCTAGAAAGCAACGCCATCACACTAAACAGGCTCCTAGAAATAATTTCGGAATTAACAGACCAGAAAATAAGTGAGATAACCCTATGTGGAGGAGGAGCAAAAAGCAAACTACAGTGCCAAATTATAGCAGACGCCACAGGCAAAACTGTAAAAACAGTTGAAACAGGTGAACCCGCCATAGGCTCAGCAATCCTCGCCATGACCACCCAAAAAAAGGAGCACACCATAAAGGAATTGGTAAAACAAATAGTCAAAAAAGGAGAAGAATACCAGCCCAACAAGAAAAATTACACCACACTACAGAATAAATCACGCCAACTCTACAAACTCACACAAGAAATCTACAAAAACTACACAGACCAACCACACCAATAACCACAACAATGAAGAAACACAAATTCTAACTGAGACCCACCCTAATAGCTAAATTTACAAAAATTGGAGCCTAAAAAATGTTAATACATTTTGGGTTAGTGGCAATAACCAGACGAAAGCAAAGAACCCAAAAAAGGTGGAGACCCAAACGGGAGCCCTCATCGGACCCCCATCCTAGAAAAAGGGAAACAGGTGGAAGGACTGAAAAACCACACGAAGAAACCATATCAGAAAAATCCAAAGACGACATCCCCAAAAGCTTTACAGGAATCGTTAGCAACATGAACCCCCACTCCAAGTGGGAGTGTCAAACGAAAAATTCTCGGAAAAAGATTACAAGAACCAAAAGCACATAGAAAAAAGGAGGATTTAGGTTGCACTTCTAAAGCAGAAGCTGTCTGCCTACATGAAACGAAGGAAGTACAGAACCACTTCTTTTTAGCCAACTTAGAGAATTTCGATTATGATGTACCACGCCAAGTAGGTTTTAAGCCACCACTGGGAGTTAATGGCACCAAGCAAGGATGCCCCCCAACTCAGTGGAGCACCCAAAGAGGAACTAAAGAGCGTTGAAGCAATAAGATAGTTAAATATACCATCAGGTAAGTCTTCGTAAAAGAATATGCCAATCTGTGCGAAGCTTACTTGTATGGTTCCAGCCGCGACTATCAGCCCCGCGAATATGAGTAGTATAACGGTTATTATCAATGAAACGATTACCAACAATCCAGTTGTCTTACTCGCCATATAGCATCACTCCTACACAATTAGAAGTTCAAGGACCAACCATAATACCCAGCTTAAATGCTATGTACCATGACATGTAGCTTTTAAGCCACCAGTCGGAATTTAAGGCACCGAGCAAGGACGCCCCCCAGCTCAAAGGAGGACCCAGAAGGGAACTAAAGACCACAGAAAGAATAAGGCTATTACGGATACCCCTAGCAACATCACCCATAAGAAGCGCAATCACCATGATATTGTTAAATAATGTTTGGAGACTGCCAGCGACGGCCAATAGGGCTACGAATATTATTACTATAGCTGTTATTATAAGTGAAAGCACCACCAATATGTCCTGTTTATCCAACTTCTCTCACTCCTGCTCTCCATATTTTGATTTTGATTTTTATTTAAATAAAATTTATTGTATATTTATACATAAGAACTTTGTGGTCGATGCACGTTGGTATGGTGGCTGTTCCACCCTTATTGATTTGGGGTAAGGCTGCTTTTGCTGTGAGTTTCCACGCGTCTACCGATTCCAAATCTGATTATCATAAGCTCTGCAAAGGTTGTAACCATTCATCCGCCAAGGTGACTACAAAAGTGTGCTGTGTAGTTATTGGGAATGTCCGAGTTTAAAGTGTACCATGGCATTTATGGAGCTTCAATTAAGTCTGCTTCAACTCTCGAAAACTGTCCCTTGGGAGGGCAGAGCGGGTTTTGCTGTGTTTCCGTCACTGGCGGGTATAATTGTTTTGCGATTGTTTTGGGTGATTGCGAATTTCACATTTCTTTAGTGAAGTATTTGGTGTATTTTTTGTTTGTTTTTGCGATTTTCTCAAAATGATTAGAAAAGTTTAAATAGCCTAATTGGAGACTTCTAATGTGCTGAGCCAACACATGGTTAATTGTATCTTCCCCCTCCTCCCAAAAACGCCCTCCTCCCCCATGTGTATTATCCCCTCTCCCAGTACTTCTTTTGGTGTTGGCGATGAAGCCTACTGGTTTTAAAGGTAATAAGTATGTTAACCAAAAAGAATATTAATTGGTTAAAAAAACATATTCTTAAGCAAGTTGAGGTGGAAAGTGAAAAATGGCATCAGATTTAATCATCATACGCTTTAAGGAGTGCAAAGACACCGAAAGGTTTCTATCCTATTTGTCCCGCGATAACCCTAGACTTTTCAGCGACGACACCGACGGCGACCTCATAGTTTGGAGCCATGAACCGATTCTGATTACTAAGACTGCATACCAGTTCAGCTTCGACGAGTATGATGACAGTGGCTGGAGCAGTTTTGAACCCGACATTGTGAAAGCCACCATGGTTAAGAGAGAGGAAGACGTTATTTGGGTACGCTGAACCCCAATTAAATCCGCGAACACTGGTAGTCGGGATCAAACATCGCTAGTCTGGACGACTGCCCAAGCACCCCCCTGCTCTCCCATAAGCGTTACATTTTTTTTCAGTTTTCAAGTCTTTTGTGAGTCTGGCCTTATGATGTTTTGAGAGGTTTTTGTGGATTTGAGGATTGGGTGATGTAGAATTGTTCGGTTTCGCCTCAAAAGGGGGGTGTTTATAGGGCTTCTTTCACGATTTGGAGCCTTATTAGGGAGATGGAATCGAATAAATCTGCATCACCTTGAGGATTGGGAGGTTATCTTTAAATATTATATCTCTTTTTTATTTTATGTATTCTTTTAATGGTTGGAGGAAATAAGAAGATGGATTTGAATATGAAGGTTGCGAAATTTATGCAGAAGCCAGTTTTTGTAGAGTTGGGAACGGATATGAAAAAAGTGGCCGAGTTAATGGCTAAGGAAGAAACTGATGTCTTAGTGGTGCGGGAGAAGGGCAATATTGAGGGCATAATTACCGAAATGGATCTTTTCTACATGTTGAAGAATTACGCCTTTCCAGAAATAGCGGGCCACCCTCAAGACCTTAAGGAAATTAAACTGGTAAAATCCATGATGAGTAAAAAGTCAAAGGATTTCATGAGCGTATGCCAACTCTATGGACCCCACCCCTGTTTAATGGTGGGAGAAGAAGACACACTCGAAAACGCCATCCGAATAATGGTTGCCGGCGGAGAAATGCACCTCCTAGTGATAGGGCCAAATGGTGACGTGACCGGAACAATCTCTCCAAGGAACATAATAAAAGCATTCCTCAAGTAGATCCAAAAAATCTCTCTAACCAAACAATCCCTTAATTTTCCGCCCCTATCCACAATTCCCCAATTTTTTATCTAAAAGAAGTTTTTTCATCCGCTATTATTGGTAAATGCCTGAAATGGAAAAAGGATCTGGTTTAGCATCGTCGAGACAGTTTATTTAAGTAATGTAAAGAAAAAAGGAGAGAAACAAAAAAGGAAGAAATGAAAAGTTTCCTTTCTTTACAACTATTGTAAATGGTGTATTTTTAGTTTAGTCGATGATTTCGAAGTGCTTGATGTCGTGGATGCTGCCTTTTCTATTTTCTTGCCAGACTATTCTCACCCGTTTTCCGACTTTAATCTTGGTTTCGTCTGTCACGTTGAGGTAGTGCCAGATGGCAGTGTCCGCCCCATCTAGTCTGATGGAGGCGGTTGTGAAGGGGAGGGGCTGAATTATTTGGCCAGTGTTGGGATCAATGTATGGGAATTTTACCACGGTGAAGGATGTGATGGTGCCTTCATGTGGGAGCTCCACCCAGTCCTCCATTTTGACGAAGCATCTTCCGCATACCTGTCTTGGTAGAGCGTACACTATTCCGCACTTGTGGCATTTTATTCCGTAGAATTTCTTTTCTTTTAGACCGTCGAGAAACTTGGTCCAGTATTCACCCACATGCCAATTGTAGGGTGCCCATGTCTTTCCAGAGGTTAAGGTTAGGTACTCTTTTTTCTCCTTCTTCTTTTCGCTCATCTTAAGATTCCTCCACTATTTATGCCTCCAGAATCACAATGTCAGTCCAGCTGCATCCTCCGAACCCAGTGGACAGCGTTCTTCTAACTTCTCCGGGTGCTTGACGCTTGCCAGCTTTTTTCATTATTTGGAGTGCTGCCTCAGCGACTCTAATCATGGCGGTTGCACCTATGGGGTTGGTGCAGATTACTCCTCCTGAGAGATTTACGGGCAATTCTCCGTACTTTTCGTATATTCCCTCGCGGTTAAGCTTTATGTTCTCGCCCGGTCCGCATACCCCTAGGGATTCCATCCACATTAATCCCGAGAAAGAGGATGGAGTATATAACTCCATGAGATCGAAGTCTTTGAGGGGATTCTTTATCTTGCATATTTTGTATGCTTCTCTGGAAGCCGCCTCTAAGGTGGGCATAGCAATAACGTCCCGCGCTCCCAAAGTCAGGTCTCCAAAGTGGGTATAGTCATGCCGAGTTACGCAGCATTTAACCCATGCGGGGGTATCTGTTATTTGCCTAGCTTTCCTCTCTTCTGCATAGATTATTGCGCAGGCTCCGTCTGACCTTGGACACATGTCTAGAAGTTTTATGGGATAGGAGAGCATTGGTGACTTTAACACATCCTCAACAGTTATTTTTATCCGCACATGAGCATAGGGATTGTCAAGCGCGTTTGTGTGTTCTCTCACAGACACTATCGCAGCATCCTCCTCGGTAGCTCCATAGCGCTCCATGTACCCTGTGGCGGCTGTGGCGAGGGGACCTATGGCTCCCGAGAAAAAGTCTCTTTCCATTATGGGGTTAGCGCAGGTGGCGATTGCGGCTGTAGTGTCTGACTCAGAATTTTTCTCCCACCCGATAGCCAGAACCACATCAAACATTCCAGAAGCCACATGATAGTATCCACCAATAGCAACTGTGGTTCCAGTTGTTCCACCGGTGGTCATCTTCATAATGGGCTTCATGAAGCCTCCGGAACCATCTACACTCCAAGTGTCAACGTAGTTTATTCCTTCAAAGTGGTCCATATTTCCTATGACCACAGCGTCAATCTCCTCCAGAGTAAGCCCAGCGTCATCTAGAGCTCTCTGCACCGCCTCGTTTATCATTTCTTGTCCGGTTACGTCTGGTCTATGAGATCTGTGGTGAGTTTGACCTACTCCTACAATACCTACTCTTCTCATCATTATTCACCTCACTTTCCTAATATGATTACGCAATGGGACTGGCCGCAGGGGCCATTTATTCCGTGGGCTAGTGCAACTTCAGCGTCGGGTACTTGTCTTTTGTCTGCTTCTCCTCTAAGCTGTAATACGCACTCTATTATTCTGACCAGTCCTGCTACAAGTACTGGGTGTGCTGAGAGTACTCCTCCTGAGGGGTTCACGGGTAGCTGGCCACTCATTTCGGTTATTCCTTCGTCTATTAGTTTTACGCCTTCTCCCTTTTTGCAGAAGCCTAGTCCTTCCATCCACATGGGTTCCATGTAGGAAAAGGCGTCGTAAACTTCGGCGACGTCAATCTCTTTTAGGGGGTTTTTTATTCCTGCCATTTTGTAGGCTCTCTCAGCGGCGTTTCTCAGTGCTGCGGTTTCTGCCAGATCTCTATCTCCGAGATGGTAGGCGTCGCAGCAGTATCCTATTCCATTTATCCAGATGGGGTTGTCGCATATTTGTTTGGCTTTTGACTCCTTAGCAAGAATGATTGCCGCTGCGCCGTCGGTAACAGGTGAGCAATCAAGAACTTTTAAGGGGTCTGCTAGCATTCTTGATTTGAGCACATCGTCAACGGTAATGTTTAACGGTAAATGTGCGTAGGGGTTGTTGAAGGCGTTTTTGTGGTTTTTTACTGAAACCTTTGCAAACTGTTCTTCGGTGGCTCCATATTTTACCATGTACCTTCTGGCCTGGAGGGCGGATGAGGATATGGCATCTAAACCCAGTATTCTTTCATAGATGGGGTCGAATGCACAGTTGAAGACTACTCTGGGGTTGCATTCAGAAATTTTGGCGTGGGCACACACCACGGTGGTTTCAAATTCTGCCAGTGTGCGCATAACGCCCATCACTGTTCCAAAGGTTCCATCTCCTTCAACGGTGGTTACGTCGCGCCCCACCGAACCAGAAGCGTCCATAACCGCCATGCTGGAAATGGTTCTTCCATCCCAGAAATCGCTGCTGACGGTCACCACGTTTTCGATATCGTCTCGCACCAGTCCCGCATCGTCCAAAGCCTTTGTGACCACTTCAAATATCATGTCGGCGAAAAGCTGTTTAGGTTTCTTACCCTCATGTTTTGTTTGAGCTACTCCTACTATTCCAACCTTCAATCTTTTTCACCCCACAGGCTTGAAGTATTTTATGTCTAGATAGTTGCCCTCGGGTTTTTCGTTGAACACTGCCTTAACTCTCATGCCGACCTTAATCTTATCAAAGTCTACTTCTCCCAGGAAGTGTACCATTCCAGTGTCGGCTCCGTCCAGTTTTATTATGCCGTATGCGAAGGGTGGTTCCCTTGGCTGAATGAGTGGTTCACTGTACCTAACAATGGTGTAGGTGAGTAGGGTTCCGGTATCGTTTAGTTCTACCCATTCACGGCACTGCTTAAAGCACTCTATGCAGGTCTTCTTAGGTGGTACGTAAACTTTGCCGCATTCTGGACACTTGGTTCCCCAAATCTTCTTTTCTCTCAGCTGTTTGTAGAAGTAGGTTGCATATTCTCCGGCGTGCCACTGGTAAGGAACTTTTATCCCACTTCGATGGACATATATTCCCTCATCTTTTTCCGGAAGATCACTCATAACGGTAACCTCATTCATATTTGGATTAGACTCCCACTTCGCCCCCGACCATTAAAGCCCAATATTTTTAACGCCCAATTTACACTCTTGGATTTTTGTATGGTAATTGTAATGGTTAGAGGATGTGTGCTGCGCCCATTTTGGATTTTTCCAACCATCTATACCCTAGGACTACAACATACTTAGTTCTTTGCTTAACAGTGCTCTACTTCTCAGACTTTTTAAATGCTTATTGTGCTGGGATCCATTTTTCTATCCTAGGGGCGAAATGGAATTGTGTATTAACGCTCAATCCTTTAAATATTAAAATTTTTTCCCAAAATTTAGAGGGATCTTGTCGTAAGTATGTAGTTTGTTGACATGAATTGTGTGCAGGGTTAGCTGGTCTTACCCCCCTTTTTTGGGCTTATTTGGAAGGAAGCCCTGTTAAGCCTCCTTTTCTTGAGAGGAACAAACGATCATGCATAGAAGGGAAGTCACATACTTAAGACGAGAGCCCAAATTTGGAGACTAGAGGAAGCAGTCTTTTTGTTGTTTTTGTCCATACGATTTCTGCTCCACTTCCGCATATGTGTTTTGAATAAGAGGGGGTCTTAATTAGTCCCCTTAACAAAGTTCCTTAACAAAAACTTGGATCCCTGTTTATAAACGAAACTTTTTAGTTTACCAAATTTTGGGAGCGGCGTGAATTGGCTCAAATCAACCCTTACTTTAGGGTTCCAAGTTCGAAAATTCTTAATTAAGACTGTCCTCGGAGGTGATCGAGCGAAGCTTCACCATTTTTGGAGGTGGGGCTGATTAATTTTTTGAAGTGTTTTGGTTGGGTTAATCACTATTATTTGTTGTTGCAAATTTTCCAATGGCTTTTGGTTTAGTGTGCATCTTGTGATTGCTAATTTGATGGACAATTTAATATAGGATGGTGTATTGTATCGAGTATTAGACAAAAAAATTATAAATCATAAAGTGCCCGTAAACAAGGATTTGAAACAAATTGTAAAAGTGCAAAAACTCTTAAAATTATTAAATTAAAAATAAAATTAAATAGTTAAATATTAAACTTAATTTTATGGATTTGAGGATGTGGTGCTATGTTCGATCCAGAGGCGATAAAAGAGATTGAGGAAAACCAGAAAAGTTGGGAAAAAAAGGTCGAAAAGTGTAAGGAACGCGACGTAGAGTTCACAACCTACTCGGGCATACCAGTAAAGAGGCTCTATACACCGGCGGACATAAAAAATCATGATTATCTGAGAGACGTGGGCTTCCCGGGGCAGCCTCCATATACAAGAGGCGTTTATTTAAACATGTACCGTGGCCGTATATGGACCATGAGACTTTTCTCGGGATACGGTACTCCCGAGGAGACAAATGAGAGATGGAAACTACTTTATAGTGAGGGAGAAACAGGGTTCAGCGCCGCAGTAGATGCCTTAACCTTTAACGGACTTGATCCAGATGACCCCAGAGCAATGGCGGAAGTGGGAACCTCAGGCGTGCCACTCTACTGTATAGACAGTATGTATGCCCTTACGGATGGACTTCCCATAGATAAAATCAGCGTGGCACTAGTTGTTGAACCCTTCACCAGTGCCCCCGTATGCGCCATGTATTTCAATATGGCCAAGAGCAAAGGCATAGACCTCAAAAACCTCATGGGAACCTGCCAGAACGACATTTGCACCATGAGTTTAGGCTTCGTACCTTTCGAAAACGTTGCGCCTCATCACCTGCTCAGACTAGCCTGCGACCTAATAGAATACACCGCAGCCCAAAAGAACGTTCCAAAATGGCACCCCATAAACTTCACCACCTACAATTACCGGGAAGGAGGCATTGACGCCATCCAGGAATTGGCAATAGGATTCGCCAATGCCATGGCACACATTGATAATGTAATAGATAGGGGCTGGCACATTGATGATTTTGTGGGGCGCCTGGCATTCCACCTTTCAGCCCATAAAGACTTCTTCGAGGAAATCGCCAAGTTCCGCGCGGCCCGAAGAATATGGTACAAACTTATGAGAGACAAGTACGAGGCCAAAGACCGCCAATCATACCAGTTCAGGTTCCATATTCAGACCGCGGGAAGCTCCCTAACAGCGCAGCAGCCTACCGTAAACATAATTAGAACCACAATCCAGGCTCTGGAGGCTGTGCTGGGAGGTTGCCAGTCTATGCACACCAACTCTTACGATGAGGCGATATGCCTCCCAAGCGAGGAAGCGGTGCTACTCGCCCTAAGAACCCAACAAGTAATTGCAGAAGAAACCAGAGTTACCAACACCATTGACCCCTTGGCAGGCTCCTACTATGTGGAATGGCTTACCGACGAAATAGAGGACAGAGTTTGGAAATACATGGACAAAATAGAGGCTCATGGAGGTATAGTAGGCGGGCTGGAAAGCGGATGGCTTTTCCAAGAAATGAGAAACGCCTTCCACAAGCGTCAAACAGCCATCGAGGAAGGAAGAGAGAAGGTAATAGGTGTTAACATATACACCCGGGACGAGGTCCCTTCCACTAAAGTATTTAGAACTAATCCTAGAGCTGCAGAAATAGAAATTGAGCGCATTAAGAGGCTGAAGGCAAGAAGAGATAATAGAAAAGTGCAGGAGCTCTTAGACAAGCTGCGAAGAGTTTGTGAAAGGGAAGAAAATGTGCTGCCCGCAGTTATGGAAGCCACAAAAGAGGGAGCAACTCTAGGAGAAATCTGCAACGTTTACCGTGAAATGTGGGGTATCTGGAATCCACCTATGATGACCTAGAGGTGCCTCACTTTGCCCAAGAAAATAAAGTTCTTGATGTCTAAACCCGGCGTGGATGGACACTGGAGAGGCGCGGTAACCGTATCCATGGGGCTAAGAGACGCAGGAATGGAGGTAGTGTTTGGAGGTTTCCAAACCATAGATCAAATAGTTAAAACCGCCATAGAAGAAGACGTAGACATTATCGGAATGAGCATACACTCAGGGGCGCACATTGCATACACTAAGAAACTTATGCAGTTACTGGAAGAGAAGGGACTGAAGGACAGGTTTATGGTTCTGGTAGGAGGAGCAATTCCCGAAGTAGACTTCGATGAGTTAAAGAAAATGGGAGTCGCAAACGTCTATGGTCCAGGCTCCCTAATCAAAGACATAGTGGCCTTCATTCACAACCACCTAAACCAAGAGTAAACTCCAGTTAAAAAGCGCAACTAAATAAGTGGGCTGAGAACGGCTTGAACCTGCCACCTTCCTATATTAACCACCAAATCTTTTTTGGTTTCTTGGTTTTCCATTCCTTTTTCCTTGGAAGTGAACCGGCGGGGAAGATGAGGGGCTAGTATTCTCTTAAAATTGAGCACACCAAGCATGAGGGCCCTCCAGTTCTATTGAGACATATCTCTTGGCCTTGGAACTCAATTACTTCAACGTCCTCCTTTTCCAGAGCTCTTCTCGTTTTGTGGTTTCCCTCCACCATTAAGCATTTTCTGGGTTTTAGAGTCAAAACGTTGCAACCTTGGGTATTAAACTCCCTTCCTGGAACCTCAATTATTTTTATGTTTCTAGCTTTTAGGCGCTCTAACAGGGAGATGGGCGCCAATTCGGGATAAACCAGCGCCAAATCCTCATCTATTAAGCTAATTAGAGACAAAAGGTGGAGACACTCCCCTGGCCCACGCCAATGAGGCAAATCCACATGGCTTATGTTAGCCAAATCGTTTAAAATATTTTTTAGTTGCGTAATTCCTTCAGTATTGGAGCGGTAGGATCGGCCGACGATGATGGTTTTGGAATCCAGCCACAACACGTCTCCACCCTCGAGGGTTGCTTCTCCCTGAATTCTTCCAAGAATGGGAATTTCCAGTTTTGCAATGTTCTCACTCAGAGTTTCCTCCTCCCCCATCCTTAACGCTTTGCTCATTTTGAGTATCACTGCTCCTCTATCAGTTATGATTGCCGGGTCGCTGGTAAAAATGGCATCTAAGCGTTCCCTGTGAACATCATGGGCAAAGAACGTAATAACCCCTTCTGCCTTTATGGTTTCAACAAAGTTTGCGTGTTCCTCCCTAGCCAATCTTATATTCGGTTTTCTAGCGTAGCCCCATTTCTTCCAGTCTTTTATGTGGTTTTCTTCCTCAAGAGGACTCCGCACGAGGATTTTCTTGAGAGCACCCACCATAGATTGACTTCCGTAAGTACGAACCATAATTTTCCCTTTTCCCTCAATAATTCTTTATCTCACTTAAACCTTTGTCTCCTCTTAAAGGAAAAATAGGCCCTCATAAAAATTCACGGTTACTTAAATCAGTTTTAATTTATATGTGAGTATGATAACTTAGTCATCCTCGGCGGTATAACCCCCAAGACAAACACCCTGCAAAAAGTTAAGGAGGAGACGGTAACAACCTAAAAATAAGGGGAACTGAAGCCAGAGGAGAAACCGCACCCCAACCACCATCCCAGAAGTATGCCGGCTAACGGGAAGGGTAGGGGAATGCGGTGAAAACCCGGAAAGCGTGTTACATAACTTCAAATACTGTTCATGTATGGCTGGAGGAGCTCCCCCCTCCAAACATTTTGCAAAGACTTTTTATGCCCAAATTTTTAAACAAAAATACGTAAGTATCGCCCAAAATTTTGGAGTTTTTAGCCATAGGAGGAAAATTGTCAGGTAAGGTTGCTCTGGTTACTGGAGCCGCATCAGGTACTGGTCGGGGTATTGCCCATCGCTTCACCCTTGAAGGAGCCGGTCTTTCCCCAGTTGACCTTAACCTTGAGGGAGTCGAGAAAGTTGCCAAAGAATTAGAGAGCTAGGTGGCAAAGCCATAGCTATCAAGTATGATGTGGGTGACGAAGCTCAAGTGATTCGGGCAGTTGAGGAAACCGAGAAGAATCTGGGAAGAATAAATATTCTGGTGAACAATGCAGGCATAATAAATTTTAGTCTCCTCCAAGATACGACCACAGAACAGTTGGCACAACATGTTTAGAGTACACGCGCCACATCCTATTTTTCGCGGGCTGTCATCAAATCCATGCAGGAAGGCGACCGGATAATCAACATATCCTCAATAGCGGGAATAATGGGAGAAACCATCAGCGCCCACTATGCTGCCGAAGCGGCAATAATAGGCCTCACAAAAACACTGGCATTGGAGGTGGCCCACAGGGGAATAACAGTGAATGCCATAGCACCCGGAGTAATTAAAACAGGTATGATCAAAGATATGATGACAGCAACACCCGAATCCCACATGGAAACACCAGTACATAGATACGGTACACCAGAAGACATAGTTGAGACAGCAGCCTACCTAGCATCCCCAGGAGCAGGGTACATAACGGGTCAAGTAATTGTAGTAGACGGAGGACTCACACTTTACAACACCAGCCAACAATTAATCCAGAATATTTGGATTATAAAGATAAAAAACTACACAAGCTGGCTCTTTTGATAAATTAAGAAAATGCTTTTCATAGTAGAAAAATACATTTTGAGCATTGATTCCAATAGTGCAGCGAAAGCCACAATGGGGGGATTCAAAGTCTTTGGCACCAGAGGTGGCGCATAAAGAAATTACTGTAAACGCTGTAGCCCCTAGATTGATATACAGGACAATTATATAAATGATAGATAAAGTAGTCCAGAACTCTACAAGGAAACACCCGCCAAGAGGCTGGATAAACCAGAAGACATGCGTTGGTTGCAGCATTCCTAGCTTCGCCAAGGGCAAGCTAAATAATGGGGCAGATAATCATCGTGGACGGAGGACTCAGCCTAACAAACGTTGGGAGCATACCAGTATACAAAATAGGAGAAATCTAAGATGCGAAGTCCTCAAATAAATAAGACTAAAGCTCATGAAAAATTTAAAGTTCCGAGTTGGAAAAGACAAATAGGGTATTAGAATATTTTGTAGAGCGGATGATTCTTGGTCTGTATAGTTATTTGGCGCATTCTAGATTTCGTGTAGGCTATAGTGGAGTCTACCATTGCCACCGCTGGGAAAACGATATCCGAATTATATATTGGTCCATATAGTACCCAGTTTGCTCCGGCATGTATCATGGCGGTTACTGCGGTTGCGGCGCACACTTTTTTGGCGTTTTCTCCCAGTTCTGTTACTCTCTTCCATTCGAGAACGGCGTTGAGTGGCCCCCCGCCGCAGGGTAGTCCGAACTCCTGCTTTACAAGTTTGACAGCCTCCGCTGCCATGCCGATACTGGGAACATCGAGAACAGCCGTGTCAACCAGCATATTCTGAATACCAGCTTCCTCAGCGTATTGTATTAAGCCCTTTGTGTTCTGGTCGCCCTTTAAGACTTCAACTCTGCCTTGGGGTTTCACGTTCCGAGGATTGTAGCCCAGTAGAACTGCAGACTTTACACCAATGTTTTTAAGATCTCTTACCTCTTGCTCTGAAACATGGAACGTTATAGAGTTGTAGACTGTTCTATCCATTAATCCCGTCTCCGCAGAGTATTTTAGTCCCGCCATTTTTACATCGGTGGATGTGCTGTCAATGAAGAAGGGAGCGTTTGTGACTCCCGCAACGAATTCTACGTATTTTACGATGGCGGTTTCAGTGGAGCCTACAATATCAACCATGTGAGGATTTCCAGTTTTATCAGACATTTCCTCCTGCCTCTTTATTAGCTCCTCTGCCCTTCCCTTATCGAAAACTCCCTTCGCCGGGTCACTGACTATCTTATGCCTATCGTAAAATATTGAACCAACCAAAACAGTGGGCAACTCTCCGGGCTGACCACCAATCTTAACATTCCCTATTGTAAAAATCTTTTGTTCACGTCCAAAGGTAAACAATCTACCACCACCTAAAACTCACGATAGACTGAGTAGTCTAACTAATTTAAGTTTTTGCGACAATCAGTCTCGACAACAACGTGCCCTCGACACTTCTTACAGGAAATGCAACAAAAAATAAAGCCATTTCTCACTAAAAAGACACTCAACGGAAAAAGCACCAAAAAATGAAAACTAATTTCTCCCTAAAACTCGACACTGCAAAAAGACAACAACCCTCCCAAACTTCGTTTTTGGAATTTAGGGTATATTCAGAGATTAGGTTCCCCCAAAAAAATGGTTAATCCCAATCCGAAAGAAGCCTAAGATCCATTTGGCAAAATGAGAAGTACAAGAAAAGATAAAAAGGATCCCACTCTAAGTAAGCCATAAAATTACATAGAGTTGGGGGTTTCACAGTACCACGCGGCGGCCTCACGTGTTCATAAGCCGCCTCCCATTCCGCCCCCTCAGGGTGAACCCACCCCCCCACCTCCACGAATTCACCTCCCTGCTTCTTCACAGACCAATTCCCCTGCGGGTGCTGTCGCCAACGCCGTGAGGAGCGCAGGAGACGTCTCACAATCAAGCGGAAGAATGCGGTCGGGTGGGGAGAAAGACCCTCCATCGTACCCTATGTTCTCTGTCTGTTTGCGGGTGTGGGGAAGTTGCTTTATTTCACTTGGTGTCGGTTTTCGAATGCCGGCTGTTGTGAATGTTTGTAGCTTGTTCTGTTTGTTCTATTTATGGATGGTTTGTGTCGTGACGTCTGGTGGTTGTTTTGTCTCTTTTGGGTTGTGTAATTGCTCCATGGGCATCCGGCTGTAGTTCAGCGTAATTCTATTGAAACACCGCTATTTTAGGACTGTTAGCATAGGTGAATCCGAAGATGTTCTCCAACAACTTCACAAAAAAGTTAAACCCGAAGGGAATCAAAAAATGTGTTGTTTGTTATTCACGCTCAATTAAGCTTAGCGCAAAATTTAATAAATTAGTTAAATTTGTTAAAACAAAACTTCCAATAAGTGTTGGAATAACTTGCACCACACCAGAATTTTAAAAAGGTGTTAATATGATAAGGACAAAAATTTGTGATATGCTAGAAATTGAGTATCCAATCATACAGGCCGCAATGGGACCCTTTGACACTAAGGAGCTTGCGGCGGCGGTGGCCTCGGCTGGAGGTTTCGGAATGGTGAGCCACCCTGCTCCCGCGCCAGAGTATGGTATTCTAGCGATAATAGCGGATGAGGAGACTAGAATTAAGGCCTTTAATGATGTTAAAAATAGAATGATGGGCGCTGTGAGAGAAGTGGGTAGAAAGGCCAAAGGTAGCTTTGGGGTCAACTTCCGAGTGGCACCTGAACAACCCGATGTACCAATGTTGCTGGATGCTCTAATTGAGGAACGTGAAAAGGATCCCAACCTTCAGAAAAAGCTGAAAATGGTTTTGTGTTCTGCTGGGGATCCTATGCAACCGCACCTTAAAAAAATTCAGGAAGCGGGAATGCTCAGGTTCCAAACGGTACCTAGCGTATATCATGCTAAAAAGGCGGAAAAATCAGGGGTGGATGGGCTCATAGTGACTGGCTATGAGGCTGGGGGACATGTGGCCTATGAACCCGTTCACACATTTGTGGTGGTACCCGAAGTAGTACAACAGGTAAAGGTGCCAGTTGTGGGTGGGGGTGGAGTGTGCGATGGAAAAGGCCTTGTAGCCATGTTAGCATTCGGGGCTCAGGGAATCTATATGGGTACAAGATTTATTGTGACTAAGGAATGTGAGTTTAACGATAAGGTCAAACAGGCCATAATAGATTCTTCAAACAAGTATCCCAAAGAGGCCACAACCATAGTTACACAAGGTGTTTACGGTCCACTGCGACACTTAAAGAACAAATATTCTTTGAGGCTCTATGAACTGACTCAGATGTTGAAGAATGAGGAGATTACTATGCAGGATGTTTGGGCCTTTGAATCTGAAGGCACATATAGGGCTAAGGGTCCGGAGGGGAACATTGAGGATGGAGCCATATGGGCGGGTCAGGTCTCTCTCAGAATACATAAACTCATGACATGCAAAGAAGTCATTGATAGCATAATGCAAGAAGCAGAAGCAATTTTGAAAGATCTGGCCAAGAAGTACACTTAGAATTGCCCAATTTTTACTCTTTTTCTATTAGGTTCCTCTTTTTGTATGTATTCTAGGTGGGGTAATGCCTTTAGCCTTATGGGTTCCAAGTCTGGGATTCCATCGTAGCCAAAGGCTATTGTGAAGTTTTCTATTTTTGGAGGCTTCTTTTGAGAGTACGAGAAGCTCTGATGTTGACGACCTTCAAGTATGGTGTCCTCAGTGCATATTAGTAAGGCTACGGTTCCCAGTCCATTTGTACTGTTGCGGCTTTGCTGGTGCAGGAGCAGCCCGTTTCTAATATTGATAGTTGCTCGAACGTATCCTTCTTCTGGTGGGTAGTTCCAGATGACTGCCACCATTCTTCCTTCTGCAAAGTCTTCAGGATAGAGTAAAAATTTGTGATTGCCACAATTACATTTTATTCTGGCGGATTTTAGCCAAAAATCTATACCATCACTGAAGCTATAATAAAAATCATACTTTGAGTAGGGGGGACATAGGGGAATCTTTAAGGGAGGGACATACTTGTCACCGCCGAAGCTAACGTGTGGGCTGGGCTTCATATGTGTCAGCCACCCATACTCTAACCGCTTTCCCAATAATTCGTACAATTCCAATTTGAACCATCCCTAATATTCCTACTATAAATCGATATCTGAAGGCTCACAAAGACTTAATGAAGCCCGGAATTTGCCAAATTCCCGTTGTGGGGAAAACCTTTTTATTTGGAAGCTGTGAAACCACATCTGTTGCTGCATGTGATAAACCAAGGGTATATTAGTAGTTTTAATCGCTAAACCTCACTTGGATAGATAATTAATATTTCTAGCTATTAAAGTTTTACTATAAATGCAAAATTTTTGGATTTATATTATAAATTTTGCAATAAAATTAGGGAATATATAAAGAAGTTTTATTGAATTTTGAAATCAAAAGATTCGGAAAACTTTTGCCATTAAGCACGTCGAGTTTATAATATCTTAAATTTTTTGCATTTTTTTTCTGCTATCCCTTTCTTTCCTGAGTGAGAAGTGACTTTCTTTTATAATAATGACAGAATGAGAAATTAACCTAATTTGAAGTTGCTAAAAGGTTTTGAGACATAAATAAAGATTGACTGCGAAATTTCGTTTTCCTTATGGAATATTTTTTTACTTTTGTGCGCATAGTTTTTGAATTTTTTCTAAAAGTTTATTTCCCGTTTCTGTTAGGTGTTTGGGGTCTTCTAGGTCGATTTTTGGTTCTCCTTGGAGCTCTACTACGACTCCCTTTTTTGAGTCTTTTAGTTTAACAATGTAGTCTGCTCCAAGGGATGTGATTGTTTTACCTGTGCTAAGATTGAAAACTGCAGAGTCCGGGCCTTTCTCTATATTTTTTATGTTTGCGTTGATTTCTTGGGCGGCTTTTTGTATTACTTTTCTCTCCAACATGTTTTTAGTGGTCCAGTTTGGTATCATTATTTTATCCAGAATTTCCATTTTGGCGTTCACCCGCAAGATTGGGGTCGACTAAACTCATAAAGTATTGTATTATAGACATATATTGGGGATGTGGTACCCGGCCTGTTTTTGGGAATTTCTAGTTGTCTTAGAGGTAAGCTGATTTTTTATTTTCTGATTATGTTTAGCGGGATGCCTAATTCTTGGGCGAGGTTTTTCATTGCTTCAAGGTATTCAAAGCGTAGGTTCCATTTGTGTTTTTTTCCCTCATAGGTTTCAATTATCATGAGGTAGCCGTAAATGGTTATTCTGCGCCAGTAGGTGTTAATTGTTATTTCTTTAATCTCGTATAGTGGGATTTGATAGCTACCCTTAATGTTTTCGACCACTTTACTCACGTGTTTCCAGTCGATGTATCGGGAGTGGGGGTTGATTTCTGGTGGTGGATTTTTTAGTATTTCGAGCCCCCGGAATAATATTATTCTGTGGTTTGTGAACACAAAAAGGTAGTTTACCTGCGGAAATCTGGGCCTCCTCGGGACTGCAATAAATATTCCATAAATTTTTTCAGGATAAGTGAATAATTCATCCAATTAAATTCCCACAGTAAGAAGGAGGAAACGAAAATTTATAAATCTAGAGGAGCCCAATAAGTTTACATCGTTTAAATCATTTTTGGCATACTAGAAAGGAGCGAAAATCTAAGAAAACCTGAGAACGCACTGGGGAAGTATAGATGATAAAAGTAAAATTTCTAACCATGCTCCGGGAAATAGTGGGCGAAGCGGTGATAGAAACAGAGAAGAAGGAGAACATTGCTTTGCTCACTCAGCATCTCTGCCAGAAGTATGGGAAAAAGTTCAGAGAAGCCGTTTTAGACGAGAAGGGAGAAATAAGAAATTATGTAAGGTTCTTAATAAATGGAAAAGAAGCCCTTAGCCCAAAAACCAAAATAAACGATGGGGACACTATTGTAATGTTCCTCCCAGTAGCAGGAGGCAGCAATGGTTGAGCGAGCTCAGAATAGGATACCTGCCAACATTGTACCACACCTCCTACATTCTAAAAAGTGGAAGATGGTTAGAGAAAAGTTCAGGGCTCAAGGTTAACTGGGAACTCTACCCCACCGGACCCGCAATGACCAAAGCTTTCAGGGAGGAGAAAATAGACATAGGCTACATTGGTTTACCTCCAGCAATGATAGCTATGGATAAGGATACCCCCATTATATGTGTGGGGGGAGGACATGTTGAAGGCACTGTTATGTTAGCCCCTAAACACTACAAGTCCCTAGAAGAACTGGGGAATGTGAAAAAAGTTCTAAACCAGTTCTCTGGGAAGAAAATAGGAACACCCTCCCAAGGCTCAATACACGACGTAATCATCCGTAACCTGCTTGAGGAACAGGGAGTAGAAGGTGTAACAGTGAAAAATTATGAGTGGGCAGAATTTCTTCCCGAAGCTCTGGAAAATGGGGAAATAGACGCTGCAGTTGGAACCCCCTCACTAATTATTGCTACCTCGCGGCAACTTGAAGTTCACTTAGTTCTACCTCCAAATAAGCTCTGGCCCCATAACCCCAGCTACGGCATAGTGATAAGAAAAGAGTTGGAGAAAAAAGCTCAAATAATTCTGGAATTTTTAAACATGCATAAGAAGGCGTGTACGCTCATAAGGGAAAATCCCAGCAAGGCAGCGAAACTGGTTTCCAAGGAAATAATAGGATTAAATCCTGAATTTGTAAAAGCCACCTACACCATTTCACCGAAGTACTGCGCCGCACTATCCCCCGAATATATTACATCGACTCTGGCCTTTGTACCTATTCTCAAAAAGTTAGGTTACATAAAAAAGACATTAAGTGAAAAGGAGGTCTTTGAAACAAGTTACATACAAAAGGTTCACCCCGAGCCCCCACATTATTAACCACAAG
The DNA here is from genome assembly GCA_029856435.1 of Candidatus Jordarchaeia archaeon. GTDB lineage: Archaea > Asgardarchaeota > Jordiarchaeia > Jordiarchaeales > Jordiarchaeaceae > Jordiarchaeum. The sequence continues at coordinate 24,212 of JAHQXB010000117.1, forward strand.
AAAATGGATCATCTTTCAAAAATGGTTTAGGCCTGCTTTTTCACTGCTTTTCCCAAATCTTCTAGACCCTCAAGCCTTGAATCCCCTTGGCTTTCTTTTTCTTCGTTTCAATTTTAGAGTAGTAACCAATGTTTCTTCTTTAAATGGAAGTTTTTACCTTCAAACCACGGAAATTGAATGATTAAAATTTGTGGAAATAGGGGAAATATGGTTTGAGGTTTAGAATCTTTCTTCTTCCCTACTCCATGAAGGATACCAGCGGTAGAAATCTAGGGGTTTTGCCTTGTTAAGCCCCTCATAGGTGGCCTTCGCCAATCTGATGACACCGTGCCTATCCCGCCAAAGATCAACCAGCCCCTTCTCTTCCAAGGAGAGGAGAGTTTCGTCTAACTGTTCCTCGCTCAAACCGGTATCGTCCATTAATTCTTCGCGTTTCATGTGAAGTCCAGGATTTACAAAGTAGTCTTCACCCAAAACCTCAAGAACCAATTTCTCCATAGCTTCAGGAGTAGTGACTTGACTCTTAACTTTTCTATCGGGAGATTCGAAGTATGGAATAGGGATTCTCAGCTCTTTGTGAATACGTCTCCTAGGTTGTGGTATCTCGGCGGAGAATAGTCTCCGGTATATGTAGACTATGAGACGCCTCAGAACCTCGTTTGTGCCTCCTCCTACTTCGTTTATTTTGGTATCTCTCAAAAGTTGCTCCACTGTATAGTACTTGGTGAAGCTGTCTCCCCCACAAACCTGTAGGGCGTCTATGGCGCACTCTCTTGCCAGTTCTGTAGCCATAATTTTTGCTGCGTTCGCCTCTATTATGGGGTTGTTGCCCAAGTCCTCTTGGTATGCAGTATAATAGCAGAGTAGCCTTGTGGATTTGAGCCTTATAATTATGTCTGCAATTTTGTACTGGTTACTCTCAAAGTCAATTGTTCTTTGACCAAACTGCACTCTTCTCTCAGTAAAGTACAAAGCGTTTCTAAGGGCTTCTCTCATTGCGGAAACCATGCACACTGCGATCATCAGCCTCTCAAAATTGAGACCAGAGGTCATAACGTTCCAACCGCCACCTACTCCTCCAACTATGTTTTCCTCTGGAACGCGCACGTTGTTAAAGTTAAGAGTACCGTTACGCACCGCGTCAAAAACCGCTAATTCATTTATTCTTTCCACGCTAAACCCCGGGGTTCCTCGTTCCACAACAAAAGCTGTTAAATGTCTTCTGCCCTGAATATCTTTTGGGTCGTTGCTGGTTTTTGCGTAAACAAAGTATAGGTTTGCAACTCCAGTATTTGTTATAAATCTCTTTTTGCCGTTAATCACCCATTCATCCCCATCCTTCACTGCGGCAGTTTTTATTCCTGCAGCGTCGCTTCCCACAAAGGGTTCTGTGAGGCCCAGTGCGCCTATTACTTCGCCTCGAGCTACCCTAGTTAGCCAGCGTTCCTTCTGCTCAGGTGTACCAAATGTTGATAGCTGTTTTACCCCTCCGAACTGAGTGGAGAAAAACAAGCCTCCCAGCATTCCCACGCTGGTTAGTCCCTCAGTTATGATCGCACTGGAAGTCACTCCACCGTTTTTTCCCATTCCTCCATACTCTTCGGGTACTAGTACCCCAAACCATCCCTTTTCTCCAACCATTTTAACCAGATCCGCGGGATGTTCTCTTTTCCAGACCGCCTCCAGAGCTCTGGGAGCAATCTGAAGGGCAAAAGCTTCAACCTCATCAGACAATTTTTTCTGATACTCAGTCCACCAAGGATACTTCTCCAACAAACACACCTCCAAACAAATCCTTTTCCCATAGCACTTTTAAACCATCACATCGATTAAACAAGCCGCAAAAACCATACTCAAGGTAAAAAAAGGGTCTGCATCTCCAAACCATAACATTACTTGGATTAATTTTTTGATGAGATATTCCCCAAATGTCAAAACTTATTGAATTGTTAAATGTAATTGGAAGCAATAAAAGTGGGGAGGTGTTAATTTTTAATACCGTTTTACTAGCCTAGATGTCTTGTGTGGTGCTGTCAGGGCAGCCTTCATCTCTTCTTGACTCATAAATTCGATTTCCACGTCAAGCCCCAGTTTTTGTTTTATTTTCTTCTCAGCGCCTTCCTTCAACTTTTGGGGATCTTTTGTCTTATCTGGGAAATAGGTCACTCTTATAATCAACTTGTCCTGAGAGCCCTCAGCGGTCTTAACGAATTGCGAGGCGATGGCGTTAACTCCTATTTCTGGATACTCGAATAGCTCTGTTTCAACTTCGCTGGGAAACACCTTCCTACCCCTAACATCTACAGCAAAAGCCTCCCTCCCATACCAGTGGAGACGGGTGTGGGTGCGACCACAGTCACACTCATCTTGAATCAGTGAAACGTAGTCTTCATTATTCCATCTCAGATGCGGCATAGCTTCCATAACCAGTGGAGTGATTACCAGTATACCCCGCTCGCCCGGTGCTACCTGCTCTCCGGTTTCAGGGTCCACAGCTTCCACGTAGTGGAAGTCATCACAGATGTGAGTGATGTTGGGAGGTTGCTTAGAACAGTTGCACCCAGTTATCCAAGTGTCAGCCATCTGAAAACCGGAATGTACGCGCTCAAAACCCCAGTATTCCTTAACGAATTCTGCGGCTGCGGCTGTCAAAACGTCACCTGAGGTAGATAGTAGTTTTACATGCTTCATGGCTTCTTTGGGATCCTTGTTTATTGATTGCAGCCAATCTCCAAAAATCCACAGAGTTACCAGTGGCCAATGGATACTTATGGGTTTCAGGAATTGAAGTGCCTGCAAACACCTTTCCAGTTCGAATCCCGGTCCCAAAGCCTCCATGGGCGCTACAATTAGACCCAACCTTGAGACTCCCATCTCAACCCCTGTGATTCCTCCATGCCAGTGGAAACCGAAGTCTATGAAAACAGATCCGGGCGGCGCGTCTTGCATCTCCATGACTCCTAATCTGCAGATTTCTTCCAAGCACCAATTTCTATCCCACTCTGTGTGGACGTTGAATGTTCTCAGTCCCGTGGTTCCCGTGGAGGAATACACGTTTAGTATCTTGGATGGTAGAAAGGGCACCGCTAAACATCCCCCGAAGGGGTCGCCGGTTTTCTTCATTTGCTCTCGAATATCATCCTTTAGCACAGGTGGAATTTTTTGGAAGTCTTTTAAGTTTTTAATGTCCTCTGGCTTAATCCCTACTTCTTTTAGTCTTTTGTGATAGAAGGGGGTGAGTTCGTAGGCTCTTTTTATTTGTAGTTTTAACAGTTTCCACTGCAGCTCCTCAATTTTGGCTCGAGGCATTCTCTCAACTGGTTCGTTATAATACTTGGCTCCACTCAAATGTGGGGAACCCTTAATGTGGCCCGTGACTAGGGCCTTAATCTCTTCCATTAGTTCTGACAAAAAGTCTCCCTCCAAAAATTATATTTTCACCAATATTCAAATTATCAATTTAAAATGTTCAATTAGGACTTATTAAGTGGAGAAACAACTTTTAATCTTTACTCTCATCTTCTGTGTTCTCTAGTTTGTTCCTTCTAGCTTTTCTAGTGGATTGAGAGAAATTAGGATTTCCCTCATTTTTTGGAACTTCCCCTAATATGACCAGTGGAAATATGTGGGAATTGGTAACGAAAAATAGGGAATGTTTGGAAGTTTCAAGGGGGGATAAAATCCTGCTTTTCTGAGATTTAGGTGTCGAAAGAAATAATAAGAGGCCCCCTCTCCCTAGTGTATCATTGTGTTCATAACTGTAAAACGAGGTTATAGAGAAGAGGTGGAGTAGAATTGTATTTGAAGACTGGCGAAGAGTATATTCAGGACATGATTGACATGAATTTTGAATTGTACATTGATGGCGGCAAAATTTCGGGCAAATCCGTTGTTAACCATCCCAAAGTGAAACCCATGATTAAAGCTATTGCCACAACCTACGATATGCAGCATGAGGAAAAACTAAAAGACTTTCTTCTTACCAAGTCCCACTTCACAGGAGAAACCATTAGTCGGTGGACTCACGTCGCCCAAACCGTGGAGGACCTCATAAGAAAAGTGGACATCACAAGATACGCTAACCGCAGAATAGGTATGTGTTCCTTCCGCTGCGTCCACAACGCTTTCCCTGCACTACTTGCAACAACCAAAAAGATTGACGAGGCCAAAGGCACACACTACTATAAAAACGCAGTGGAATACATAAAATATTTCCAGAAAAAAGATTTAATCGGCTGCCCAGCAATGACTGATCCAAAGGGTGACCGCCTACTTAAAGCCCACGAACAAAGCGACCCCGACATGTACCTAAGAGTTGTGGAAAAGGATAGAGACGGCATAGTCCTAAGGGGGGCAAAGCTCTGCCAGACTGGATCCGTGTGTGCTCATGAAAAGTTTGTAGCGCCCTCCACCACCCATTATCCTGGTTCGGAGGACTATGCTGTTTGCTGCGCTGTTCCGGGCAACGCAAAGGGAATAAAAAACATTTCTGCACGCTATTCTCAAGACGACCGCCGAAGGGAAGATTTAGAATGGGACATTGGCAATCCAAAGTATGGCTTCCACGAAACAGTAGTAATATTTGACGACGTTTTCGTCCCTTGGGAGAGGGTGTTTATGTGTGGTGAGGTGGAATTTACGGGAATGCTTGTTAACCTTTTGGGCGCATGTCACAGGCCGACCACAGGCGGCTGCAAAACAGGCTGGTCAGATGTTCTCATAGGGGCGGTTCAAGCCTACGCAGAATTAAACGGCACAGCAAACGTTTCCCACGTTAGGGAGAAAATAACCGACATGATAAGTTACAATGAAACCATGTATTCCTGCGGCATAGCAGCATGCGTTAAAGCCACATACTACGAGGGTGCGGGAATGATACCAGACATAATACTTGCAAATAACACAAAGTATGTAGCTTCAAAGGCAGTCTACGAACTTATAAGGCTTGCAGAAGACATCACTGGGGGAATCATTACAACCTTACCCAGCGAGAAAGAATTCAAGAATCCCGAAATAGCCCACTACCTCGCAAGGTTCTATGCAGGAGCAAACGAAACTCCTGCGGAACACAGAGCAAGAATCGTAAGGCTGATTGAGAATCTAACCTATGGTGCAGGAGCCCTCTGCCACTCAGCAGCCCATGGCGGAGGTTCCGGACAGGCCTGCAAGATAACTATGTACTACGCTTCCAAAGGAGAACCCTTACAATCAAGAGTACGCGACGCCAAAAGAATCTGTGGCATAGGAAAGGAAGAAGAGTAACCTCCCAAAATCCAAAAGAGAAAATATTGATGGAGTGACCGCCACTTTTCGGTTGTATCTCAAATTTCTCTTTCATTGTTTTTCAATGTTTATTTTAGGTAGTCCAGTTTCAGGGAAGTTAACTTTTCAGGAGTGGGGACTCCCTTCTCGATGTCCCAGCCTCTCTCGCGGTAGTACTCATCAAGTATTTGTTCCAGCATTTGCTTGTCTACATCCTTCTTGGCATATAGGGTTTTTAGGGTTAATGTTCTTTCGGGTGTTTCTTTGGGTTCAAGCCAAACTCTGGGAAAGCAGTCATCGCTTCTGTTGAAGCCCTCCCGCACATTCAACATTTTGTAGAGGTTGAAACAGCGTTCGCCCTTCAATTTCAATTCTCCAGGCTCAACGTCTATTCCGGAGATGCAGCCATATATCTCTGCAAGTGTTTTGAGTATAGGGTAGCCAAACATTGATAGAGTATTAACAATCACGTAGCAGGCGCCTATAGAGTTTAGAACCATCATACAATCCTCTGACTGGGCAGTCAATCTCCCCAGATTTTCCTTCTCGGGGGTATTGTATAATTCTGGGACGTCCTGTGTGGTTAGTCTACCGCCGAAGTTGCCCCAAGCCTGGAAGCCTCCCTTTGGATTCACCACTTGGGAAATCATGGAGGAATCCAGCCTATTGAATCGGGCGTCAAATATGCAGTCCGTTCCCTTAACAATTCCTCGACTATGTTTATAGTGGACAAGAGCATCGTACTCTAGGTGTTGGGATAGAGCAAACCAACCATCGGCGGCCACGGCTCCGATACCTTCCCTATTTTCTATTTTTTCCAAGAATTCCAAATAGCTATCCAAGTTTCTCTCCAGAGTGAAGCCCAAAAGGTCTTCCCTGGTTATTTTGCCCTCTCTGAGGAGCCGAGACAAGTAATCCGCCATTTCTGAAAAGGTGTACAAGCATACGCCTGCCCTGTTACAGGCGTCAACCAGCTTGAGGGCTTCGCGGTAATCCTCCAACTCTAGTTTTTGGCCCAGATTAGCAGTATTTATGAAGTGGGTGGTCTTCACTTCGGTACCAGTTAATGGGCCTTCAGTGACTCGGTGTTGAGTTTTGCAACCTATGGGACAGGATAAACAAGCCTCGGAAGCCAATCTGGATTGGGTGAATGGAACCATCCCGTAGAGCTCATTGAACTTATCCTTAGTCCAGATTCCAGAGGACATGTTCCTGAGGTAAATCATCTCCCAGAAAACGTGGGCTCCCATATCTTGAGCGGTTTTAAAAATGTCCTGGGATTTTATGAGGTTCACTATTTCCTTGGCCTTTTTGAATAGCTCCTTCTGACGGGCCACCCTTATTCCTCCGGTGCCCTGAGCGACAATTGCTTTAATGTTTTTGGAGCCCAGAACCGCCCCAAAGCCTCCCCGACCCAAGGTTCCCAAACCATCAACTATGGTCAGTGATAGTCTAACCAGATTTATGCCTGCGGGGCCATTAGCAACTACGCCTGAGCCTGGGTGTAGGGAGAGGAGTTTTTCGGTGGTTTGATAAGTATCGCAGCCTTTAATGGGGGAGGCGTCCTTGACCTCTACTCCACCATCTTTAATATGGAGGTAAACTGGTTTTGGGGATTTACCTCTAATGATGAGGTGGTCGAATCCCGCCCTCTTCATCATGAGTCCGAACCTTTTAAAGCCCCCAATAGCGGTGGTTACGTAGTGTTTCCCATCCTCAGAAGCAGGTATTGCAAATTTTGTCACTGCAAAAACCTTGGAACCCAAAGGTGCCCCGGTGCCCACTATTGGTCCCACACCAAGAACAATAACGTTATCCTCAGACAGGGGGTCGGCCTTGGGTTTGTGGTGGTGGCTGAAAAGCTTAAAGCTTAATCCTGCTCCTCCAATATAGTCATTAATCCAATCCTCCTCTAAGGGGATAACTTCCTTTGTTCCGGAGGTTAGGTCCAAATCTAGAACCGCACCCGCATAACCATAATAATCCATTATTATTCAGACTCCAAAAATTATTACTTGGGTTTTAATGCCTGGTAGGCACAGTAGTCAGCACAGAAACTACAGTTTTCCCTGCAGGTCTCAAGGAAAGTAATAGCGCCTTTCTCGATGGTTAGATTAGCCTTTGAGGGGTTCGCCTCTCCCTCGTGCAGGAGAGAGCAGAAAATCTGGCACTGCAGGCAAATTCGACATTTTGAAGGGTCAACTATTATATTCGCCTTTTTCAAGCACCCATCTCCATCAAAAGTATGTTAATCCGATAGGGACAAGAAATATTTTAATATTATGTCAAAAAGGATTCCCGCACCCAAAAAAGGGACTGATTTATAAATTGCGTCTTCTCACTAATCCTCTGATATTGTCTGGATTAACTGGAAAGGTTTGGTGTCACCAATTAAAAGTTAATGAGACTATCCGGAATCAGGTAAATCCATCCGACATTTTGGGAGGAATATTATTGTCCAGTGAAGTAGGTAAACGTGTAGATTTCTTGGAAGGAAATGTGGCCTGCGCAGAGGGAGCGTTAGCTGCGGGCTGCAGGTTCTTTGCGTTTTATCCCATTACTCCCGCAAGAGAGATAGGTCAGGTTATGGCTTCAAAAATGCCCAAAGTGGGGGGAATCAGCATACAAATGGAAGACGAGATAGCATCAATATCATCAGTCATAGGAGCCTCTTGGGCGGGTCTAAAGTCTATGACGGCGACCAGCGGACCCGGCTTCAGCCTAATGCAGGAAGGAATAGGCTACGCGGTTCAGACCGAAACCCCCTGCGTAATAGTGGATGTTCAGCGGGGAGGACCGGGCGTTGGACAGGTGGGGGTGCCCCTACAGGGGGATGTGATGCAATCCAGGCATGGTGCCCATGGAGAGTATCCCATACTGGTTCTTGCACCATCCTCACCCCAAGACATGTTTGATTTTACTGTGGAAGCGTTCAATTTGTCTGAGGCTCTGAGAACACCAGTAATCCTTCTGACTGATGCTTACGTTAGTTTCATGAGGGAAAGTGTTGTCATTCGGCCAAGTGGGGATATCCCAATAATAAATAGAAAGAAGCCCCATGCGGTGGGGGAAACCTCCTTTTTCCTAAGTGAGGATGTGGCTCCCATGCCTGCTTTTGGTTCCGGATTCCGGGTTCACGTTACTGGTTCATGCCATGATGAGAGAGGATACCGTAAAGTCAGTGACCCAAAGGACTTGGATCATTTGATTAAGAGAATTTATAGAAAGTTTGAGAAGCACTGGAAAGAAATTGTAAGATTACAAATGCATCAAGTTGATGATGCCAGAATTGTCCTGCTGACATACGGCAGCCCCTTTAGATCCACGCTGTGGGCGTTGAAAAAAGCAAGAATGGAGGGGATAATGGTGGGGTGTGTTAGACTTGTTACCATTTGGCCTTTCGCCCGGCGGGAGATTGCAAGGATAGCGGAGCAAGTGGATAAAATCATAGTTTTGGAGAATAATATGGGGCAAATTCTTGATTATGTGAGGAGTGCGGCTTGCGGAATGGCGGAGGTTGGGTTTCTGCCTCCCCAGACTCTGGGAGCCATACATAACCCCAAATATGTTTTGGAAGCCATAAGAAGGGAGGCATCCTCATGAGTGGAAGATCTGTACATCCATTAATGAAGTATATTAGGCCGGAAACATTGCCTCTCCCCCACTGTCCAGGCTGCGGTGACGGAGTCATTGCCCAATGTATTCTAAGAGCAGTTGACGAGTTGGGTCTCGACTTCACAAAACTGGCCTTCGTTTCGGGAATAGGCTGTGCGGGTTGGATACCCAGTCCCCTATTTTACACGGATGTGCTTCACACAACGCATGGCCGCCCCATTGCCTTTGCCACTGGTTTAAAACTGGCAAATCCCGAGCTGAACGTGGTGGTTATCTCGGGGGACGGAGACCTGTCAGCCATAGGGGGCAACCACCTCATTCATGGAGCTAGGAGAAACATTGGACTCTCAGTCATCTGTGTTAACAACTTTATCTATGGAATGACAGGAGCACAGGTGGCTCCAACAACTCCCCATGGTCTGCAAACGGATACCACGCCTTATGGCAACCTTGAAAACCCCTTTGATTTGTGTAAACTCGTGGAGGCAGCCGGTGGAACCTATGTGGCACGATGGTCAACGCTGCATGCAAGACAGCTCATCAGATCCATTAAAAAGTCCCTTCAGAGGAAGGGATTCTCATTCATTGAAGTGCTCTCACCGTGCCCCGTACGCTACGGCCCCCTCATTAAAGTAAGGCACCCCGTTGACATGGTAAAATGGCTTCAAGGAATCATGGTGGGCAAAGAAGAGGCTAAAAAGCTCTCAGCAGAGGAGCTTAGCCAAAAAATAGTGGTGGGCGAATTCGTTGAGAAGACCGCTCCCGAATTATCGGAACAATACACTAAGATGAGGTGGACAGAAAATGGCGAGAACTGAAATTCGCATCGTGGGCTCCGGAGGGCAGGGAGTCATAACTATGGGGGAACTATTGGCTAGGACAGCCACCATATATGAGGGAAAAATTGCAACACAAGTTACATCCTACGGGGCAAAGGTGAGGGGGGGAGACATTTGGACTGAAGTAGTAATATCTGATGAAGAAATTGATTATCCGGGGGCCATAGATGCCGACATCTACGTTTTCACTTCCCAGGAAGCAGTAGACAAGCAGGGAGGCGCAATAAAGGGGGACAAAACAGTAATAGTAGATTCTACTCTGGTGAGGAGTTGTCCATTTGAAGGCGTGAAAATTTACCAGGTGCCAGCCTTAGAGCTCTCGGAAAAAGAGCTGGGAAGCAACCTCTACTCCAACATAATATTACTAGGCTTCTTGGTGGCAGTAACAGGAATAATCAAGAAAGAAACCATACTTAAAGCCGTGAGGGAAACAGTAAAACATCCAAATATAAACACTAGAGCCCTAGAAATGGGATTCGCCCTCGCTGATATGGAACAACACAAAGAATAGAAGAGCAAAAGTAAACAGCAGAACAAAAATTAAGGAATGACATACTGTTTTGCATCACTCCATTTCACTTATTTTTGTGTCTATGTGGGTGATGTAGATTAGTCCGATTCCACCCCTCATATCGAGGCTCTGAATCAGAAAAGAAGCTCTATGAACCATATGTTTAAACAACACTCCGGGGGGCTGAATTTTTGTGGTTTGACCTTGCCTTAGTCTGCCTCTGCATCCCTTCCTACCTCCATTTTTTTACACAAATGTGTTAAAAAGATGGGGAAATGGTTTCTCTCAAAACCAGCCACAAAAACAGATCCCTACAAACAGGAGTGCTGCCTAAACATATTATAGCTATGAAAGCTTCTTTCGGAGGCGGAATCGAACGAATCTACACCGCGTGTCTATGTGGAGGATAACATTTAAGACGGGGGAATATTTCAACTAGGTTATGTTAACTCGGGATGAAGCCTTAAAAATGGTGAAGGAGCACCTTAAAGATGATAAATTGGTGAAACATGTTCTAGCTGTGGAGGCTATAATGCGGAACCTGGCCAAACACCTAGGAGAAGACGAAGAACTTTGGGGAATAGTGGGTTTAATACATGATCTAGATTATCAGGAAACTATGAATTCCCCAGAAGTACATGCCACTAAAACTGTGGAGTATCTTCAGGGTCTGGTGCCCCAAGAAGTTATTAATGCGGTGAAGGCTCACAACTATGAGTACACCCGTGTTCGACCTCAGACCAGGCTGGAGAAGGGGCTCATTTGTTCGGACGCCGTCTCAGGTTTGGTTATAGCAGCCGCTCTCGTAATGCCCACCAAGAAGTTGGAACAGGTTAGAGTTGAAACACTCAAAAAGAAGTTTAAAGACAAAACATTTGCCTCAGCCACAGGCCGGGACAGGATTAGGGTTTGTGAAGAAATCGGAGTGCCAATTGCAGAATTCTTCAGGATAAGTCTGGAGGCCCTCCAGAAAATTTCCAGTAGTCTAGGTCTGTGAACTACCACCCTTTGAGAAGGGTGGCTTCTGAGGCCGTGCCTTGAACAACACTACTAAGTTCGCTGGACGGCAATGCCTCAGTTATGGGCTGGTTCACGACAGCTCCTATGCCAGACATCGAGCCTGGCACTCGTCCGTTGCCGAACGTACCGAAGTCCTTTTGGGTATCCCAAGCTTCATGCTCACAGCGTGGCTTGGGTTTCTCCAGTTGTTCCTCTAAGGGGAACATTTCTATATTCTATTCACTTCGCCAGCTTAAAAACTTCATCAATTCATCCAACGTTTAAAAACGGTGGTCTTCTTGAGGTGGTCTCTATAAAAAAAGGGAGGAAAGGATAAAACTTTTTCTGGTGGGGACCTGTTTTACTTTTTGGGTTTAGAACCAGTCTTTGGGCTGATACTCGCCAAATACGCTGACGAGGGTTTCTCTTATTTCTCCCAGAGTGGCGTAGGCATGGGCACATTTTATGAGATAGGGCATTAGGTTGTTTTCGGTTCTGGCCTGTTTTTCAAGCTCCTTTAAGGCGTCTCTTACTTTGTCATTGTTTCTGGTTTCCCTAAGTTTTTTGAGCCTCTCACATTGTACTCGTTCAACCTCAGGGTCAACTACCAACACTGGAATGCACACCTCATCGTCCTGGTCTGTCCTGTAGCAGTTCACTCCCACGATTTTTCTCTTGCCTTGTTCTACCTCCTTCTGGTATTTGTAGGAGGCTTTAGCTATTTCGTTCTGGAAGAACCCCTTCTTTATGCATTCTATTACTCCACCCTTCTTTTCAATTATATCAAAGTACTTGTAGGTTTCCTCTTCCATCTTGTTTGTCAACCACTCCACATAGTAGGAGCCTCCCAGGGGGTCTATGGAGTCTGTGACGCCGGTTTCGTAGGCTATTATCTGTTGGGTTCTCAAAGCCAACTTTACTGCCTCTTCTGTTGGAAGGGCATAAGCTTCATCGTAAGAGTTTGTGTGCAACGATTGTGTGCCTCCCAAAACAGCAGCGAGGGCCTGGATGGCTACTCTAACCACGTTGTTTAATGGTTGCTGGGCGGTTAGGGAAACACCCGCTGTTTGGGTGTGGAAGCGCAGCATCATGGAGCGGGGATTGGTTGCGCCCCTATTTTTCATTTCCTTGGCCCAAATTCTCCTTGCCGCCCGATACTTTGCGATTTCTTCAAAGAAGTAGTTGTGGGCATTAAAGAAGAAGGACAATCTGGGGGCGAAGGCATCTATATTCATCCCCCTCTCTAGGGCAGCATCCACATAGGTGAGACCATCCGCCAAGGTGAAGGCCAGTTCTTGGACTGCGGTGGCTCCCGCCTCCCTTATGTGGTAGCCGCTTATACTGATGGTGTTCCAGCGGGGCAATTCCTCTGTTCCAAACTCAAAGGTGTCTAGAATCAGTCTCATTGAGGGTTCCGGCGGAAAGATGTATGAGTTCTGGGCAATGTATTCCTTCAGTATGTCGTTTTGAATGGTTCCGCCTAATTCTTTTCTTTGGGCACCCTGATTCTCAGCAGCCGCAATGTAGAAGGCCCAGATAATTGCTGCGGGACCATTTATAGTCATTGAGGTGGTAACCTTGTTGAGCGGAATTCCGTCAAAAAGTACCTCCATATCCGCCAAGGAGGATATGGCAACTCCACACTTTCCAACCTCGCCGTGGGCAAGGGGATGATCAGAGTCGTAACCATAGAGGGTGGGAAAATCAAATGCCACGCTTAGACCTGTTTCCCCATGTTCTAGAAGGTATTTGAATCTTTTATTGGTGTCAAAGGCTGTGCCGTAGCCGGAGAACATTCGCATGGTCCAAAGGCGGCCTCTATACATTGTGTGATATACTCCACGTACAAAGGGAAACTCTCCGGGGAGCCCCAAATCCTTATGATAATTTATTTGAATATCGTCAGGTGTATAAAACGGTTTAACTTCAATATCGGATAGGGTGGTGAACTTTTCTGCTCTCTCCACGTACTCAGACTCTCCCTTTTTGAAGGTTTCAATCTTTGTCATTTCTATCACCCCAAACTCGGCATAAAAGAGCCTAGTAAGGCTGCATGAAACTAAACGCATATTTTTGATTGACAACCAAACTGAAGAATATTTCAAATACACTATAAATCTTGTGGTAACTTTTGGGCACTGCTAGCTGAGTGGCACCTATCATGCGCTATACGTTTTTCGGCTCAAACACCCTTCATCTGGGCTTATTTGGGCGTTTTTCACCCTGGGAACAACTGCGAGCATGCCCCTATAGGGGTCTTAGGGCGCTCTCCGAACATGCACACGATAGGTAACGCCTAGTTAATTGTGCCACTTTTGTAGAGTGCTTCTAACTTAGCGTCACCTTCTGTAAGCTTGCTCACAGTCATTTAAAAAATTCTTTTTTGGTCCAAAATTGGCTTTTAAAGCAAGGGAAAAATAGAGATTTAAGGCTTGAAAAGTTGCAAAACAGGACCCATAAGATAGGAAACGTTGGAGGAAACAGTGCCATTTTGAAAACCGGACCGCCCAGCATAAACCATCAAAAATTGTTGAAAATCTTAACTGAAGTTTTTGGCTACCCCTAGAGGAACAAATTATTCCTTATAAAAGTAGACAGTGACCAGAATTTTTGGGAACATAAGGTTTGGTGGGCATTTTTGGAATTTTGTCGTTTGATTGGAGGAGGAAGTTCCCTTAAAAAGTGTTTGAAATTAAAGGAAAACATTGTGAGGACTACCTTTGGTAAAAGAGGGTATATTAAGGGAAGAGTGAAAAAATGATACGGAAGCCCACAAGTCAATCATAGGGCATTCTCCAGTAGTTTGTACGGAGAAATTGTACTACTTTTGTTCTTCTAAGAAAACCAAGTTCACTTTGAATGGGTTCTGCTTCATTTCTTCCTCTATTTCTTCTTTTCTGGCAAAGAGAGCTTGACAACCGTATTTCTTTGCTAGTGCTATACAGGTGCATGCGGCTAGTGATATTGCTCTTCTGCATTTTAGACTTCCTGCCTTTACAGCCAAATCCAAGGACAAATCTATGACCGGGTCTTTTATGACGGTTAGGATTTTCAAGCATTCTTGGGCAAGTTTCTCTCCACCAGCTCTGCATAAAACGTAGTAAATTTCGGAAAGTGTGAGAAGGGAGACGAAAACCTTTTTTGGTTGAGGAGAGTTAAGATAGCCGTCAAGCCTCTTTCCAAGTTCAGTTTCTAAGAAGTATTCTATCCAAGCACTTGTGTCAACTGCTAGATTACCTTGCAAACTTTTCAAGTCTCTTCTCCTCCTCGTCTCTGAGCTCAGCCAGAATTCTTCTCACCCCCTCAGGACTCTTTTTTAGAATTCCGAAAAAGGACCGCAGGACGTTAAAATCCTTTTTCCCCTCGTATTGATCGATGAGAAACCTTATTACATCGTTGAATGTCACATTTCTCTTAAGCTCAGCTTGGAGCCAACCAGCAATCTCCAAAAGCTTCCTCTTAGTCTCCTCATCGACTTGGACGGTAAACATAGATAATCGCCCATGCTAACAGTTCTAAAATAGCGGTTTAAATAGAATTATGCTGAACTACAGCAAGATGCCTATGGAGCGATTATACACCCTCAAAGAGGCAAAACAACCACTGGGCACCACGACGCAAACCATCCAGAAATGGGACAAGCAAAG
>JAHQXB010000167.1 GCA_029856435.1 Candidatus Jordarchaeia archaeon
ATATAGCTCCCTCACGAGTTCATAGGGAGCCTTCTGCTCCGCCCCTGTCTGGAAGTACCCGCCCACAAGAGTTGGGAGGATGTTTTTGTCCCACAATCCTCTCTCGTGGGGAACTCCCTCCATCTTCAGGTACAGGTTGATTGCAGCGTTCGATTGCCTGTCTATTTTGAGTCCGCATGTTTTACACTCGAAGACTGCTCCTCTCAGGTCTCTGTTTATGCACCCGCATCTGGAGCATCTTTGAGAGCTGAAAAGCGGTGGAAGATCTTTAACGTTGCAATCAACCTCCTTCAGCCTCTTGACCATATCCCCTCATGAGTCAAAGAAATCAACTTCACTATGTATGGCGTCCTTCAATTGGTAAAGGGTGTGAAATGAAAACTTAGTGTAGTAATTAACTATTTTTTTCTGGTAGTGGGTTTTATATTTTATAATATTCCGACTTTGGTCTGTGGAATTTGGTTGGATTGTTGGTTTTTTGGTCGTTTGGTTTCCCGAATTTTATTAATGATGCGAAATATTTTTATGTATTTTTTATTAAGATTAATATAAAAAATTAATAAAATTAGGTGTGGATTATGGCCCACATACATTTACCCGATGGAATTATGCCACTTGAATGGTGCGCTCTGTGGCTGGCGGTGACTGCAGGGATACTCCTTGTCAGCCTCTACATGATAAAAAGGAAGGGCGCTTCCCAACGCCAAATAGTGCTATTTGCTCTGCTCACCGGTCTCCTGTTTGTGTTAATGCAGATTCCGGTTCCAGCACCGCTGGGAGGCACACACCTGAACTTCACACCCCTTGCAGGCATACTGGCAGGTCCATGGTTTGGGGCGATAATTGTTTTCCTAATAAACGTTTTCGGGGCCGCAATGGGACACGGTGGGGTTACAGTTATCGGGGCGAATACTGTGGTTCTCTTTGTGGAGGTCTCCTTAGGTTTTGGACTGTATTTGGGCTTAAAGCGCTATTTTAAAAGGAGAGATGTTTCTGCGGGGTTGGCGACATTCACAGCTCTCATTGCTGGAACCTTTGTGGCAGTTACCATTATTACCCTTTCTGGTGGTTTCCAGCAATTTCAAACCGCACTGATTAACTTTTTGGATAATCCTTTGATTCCCGTCCCGCAAATCTTTCCACATGAATTGGAGGCTTTGGGCGAAATGCTTTTGGGGTGGCTTCTGGAACCAGTCTTCGGCCCCATAATGGAAATAAACATTTACTACGCTGTTTTCAATGCGATTATAGCCAGTATGAACTCGTTCAGCGCCTTTTTGGCGTCTATGCTGCCGGTCAATGCTGGCGTGGGATTGATTGAAGCTGTGGTAACTGGAGTAATAGTTGAAACTCTGGCTAAAACTAGGCCCGACATACTAGAAGAATCAGTCATAGTAGAGGACTCAGCCGAATAGTTGCGATTACAAAATTTAAGTATGTTCAGCAAAGCTTTGATTGAGAGACCTGTTCATTTTCAATTTTTGGAATGGGAGGTGGCTGTTTTGGAGTTTCACTCATTGTTTCCTAACCCTATGATTGTTGATTATTATTCTGGCGGGGATTCAGTTTTGCATAGGTTGCACCCTGTGGTGAAGCTTGTTTTCTCCATAGCTATGGTTTTGACTACGGTGTATCTTCAGAACCTACGCCTAATCTTAGTTTTGTCAGTGTTGGTTTGGTTGCTGTTTTTTGTTGCCAGGCTACCTTTAAGGAGATTGCTGGTGTGGAGTGCTTTGCCCGCATTTTTTGTAGTTTCAATTGTAATATTTCTGCCGCTCATGGGGTATAGTTGGGAGTACATTCTCAAAATTTTGGTTAAGGGAGTGACTGCTGCTTGGTACATGTTTCTACTGGTTCTGTCCACTCCCACCATGAGTTTGGGTAAATATGTATCTCGGATTTTTCCCTCCTGGTTGTCCGACGCCTTTTTACTCTCACTGAGGTACATTTTCTACTTTTTTGGAGAGGCCCAGAAAACCTTTATTGCGGCTAACGCCAGGCAGGGAGAAGGCATTCCTTGGAGTAGAAAAATTAAACTTTTTGGATCCATGATAGTTAATCTGATTTTGAAGGGGTATGATAAGACCGAAAAAGTTTATGTGGCCATGAAGTCGAGGGGATACACAGGCCGCCTAAATCTGGTCTCAGAGGAAAAATTCAGGTGGAAAGACGCGGCGTACCTGGCACTGGCCACAGTTTTACCCTTACTTTTAGTGTATTTGGAGAGGGTGGTAATATTATGACTCTGGCAGTGAGGATGGAAGATGTAAAACACCGGTATCCCGATGGGACGATTTCACTAAATGGTGTAGATTTGAGTGTAAAGGAAGGCGACTCGGTTGCCATACTGGGGGCAAACGGAAGTGGAAAAACCACTCTCCTCCTGCATTTGAATGGAACCCTACACCCCTTCAGCGGCTCAGTTTACATCTACGGAGTAAAGATCACCAAGAAAAATGTGAACTATGCCCGAAGAAATGTGGGTATCGTTTTCCAAGAGTCCGACGACCAACTATTTATGCCGACGGTGCTGGATGACGTAGCCTTCGGGGCACTAAACACGAAACCCAGAGAGGAAGCCCTGGAAGAAACAGAGAAGATACTGAAAAAATTGGGCCTCTACCAGTCTCGAAACAAGGTTCCACACTTCCTAAGCGGGGGCCAAAAAAAGCTGGTAGCATTAGCAGGCGTTTTGGTAATGAAGCCCAAAATTCTAGTAATGGATGAGCCAACAGCAAACCTAGACTTCGAAACAAAGAACACGATAATCTCAATCATAAAAAGCTTACAGAAGGAGCAAAAATTAACACTAGTGTTTACAAGCTTCGACGTACAAATCATTCCCCAACTCGCAAACAAAGTGGCAATAATGAAGAAGGGAAAAGTAGTAGCATACGACGAAACGAGAAAAATTCTAACAGACGAAGAACTTCTCAGGGAAGCAGGAATAGAACCACCACCCTTCGTCCCACTAAGCAAAAAAATGGGATTCAGTAAAGTGCCCCTAACACTAGAAGAAGCAGAAGAAGAATTCCAAAAAATGGGGCTCCTCAGCAAAATATCCGAACAAAAAATATGCGTTAAACATACAAAAACTATCTAAGAGCATCCCCATGCCTTAGACTCGATTTACGTGGTTCCAAAAAAAGGGAGAGTTAGCTAAATTTTTGGTCTGCAGCCTTTCATCCTTATTCAAATCCCATTTTTCCGGGGTTCATTATGTTGTTTGGGTCGAGTGCCCTTTTGATGGCTTGCAGCACCCTGAATCCTTCTTCGCCGTATTCTTTCCTCATCCATTTTGCCCTTAGTAGACCAACGCCGTGATGGTGGGCTACCGAGGCACCTATTTTGTGGCAGGCTTCCAGGCCATCATTCCAGATTTCAGTGTACATTTGGAGAGCCTTCTCCCTGTCGGGCTCCTGGTAAGCAAATATTATGTATATGCTGCCTCCCTCAGGATAGAAGTGGGAGAAGTGGGACATTATGAAAACGTTGGGATGCCTGTCAGTTATAGCCTTCTTTACTCCATAGTAGAGGTCTTCCAGCTTGTCCCAAGTTGTCACCACATCTATTGTGTCGGCAACTAGGCCCATTTTTGTGCGGTCTGGATGAGGGAAATACATGTCGTACCTGTGGTTCCACCAATACTCGGCTAGCTCCTTTTCCACTTCCTTGCCCTCATTTTTCAAGCAGATTTTGGTGGTTTGTTTATCTTCAAAGTCCACCATCTCCCGCTCTCCATCAAAGGCTAAGATTAGGTAGCAAGCCCCCGGCGGTATTTGGAGTTTTCCCTTTAGTGTGAACACTGTGTCTAGCTCGTCGTAGAGCCTTATGACAGCTGGTCTGAGACCCTTCCTAAAGATTTGCCTTACTGTTTCTAGGCCTGTTTTGAGGTCTTTCATTATGAATGCCTTAAATCTCCTCTCCTCGGGTAGGGGATGCAATCTTAAGGTTACCTCAGTAATTACTCCCAGTGTTCCCTCAGACCCTAGGAAGAGTTGGTTCAGATTGGGTCCTGTGGAGGTTCTGGGGGTGGTTTTCGTGCGTATAATTTCGCCGTTGGGTAGCACCACCTCCATGGAGATTACCATGTCCTCTATTTTCCCATACTTGGAGGAGAGGGAACCCGCTGAGCGGCAGGCCACAAATCCCCCCAAGCAGGAAGTGTACTGGGAGGCGGGGAAGTGCCCCATGGTGAATCCTCTCTTGTTTAGCTCCCTTTCCAGGTCCTCTCCAATTATTCCCGGCTGGGCGGTTACAGTGGCGGATACTTCGTCTATTCTCAGAATTTTGTCCATTTTTTTAACATCAAGAATTATTCCTCCATATATGGGTACAACCTGTCCACAGGCTCCAGCTCCCCCGGCAAAGGGGATAACGGGAATTTTCCTGATGTTGGCAAGCTTGAGAATCCTTGATACTTGCTCCTTATTTTCAACATGGACAATGTAGTCGGGTAGGGGTAATTTTTTGGCCAAGTCAATCCACATTAACACTTTGGGCCAAGCATCTCGAGAGTAGCAAATTTTGTCAGCCTCAGACACCGAGACATTTTCAGCCCCCACAATTTCCACGAGTTCATCATAAATCATCTTCTTCACAAAATCGGACTCCAAATTTTTCTTCATCACCATTCACCCTTTTCATAAACCCGCAACTTTACACAAGCAAAACAAACGTACGGAACAGGAGTTAAATGCGAGTATTTTGAGGATTTCTCTTTTTCTGTTACTGTTCATGCCCCGTATAATCTTTTCGCTAGGAATACCGTGTAGTCGAGGGCTTGGGTTTTGGACCTCTTTTTGAAAAGTGCCTGGTCTAATTGCACAAGGCAGAGGGGGCAGGGAGTGACCACATTATGCACGTTTAATTTCTGTATTTCTTCAATTTCTTTCCTGACTATCTCTCTTGATATTCGGGGATTGTAGAGGTTGAGTAGTCCTCCTGCCCCGCAGCACCTTCCCGGTTCCTCCAGTCTTTTGAACTCCACTTGGGGAAGCATTTTTAGGAGTTCCTCTGCATAGTCTGTGGTGTACTTGCCCACGTGTCTGTCTAGGTGGCAGGGCGAGTGCAGAGTTACACTAACATTTTCAGGATGATTGGGAACCAGTTTTCCAAATTTTTCCTTTCCAAAATCCTCCAAAATGTATTCAAGGAGATGCTTTACCTCGAAATCGCCACTACACCTGTTCTTTATTTCTGCCAGAGTAGCGGTGCAACCCGCACAGGTGGTGACAACTATTTTGGCACCCACACTCTTCACTTTTTCCAGAAAGTCCTTTTGCAACCTATCGGCGGTTTCTGAGTCACCTATAAGTATTGAGGGAAGGCTACAACATTTTAGGTCTGGCAATAGGGTGTAGTCAACCCCCATTTTCTCCATAACCAGCTTAGCACTCTCCCTAATTTCTGGAAGAAGATTCTCCGCCTGACACCCTGGAAAATAGAGAATCTCAGCATTGGGTTTTACTTTGTCCGGCAAGTAGGGAAGCCCCAATATTTCCAGTCTTCCCCTGGCACTCTCCACCCTCGCCTCTTCATCCATTGGTTCAAATGCTAAACCGTAATTACTTAGGTTCTCAAGCATAGCCTGAAAGTTTGCAGGCACCAATTCTTTTCTCTGCTTAAATAGTTTTGATCGGATGAGGCTTACAACCTTTGGCACGGGCACATTCTTGGAGCAGATTTCTTGGCACCGCCCACACAGAGTGCAAAGATACACCACATCTTTGGCCTTCCAGAATTCCCTAACGGTTCTTGAGAGTTCGCTGGTTATGCTTCGGGGACCAGAGTAGGATTCATGTTGGAGAACCTCAAGTATGGGGCAAACGGCCAAGCATAATCCGCAGTTCTGACATGCCTCAACCTTTTTGTATGTTTCCTCCTCCTCTGGCCTCATGAGTATTATATCTTCCTCCCGCAGTATTCCCTCTATGTGTTCTAACTCTTTTTCCGGCATTGCACCCATCCACCACCCTAAACTAACTTGACGCCTTAAATCCGGCCAGGTAGCCTGTTGCTATGGCTACGCCCATTCCGCTCTTTTCCGCCATAAAATTGTATCCGGAGAGTACGGCTCCCGCAGCGTATAGGTTGCTGTACACTGGTTCACCCCTTTCTGATAGGGGCTGAAAATTTTCATCCACAAGGATTCCACTGGAAAAAAGCTGGTGTCCACCTTTGGGAAACACGTTTCTACTAAGCAGCTTTTCTAAGTAGACCTCCTCAAGGTTTAAGCCGTCACTGCTGTAGACCGGCAGATTGAATATTGACTCTCTAACAAAATCCTTTTCTTCCCTTAGGCCTCCCCCAAGAAAGCCTCCTGAGGCCAGTATATACACGTCGGCTTCAATTTCGACTATTTTTCTGCCAATCTCCACCTTCAAGCTTTTCACATTTTTGTCAAAGTTTGCATCCAAAACTTTGTATCCCCGCTGAACACTAACGCCAGCCTTTTGGGCCCACTTTTCAAGACTTTTAACCAAACGGTATCCGGGAACTGAGGGGGGAAAAGAAGCCAGTTCGAAAACATTGGCTCCAGTGGCTTCCGCAAGAGTTTTAATGTTTTCCTCGGGAAATTGAACTCCACATGTGGGGATAGCCAAGTGTTCTGCAGAACCTACAACCTTTTGTAGACTCCGCCCAATCTTTTCCAGAGCTTCAGAATCGTCCATCTTTCTTGCAATTTCAATTGCCAAAATGTCTCCCCTACTCTCAAGACCCGGAACATCTATGTAAGCGTGACTCACAGACTTGGGCTTAATCCCAAGACGGGGCAAAATATCCCATAGAGATTGGGCGCAGAAACGAGAGTCATAGTCGGGAAACCCCTTAACCCCCACAAGCACCAGTGAAGAACCGTCCAACCTCCTCAAATCACCACTATACATTGTGGAGGGGCAGAGGCAGGTAGGCTTAAATGTGCCCACAAAATTGGTCACCAAAACATTTTCATCAAGGGAACCCATAAAATTGACACCCACAGACTTCATACCCTCCACAAAAAATTCCAAGGCTCTTCTAACGTTTCTTTCCGATTCTCGGCCCCTCTTTTCCGGCTCAGCCTTCCCGCCGCCCCCAATAATTGAGTAGGGATGATTCTTAACCTTTTCCGCTATGGTACGCACACCCTCAGAAGCAGAAACAAACATATGATTGGGGGGAAAGTATCCCGCCACATCAACTACACCCGATGATTGTATAGTAGCTCCAGAACCCTTTTCAGCAGCCAGAACTTTAAGCCCCTTTTCAGCCGCCTTTATTGCAGCTGTCAAGCCAGCTACCCCGGCGCCTATAACGCAAACATCCACCTTCACCTCAATCCCTCCTCCAGAAGTCTGGTAGAACATCATAATTTGCAACTCCAGCGTATATTGCCTGGTTGATTTCCTCCTCACTCACCTGGTCCCCTCGCAGTAGGACACATTTTCCCTTCCACCTCTCTTGGGCGAACTCCAAGGCATCTTTGTGAGCTTGTTCAGGACTGAGATTAAGCTCATCGGCAATTATGGCAAGGGCTTTAAAGTTGCAGAAGGTGCTCTGGCAGGGACCCATTCCCAGTCTCACCCTCCTGCGAAGGTCGCTCAGACTGGTTGCAAACTCGTTTCGTAAAGAGTACCTTATCTCAGCTTCAGTTACAGACTCACACCTGCAAATGGTGGACTTGTACTCAGGATTCTCCCGAGTGAGCTTCAAGACTTCCGGAGTGTTGGAGCCGTGCCTGCTCGCTATTCTCCCTACTGTGTGTGTGGGCATGTTATATTCTTCGGACCACAATTCTATGTCCACTTCGCCCTCTGCGCCGGGCAGGGGTTCTATGTGTGTTCTACACTCAGCTTTTATGCCTAGCTTCTTACAGATGAGGTCGGTCATCTTTTCCGCCATTACCCTATAGATAACCAGTTTTCCTCCCTCAAAGCTCACAATTCCCTTAACTCCATCGCGTTCCTCGTGGTCTACCAGTTTAAAGTTGCGGGTGGCCTCATCTTCAGTTATCCACCATTCAGGGAGCATGGGCCGCACACCACACATGGTTCTTATAACTCGGGCTTCCCTAATGGAGGGCACAGCCACCTCAATACTTGAAATGAGGTACTCCACATCATCGTAGCTGGTTTCGGCATCGTCCGGGCTTCCGAAAATGTCCCAAGCGGTTGTGCCCAGAACAGTGGTGTCGAAGTGTGGAAAGAGGTAAACTGATCTTCCATCCAGAGCCCTGCAGACCACTCCCACCCCGGTTACTCTCCGATCAAAAACAACGTGGGAGCCCTTGTTTAGTCTGAGTGGTTGGTCTATGCCCGCCATTTTGGAAATCCGGGATACCCAAGGACCGGCGCAGTTGGCGACAAACTTGCCGTAGATTTCTTCAACTTTCCCGGTTTTTTTGTCCTTTGCTATTACGCCTTCTACTCTGTCGCCGTTTCTTATGATGTCTATGACTTCAGTATAGTTGCGAACCACTGCGCCGTGGTTCTTGGCTGATAGTGCGTTTAGCATGCAGAGTCTGAAGGGGTCGATGAACATTTCGTCGAAGTAGGCTGCGAGGAGTATCTTGTCGCTTAGTTTGGGTTCTATTTTTCTGGCTTCCTCCTTGCTTAGCAGCATAATGGGGCTAGCTCCCCGCAGGGCTGTATACTTGCTGTAGTCTGTTTTTTTCGAAGTTCGGGCTTTGAGGTCGATTTCGTTAATGATAGCAGTGATGATTGGGAGGCGGAAAACAATGTGTTTGGCTATTTTTTGCAGGTACACGACCTCCTTGGTGCACAGTTCAACCATTTCCGGCTCATCCAGATACTTTACTCCTCCAGATATCATGCCGGCGCAGGCACCAGCGGTTCCTGAACCAAAGTCATTCCTCTCAAGAAGAATGGTTTTCAATCCGCGCATAGCGCAGTCTCGGGCAGTACCTGCCCCAGAAGAGCCACCACCAATTACGATAACGTCGTACTCTTCCTTCAAACAAAACATCTCCAAAAATTTGAAGACCAAGCCACAATTAATAAGATTACAAAGTGTTGATTAGGCCTTTTTTTAGCCTCCAACCGTTTGGGCGGGAGCTGTATGGTAGTGCTCCCATCTGTTATTAAATGTAGTTCCTTAAAAGTTTAATCGCCGACTTTCGAACCGCTATTTTTGGATCCGAAAAGCATGTTTGGCTTTTTTCAGTCTTTTTGATGCCTCGGTGATGTAGAATCGTTCGATTTCGCCTCAAAAAGGGGGGTGTTTATAGTGCTTCTTTCACGATTTGGAGCTTTATTAGGGGGATGAAATCGAATAAATCTACATCACCTTGATGCCTCAAAGAAATGATTTATAAAAGGGTAAGGACGTAATAGTTTTGAGGGTGTTGATTGTTTGGGTTGAGGGTTTTGAGATGAGGAAATCTTCGGGTTTGGCGGTAATTTTTTTCGGCCTGCTGCTCATTGTCGGCATTTATGGTATTAGTGTTAGTAGGCATACAGACCTTGTTTGGGGAGGCTTCAAGTTTCCCTCATCGGCCTTCATGTATCATAGTCAGTTCGGACAGTTTCAAGAAGTCACTTATCCGCTTCTCATTGGTTCTTACACTTTTGGTGGAGCTAGTGTTTTTCCCGTTTTTAGTGGTGGAAAATCCATATTTCTGGTTCCCGGAACTTATAGTGGTTGTCTCGAGCTCAGTCTAGTATCTAGCGCTGAAGTTAATGTTTCAATCTATAGTTTTGAGGAGTTTATGGCGAGTCTTTTTTGGGGCGGAGGCACCCCCCTATTCTCCGCAAGTAATGTGGCGGGAATCTCTCATTCCCAGCCATTCACAAGTGGGTTGCTCGGCGTAGCTTCTAAAGTTTTTTTGGATACTCAGCTGTTTCCCTCACCCTCCCTCACAGCCACCACCCTACCGCCCCTAGTGGTCTCCATAGAGAATCAGGGTGTCGGGGACGCCTTTGTTAGCGTTAACTCTTATGTTTGGGGCTACCACATAGTCCAGAACTCCCAGTACCTATTTTCATGGGCGATACTAATTTTCTCAGCCATATTCACCATTCTGGCGCTGATAAGTGAGGTGGTCCCCAGAATAACAAGTGAAGATATTTACGAAGGAAGCACTGTTAAGGGAGCCCTCAAGATTGCTCTGCGTGAACCCATCCGGGTTGTCCTGCCCTATACTCTTCTCCTCGCTCCCATTCTTTATGTGGCAAATTACAATATTTGGGTGGCGGGAAAAGGTCTACCCTCTTTTCAATCCATAAACACCCTATTTGCGGGCTCCTATATTAGTACGGCTCCGGTGCCCTTCCCCCTCGAATTTGCGCTAATGGGCAGCACAGTTATTTTTCTCATACCTCTAATTTATTTGGCTCAAATTGTGGTTTACTCACGCGTGGGAGCAATACATTTCGAAGTCGCTGAAATTGAGCCCAAACAAGGTTTAGGAGGAGCAATCAGCACCTACCTAGCGTTGGGAGTAGTACTCTCAGCAATTTTACTATACGCTAACTTCCAGTTTTTCACCAGTATGGCTGCAATCGTCTCCTACTATGAACTGTACAAGTTTGGATTCATAGCACTTATTCTGGCACTTGCAATCCCCACCGCAACGTTTCTCTTCTCCATAGGGTACACCCTAAAAGTTATTTCCGCATCAGCAGATAGGGACGAGAGAAGCCCAGAAGAAATAGTTTCGGAAATGTGGCAACCCAAAAGAAGCCTCCTAAAAACATACATAACAGGCTCCTTCCTACCGGTTATAGGCTTCATTCTGACTATCATGGTAGCATATTTTCTCAACCCCTTCTGTTACCCCACACCCTACATTCTCTCCCCAATAGTTGAAAACAGCGTAAACACCCTTCTCCTCTCAGGCTCCCTAATAATCAGTGCCACACTCAACCTCTTCCTAATCTTCATCCCCATAATGCAAACCATAGTCTACTTCAGACTAAAAGGGGAACCAATACAGAAACCAATGTGGAAAACACTAGGCCGCCCATATCCCCCTCCCTAAAAACAAGTTTCACTAGCATCAATGAATTCATAGCCCTAGTTGACACTTTCCACGGCCGAAGCCGGGAGATTCCTGCTTCTAAGGTTTTCATCGGCTCTGTGTTCATTGCCCTTTTTAGGCTTCCACCTCACTCCACTCCACCTTAGCAGGGGCTGTGCCACCAGCCCGTTAACCTCGCCTCCAT
>JAHQXB010000063.1 GCA_029856435.1 Candidatus Jordarchaeia archaeon
TTTAGTCCCCTATGCATTACCCACATTATGGGTAATTTTTCTCTCCCGGATTTTATATTTGTGTGATACTTTTATTTGCAGGAACAGGGAACTATGCATTTTCCACACAAAATTAGGGAGAAGCAATTACCCTTTACCACCTATTGGGTAATGCACAGCCTTAACCTAGGAGTTATTTAAGGCTTCTTTTCCCAAAAAAAGAGGAAAAAACAATATTTTCTGGAAGCGAAAAGGAAAAAATTAACTGGAAGGTCTATATGTATAGGAATAGATGAAATATATTATAGGAATCGATGTTCACAAAAAATACTGCTACGTATGCATGAAGGATATGGAAGGAAACATAAAAAAAGGGAATTCTTAATCCTAAACAAAAGTTACGGGGCCAGAACCCCGATCAGCACCAAAGGGAACAGGAAGGCGAAAGCAGTCCTTTAGAGCACAGGCAACCTATCAAATTGTACACCAGCCTCAAAGAAGCAGGGGTGGAAGCGACGCTCTCCAACCCCAAGAAGAACAAAGCCATAGCCGGAGCCAGAATAAAAACGGCAAAAGGAAACGCCAGAAACCCAACCGACCCCCTAGAACCAGCATGATAACCCCCTGCCTGCATCCCACCCCCAAGTTCCGCAAAATCCACGCCCTAGTAAGGCACCACATAAACCTCACAAGAAGCAGAACCCCAAGCGAAGAACAGCATCCACGCCCTCCTAAAGCAAGTACCAATTCCAAGAAGACCTCACTGGAAGCGACCAGTTCGGCAAAGCCGGCTGGGAGCGACTCCAAAAAACACGCACACAAACTCCGGGAAGCCAACTTATAATGGAGGCCGAACTTTAGACAAATAGAGCTGCTTGATCAGTTGCTGGAGGAGGTTGATCTAAAAATAGCTGAAGAATAATTCCAAGACGAGGACGCTAAAGCTGCTCATGACCATACCCGGCGTCGACTACCCTACCGCCCTGCTCTTTATAAGCAAGATAGGGGACATAAGCCGGTTTCCAGGCGCCAACAAACTTGCAGGCTGGCTGGACCTCGTGCCAAAGCTTGGGGAGAGCGGCGAAAAAGCCGCAAGGGAGGAATAACAGAGGAGGGCTCATCCTGCGTGAGGTGGGCGCCTAAACCAAGCAGCTCACGTGGCGGTGCGCTGGGATCCCCATTTCGCCCAGAAGTACCAGTGGATAAACAAGAGGTGGGGTGAGGTAAGGGCCATCTTGGCCATGGCGGGGAGATGGCTGTTGCCATGTACTATATGCTCAACCCGCAGGAAGCAAGTACCGCTTCAGAAAAGAGGAATCAGTAAGAGAAAGCTGGAACGAAGTTAGAAATGGAAATAGGATAGGGGTAGGCCCTAAAGAGCTTCCCCCAACATGAGGCTCTGTTGAATAATTTTAATTTTTTAAATATTGGTTGTTTTTTGGAAATTTTTCAAATTTGACGGTGTAAAATTATAAAAAATTCATCAATATGTTAAAGGAAATTGAAAAAAATAAAACTTTTTCAATAGAGCCCGTGAGAGGACCCCACGTGTAGTGCAGCTTAACACTTCCGATGCCTCCTCCACTCCTCAGGCGCTAAGGTTTTTCATGGATGGATGTTCTTCGCCATATGGGAGTTAAGAGTATTTGGGTTTTTGTTATTAATTTTGTATATAGTAAGATTTATAGGCTTTCTCTAATAACTTTAGTTTTGTTTTGGAGGAATTCTAGATGTATCTATTATTGTTACTTGCAACTTTATCTGTATTTGACGGTATAAATGCGTTTTTTCAAGCTCTTTTTAATGGTATTATGTTGTGGATTTTTACCTATGGTTCTGCTGGTTTATTTGCAGCAATGCTTTTACAAGCGGTGGCTGCGCCCGTCCCCAGTGAGTTTATTTTGATGCTTGGTGGAGCCGCCTTCTCCCTCCAGTACTATGTAACTTTTTTTACTCCACTGATGGTATCGACTCCTGAGGTTTTTAATTTTTTTACACTAGTTCTCTTTGTACCTTTGGTTTTTCCAATTTTTAACTTTGATTATGGAATCTTTTTGGCGGGTTTAGTGGGGGGTACCGGGGAAGTGGTGGGTGGTGCTATAGGTTTTTACATTGCAAGATTTGTCGGGAGACCAGTTATTGAACGCTGGGAAAATAAAGCCATTGTTATGGAGAAAGACGAGCATACATCTGATGGTGGGAGAGTAAGGCGAACTTTTGATAAAATTGTTATTTATATTTTAGGAGACGCAGTTCTAATAGCAGACCAGTGGATTACGCGATATGGGTTTTGGGCCATCCTCGTTACCAGATTAACTCCACTTATACCCTTTGACTTTATTTCTTATGGTGTAGGTCTGACCAAGGTGAAATTTAGGACTTTTATCATTCCCACTGTCATTGGAGGGTATCCCCGGGCCTTTATGTACTGTTTTTTTGGAGCAAAACTCCTACTCTACCTAAACTATGCAACTTTTGGTAATCCTTATACCCTGTTCTTTATCATAGTAGCAATGGTAGTCGCACTTTTGGCCGTAGTATACGAGTTTGTAATTAAGAGAAAATATTTAGCACCTAGAGAGGAGACAATAAAGAAATAGGTTCTACCTTTAACCGGGGATTCACTTGAGCAGTTTAATGTAGCTACCCATATTTTTCTTTTTTGCCAGCTGATAGACAACATTGGCGGCTGCTATGTCTTGAACCGCCATTCCTGTGGAGTCGAATAGTGTGATCTCGGTCTCGTTTTCTCTGCCCACATTCTTTCCAATTAAAATGTCTCCAATTTCCGCGTGAACATCTTTTTCTGTAATTAGCCCCTGTGCAAGGGCGTGTTGAATTTCTCCGATTATTTGGCACTGTTTGAAACTGTCCACCACAATTTTTGCTCTTTTCATAATTTTAGGGTCTAACTCTTGTTTTCCGGGAGCGTCTGCCCCAATTGCGTTGATGTGGACACCATCTGGGATCCATTCATCCATAACTAGGGCCTTATTGGAGGGTGTAGCTGTTACAATAATGTCTACTTCACTCACAGCCTCTTTTGGGGTGTTCACTGGTTTAACCTCGATGCCTAAGCATTCCATCATTTCAGCGGCATATTTCTCGCTGCCGGCACTGTGAATATTGTATACTTTTACTTGTTTGAGGGGAAAGATTTCGCTTAGCGCTAATACCTGCATCCTTGCTTGTGTGCCTGCACCTATTACTCCCACAATCTGGGAGTTTTTTCTGGCAAGTACACTTGCAGCCACTGCTCCCGCCGCGCCAGTTCGCACCGCTGTTATATAGGTTCCATCCATAATTGCCAGTGGCAGGCTGGTTTTCAGATCCATGAGGATTATTAACGCTATTCCTGACGGCAGGCCTATTTTGGGATTGTCATAATATCCAGAAGCTATTTTTGTTCCTATAAGTCCGAAGTCCTCTACGTACCCTGATTTTATATCTACCTCACCTCTGTATTTTTCCACTCCCAAGTGTATTATGGGAGCCAGTTCAACTCGCCCCCTGGCAAAAGCCTTGTACGCTTCTGCTACAGCCTTGATGGCCTCACTCATTGGAAGGCAAGACTTGACTTCTTCTTGGGATAGAATTATTACCTCAGACATTTTGCTCACGTAATGACCTATTCGATGAGAGAAGTATAGATAGATAGCAGGATTGAACCATAAAAGTTTATATTCTATCGGCTACCAGAAATTAGTGTTCTCAAGCAATGGTAGAACCATATTAAGAAAGGGGTAATAAAATTTGCTAAGGTAAGTTCCTGAATGATTCATTATTTCGGGGTGAATGGTATGCCGATGAAGAATATTTTGGGCGATTTTCCAATTATCGAGAAGGTTAATTACTTGAATAGTGCGAGTATCGGGCTGGTTCCCAAGAAGGTTATTGATAGAACCAAGGAGTTTTTTGTGGATTTGACTAGAGGTGGCACATTAACTTTGGATGAGGAGAAAGAAGCCTTGGTTTATGATGGCCTCAGAGAACAGGGGGCAAAACTTTTGGGGTGTGACCCAGATGACATAGCCATTTTTAACAGCGTTTCTGAAGCTGTGAATTCCATCGCTTGGAGTTTAGAGTTGAAGGAGGGACGGGTGGTATCCACGGGTATCGAGTTTCCAAGTGTTACCTATCCTTGGCTGAGAATTGCTCGAAAAGGGAAAATTGAGGTAAAGCTGGTTGAGGCTAAAAACTGGAGTGTCTCAGTTGATGATTTGTTCAGTGAAATAGATGAGGAAACGAGAGTTGTTGCTTTGAGTCATGTGGAATATTTAAATGGCCAAAAATGGGATATCAAGAAAATTGCTAAGCAGGCCCACGAGGTAGGGGCTATACTGGTTGTGGATGGTATACAAGCTGCGGGCTACCTACCTCTGAATGTTAGGGAAATAGCCGCCGATGTTTATATTACTGGGAGCTATAAATGGCTGATAGCTCCTTTCGGAACCGCTATAGCATACATTTCAAAAAAATTGTGTGATGAGCTGGAACCCGCTCTTGTGGGTTGGAGATCAACAGAGGATATGTGGAATTTTAATGCCAGAGAGTTAACATTTGCGGCTAAAGCTAGGAAATTTGAATACAGCACGAGTGCATATGATGCGAAGCTTGGGCTTGTGGAATCAATAAAATATCTAAGAAAAGTGGGGATAGAAAAAATATATGAACATAACATGGCGCTAAATGAGATTCTGCGCCAAGAACTAGATTCAATAAAAGGTGTTAAAGTAATAACACCACAAGATAGAGGTTCCATAGTTACATTCTACATTGAGGGGAAGGACAGCAAGAATGTCGCTGAAAAGTTACGTAAATTAAAGAGACCTGTGGAATTAAGTATAAGGTTAAACATGATTAGGTTATCTCCCCACCTGTACAACACAGAAGAAGATGCCCTCCAGTTTCTAGAGAGCTTAAAAAAGGCTATTTAGAAATAGTCTTCCACTAATTGTGTGAGGAAATGTCTACTTGATTTCCATAATTTTTTTCTTGAAATCCTCTAAATCTACTTCGTAGATTGTCCGGCTCTTAAGTGTGATGATATTTTTGTCTATCCCTATGTATCCGTTTTCTTCCAAGGTTTTGAGGTTTCTTCGGAGCTGTTCTTCGCCCATCTTATCCTTAAGAAAATTTAGCTCTTCCCTCTCTATTGGGGCTCCTTTTTCGAGAATCAAAGCCAAGATTACTGCCAGTGTGGCAGTTACAGACCTATCTACCAGAAAACAGGGAACTAGAGACGAACCTAAATCGTTTACTGCAATTACCCATCTTCTTTCTGGGGAAATGTATTTTAATTGGAGACCGATTTCATTCAACTTTTCTTGAAGCGTGTTTAGAAGGTCTTGGAGGTGGGACTCGTCCTCCTCATCTGAGAGGAATATTTCGCGTAATTCTTCAGATGTGATTCCTGGCTTTTTACCGTGACTCAGGAGAAGGAGTAGGGAGAGTAGCTGGAGTTCTGTTGACATTTTAGGCTTCCTCAAGAAATCTTTTATTTCCTTCAGATACTACCTTAATTTTTTTGCTGTCCAAAAGGAAGGTGAAGGCCATAAATTTTCTAACCGTCTCCTCCCAGTTTTCACCACGAATAATTCTGGAGAGTTCGGCTTTCTTTGACTCCCGCAGAAGATTTAGAAAATTTTTCACAATATCCATAAAGGGGGGTTCATCATAAAAGTTTATAGTGTCTGCTTTTACTTCAGCCTTTATTTCCGGAGGGAACTCTAAGGAGGTATATTCGCGCCCCCTCAGAAATTGGAGGGAGTAGATTAGACCGGCTGTGGTTATGAGGTTCAATTTTACTATGGGGCGTATTTTGATAAGATTTGAGAGAGAGTCTATGTCGAGTCCTTGAAGCTTATTTTTGAGGTTCTTACCAGTTGGAAAATCGGGAAAAAGTAGTTTATATGCTTCATTAATTTTTTTTTCATGAACCATAACAAGACCATATAGGGCCTCTGAGTGCTCTAATATTTTAGAATCTGCATTGGAGAGGTTTTCCTGGAGCTCGACTGCGTACTCATAGATGGGAATACTGAAAGGATTAGTGTCACCTCTTAGAACATTCATACACTCTTTGATAATCTCAGAGATTTTTTTCATAGGAGCTTCAGCTCTTCTCAAAATCCTTTTTTTGCAGAATCTCCACTCTAGATTTACCTTCCGCGTCACGAAAAACTCCTATCACATGATCCGCTTGCTCAGCTATGCCTAAACGCATAGGAGTGATGACAATATACTGAGAACGATTGGAGCAAGATTTAATCATCTTTGATATTGTTTCTTTGTTGGCAGGATCAGTGTGGATTCCAAATTCGTCAAAGAGATAAAATGGCGAAGGATGAACTCTTTGAAGCGCAAGTAGGAAGGCCATAGTTGTTACGTTTTTTTCTCCCCCTGAATGTTCACCAGTGTCCACAGATGTGGGTTCGTTCCCCCTAAAGCTTGAGTAAAGGTAAAGGTTTAGCTCCCCATTTTCTTGCTTTAACTCCACGAATCCCTTCCCATTAACTTCACGGAGAATGTCAACAAAGTTTTCATTAAATTTAACCATCTTTGTCTGAAGCTCCTCTAAGAGCTTGGACTGCTCCTTTTTTAATGTGTCTATGAGAATATCCCTTTCCTGTTCCAATTTTTTTGTTTGTTCTTCTATGTCTTTTACTGTTCCCTCATATTCTTCGAAGGATTTTAGATCCTCTTCTGAGTACTCCTTTAGGGCTTCCAGTTTTGCCTCTACCCTAATAATTTTCTGGTTTAGTTTAGGTAGCGGCAGAATTTCTTCTTCAGTGGGGCGAAGGATTGGATCTATCAGCTGGATTTTGGGCTCCAAATCTTTTAATTCTTCGCGTAGTGAATTTGACCGGTTTCGGTAGAATTGTAAATCTCCTTCCAAGTTGTTCAGGCGAGCTTTGATCTCGGCAATCTCTTGCATTAAATAATCACGTGTTTTAGTCAGCGAGTTTAATTCGCGTTTCAATTCAACACGGTTACTAATAATATCCTTCTCCCTTTGTACCAGTTCCTGAATTTTATCGGTGAGACCCTTCAGCTGTTTTGAAGTTTCTAATCTACCATCTGCGGTTTCACTGTTTTCGTTGCTGCTAGCACTAAATGAGCCGATGATTGAGAACTGTGTAGGGATATCAATGTTAAAGTAGCCTACGGGCGAATAAGTGATTCTGGTGCCATTAAGGGTTACCACAGGAGTATTATACATTTTAGCATTAACCAATGCGTGCTCTAAGTTATCCACAATAAGATATCTTGATAGAATTTCTTCCACCATTGGGCGTAGAGCCTCGGGAACGGTTACCATATTTACTGCCCAGTCAATGATACCTTCGCCGGGGAAAATAGGCTTACTAGGGGGTGACTTTTCATATTTTTCAGTTACACAGTAGATGCGGGTTCTAATCCCCTTCGAGATTAATTTATCATGCAGGAGTATACAGTCTTGGCGGTTGGTGGTAACAAAGCTTTCTAGAACTCTTCTCCCAAGGGCGGATTCTATTGCCAAGTTGTATCTTGAATCTTTGATTTTCAAGTGTTCCACTATAGGCCCAATTACTTCACCTTTGATGCTGAGTGATTGTATTATTCGCTTAACCCTAGAAATATTTGAAGCATATGTTTTGGGGGTTAAGGTCTTATAATCTTCTTTTAAGGAGAGCACATAAGCCTGCAATCTTGATTTTTCCTCAGTGAGCTGTAATTTTTTCTGGTAAATTTCTTCCCTTTCGGCTGAAAGATTCTCCTCCCTTCTTTCCAAGCTGGAAATTTTTGTGCATGTAGAGTGGTATTCTTGTTCCTTCTTTTCAAGGGTTGAGTTGAGTTCATTTATTTCGATATTTAGTTTTTCTAATTTTTCTGTGGCTTGGGATAGCTCCATTTCTTTGTGATATTTTTGGGAGAAGGGGTACATGGCCTCCAGTTTATTTTTCATTTTTTCCAATTCAACCTTTTCCAAATATTTCTCTTTTCGAGTTTTTCGCAGTTTAAGCTCCTTTCTGGCTTCTCTCAATCTATTAGTCAAACCTTTAAGTTTCTCACTGTTTTCCCTGAGTTTTTCCCTACTTTCTTCGATTCTTTTCAGCACTGGGCCTAGCCCCAAAGCATCTACAAAGAAATATGCGCGCTCATTTGGCTTGGCTTTAATAAGGTCGTTTACTTGTCCCTGGTGAATAGTTACCAAGGGATTGTCTGGATTTATACCCGCCTCGGATAGCAACGTCCTCAAATTACGCAGGTGAATGGGTTTACCGTTTAGCCGGAATAGGGACTGTTTTCCCCTACGAAGAATGCGTGTTATTTCGACCATGTCGTCGTCTAAATCTTTGAAAATTTTTTCTCCAAAGCTATTTTTGTTTTCTATTAATATGGATATTCTAGCAGCCTTTTCTCCGTGGCGTATATACCTATCAAGCAATCTATGTCTCTCCCTTGCCAAAGATCCCAAAGCGATTCTAATTGCAGATATGATGGAAGTTTTTCCCGCCCCGTTACGACCCACTATTACATTGAAGGTGGGTGAAATGGGTATCGAAATATTATCATAGGACATAAAGTTATTGAGTTTTAACTCCGTAATCACGTTCTCGCCCCCCACATCTTCTGCATTGTTTCCTGAACTCTCTGAAATCTTTCTCGCTTCTCCTTTAAAACTTCAATACTTTTTTCGGGATTGGAAGTTAAAAATTCAAAATTTTTAGCGATAACAATCTCATCCTTTGACAATGAGTCCCCACTTTTTAGCTTTGTAAGGGTTAAGAGTAGCTTTTCATATTTTTTATCGTCAGTTACAACATCCTGAATGAGAGCTTGGTGAAGATACTCCTCCCTTTGCAAGTTTCTTTTTTGTAACTGTTTTTCCTTTATTCTCTGCGATATCTCCGTTCTCATGGAGTGAGCTATTTCCAAAAGTATGTCTGTTGTCAATATTTTTTTGCGTCTTTTCTCCAGTAAAACCACAGCTCTGGAGACGAGATTTTCAAGATCCGCCCCAGAAAAGTTTTCCGTAGCCTCAGAAACCTGAGGGAAATCTATGTTCTTCTCATACAAGAGGCGAGACAGCAATACATGTAAAATCTCCGTTCTTGCTCTAACATCAGGTAGGGGAACAGAGATTACATCGTCAAACCTTGTCCAAACCGCTGCGTCCAACAAATCCGGCCTGTTGGTAGCTGCGATGACTAGTATGGAGTGGTCGCACAGATTGGTGGAGTCAAGTTCGTCCAATAAGGCGGAAAGGA
The DNA here is from genome assembly GCA_029856435.1 of Candidatus Jordarchaeia archaeon. Lineage (GTDB taxonomy): Archaea > Asgardarchaeota > Jordiarchaeia > Jordiarchaeales > Jordiarchaeaceae > Jordiarchaeum. The sequence goes on from JAHQXB010000063.1 coordinate 9,234, forward strand.
CGGAGGACTGGTTTAAATCTCTGCTTTGCGCCAGAGCATCAAAATTATCTATAAAAAGAATGAGAGGCTTATTGTTTAAGTCTTCGCGGATGAATTTGAAAATTGCACGAATACCTAGAACAGTATCCTCTGGTGACCCTGTTGCCAAACTCTTTAGAAAATCGACTATTGGGACTTTAGACTCTTTGGCTAGGGCATAGACTAGAGTGGTCTTTCCAGTTCCAGGCCTCCCATATACAAGCAATTTGCCACCCAGCTTAATCCCCTTAGATTTAAGCTCCGAGATTTTTCTCAGAAAAGAAGCATAATCGTTCAACTGTGCCTTCACATCTTCATAGTTCCCAAGGTGGTCAAATGTGAACGTTAATTCTTCGGGTTTCTTTATTATAACTTGAAAATCGATCTCCTTTTCACGTTTAACTTTTTGTGTTAAAAGGATTGTTGCTGCTAACGCCCCAACAACTGAGTCAAACTTCTGGGATAAATTTCTTTTATCTTCCTCTAAACCGTTAATCCTATTAGTGAGGGTACTTATGCTCTTCTTAACAGTTTCTATTACTTCCCCACTCAGACCACTAGCACCCTCCTTTAGGGAGTCTAATTCTTCTTTTAAACTGTTTATACTGTTTACAACATCCTCCAAGGCGTCCACAGTTGGAACATCTGCCAAGGGCGTTGAAATGTAGTCTACTCGTATTCTTCTACTCTTTGGCATGATGCATAACCCCAATTTTAGTAAGAGGCACCGCTCCCAGAAAATGTTTTAACTATTTAGTGTTTTAATGTATAATCAACAAGGGGTACTAAAATATTTCTAGTGGATTTTAAAAGGTAGGAGAAATGAGCGAAAAATATATCACTTTGACCAAGCACTTCGTCGGAAAATGGAAATGGAACTGTCTAATCTGCTCCCTTGATATCGATCCAGCTAAAGACGCGGGAAACGTGTACCAGTGCGGCAAATGTCGTTACATGATGCACCTAGATGAACTCAAAAACTGGATGGCCTCCCGGAACACTAAAAGGTGTCCCTTGTGTGGATGTGAAGTTGAAATCAAGAGCTAAAGATTCTAAATTTTATGTTTAGGATTCCTATTTCTGAAGGATAGCGAATTTTCCACAGGTGGGACATTTTCCATTCAGTCTGACGTAGGCTTTTATGCAGCCCTCATGGAAGAGAACCGAGCAAGATTCACACTTCCAAATTGCTACCACATTGTTAAGGACTGTTTTGCAAAGTCCGCAGATTCCGCTTTTGGGAAGCAGTAGAGGGCGCAGATAAGCGATAGATGCGAGGTTTAAAGCTTCTGCAAAGGGGCAATAGGTGTGGAAAACGCCTGAACCAGCTTGACAGCCTATTCCACCCAACTGCTTCCACTCGCTCTTAAGCTCAAATACGTTTCCGACGCGGGTAATAACCCAACAAGGTTCCTTACAAAATCTTGAAAAAATTTTTTTGTAGCCATTTAGGAATCCTCTTGAAATAGCTTGTGTTGTCGCTGCTAGTTCTTCATCACGAGAATTTCTGAATAAAACATCTCGATTCACGAGATGACCCAATTCGTGAGCCATAACAGCAGCAACTTCATCTTCGCTCCATCCCCTCAATTTTTCACTTATAGTAATAAAATGTTCCCTCACAACGCTTTTCCTCCCTTTTCTCAACTCAACGGTTTTAACACTCGCAAGCATATCCTTCTTAAGTTCACCAAACTTGGTTTTGAATTTTTCATTTTTTAAATCAGGGAACGCAGGCAGCACCAAATTTCTCAGAATCCATCCCAAATAATGCTCACTCATTAGAACAGCTCCCGAAGACCAAACAGATAAAAAGCAAATAAGAAAGGTAAAACAGCATTTAAAAAGAATTCCGAATATACAATATAGACATTCCAGTTAATTTTTCCTTTTCGCTTCCAGAAAATATGGTTTTTTTCCGCCTTTTTTGGGAAAGAAGCCTTAAATAACCCCGGGTTAAGGATAGGTTTAGGAAAAAATTAATGAGAAACTCTATAAATACAAGTAAATTCTGGAATTCAAAGCCATAAAAATTTCAGAGTTTATGGAGAGTTTGAGGGCAGAAGATGGTTAAAGATGGGAGATATAGATTATTATAAGCGTTTAACATTAGAAGCTAAACTGATTAAACAAAAGTACAAGACACTTGGAACCGGCAGAGAAGGAAAACTCTCCAAATGGTCGGGCTACATCACAGTTAGAAATCGCCCCCTTTTTGTTTCAATTCAGATACCTGAAGATTTCCCTAACAAGCCACCCCTCATAAAGGCCAGCGGTGTTCAAACTAATTTAAATGAGGAGTTAGGCGTTCTCAAAAATTGGAGACAAGAATACAACGTAACAGATGTTATAGACGCTCTGAGAAAATATTTAGAAGAAAAAATAGATGCAGATAAGACCACACCAAGGAGGCTGGCAGAAGAACTTCAAAGAATGATAGAAAATTCACATTTACTTATGAGTAGATCCGAGTATGTGTCCATTAGACTCACGAGGGACACCTCCAGCCTAAGAGAATACAGATTAATGGTTGTATTCCTAAAATACTCAAAACCAAGACTTAATGGAAAAGTAATAAACATTAAACTAGTTCTCCCAGAAGAATTTCCAACGGTGAAACCAAGAATAGAAATATCCAGCGGCAAAGAAGAAATAGATTTGAATTTGGAAAAATATTTAGAGAATCTACCGCCTATGAGGAATTGGACTCCGGATAAGCACCTATTTGAAGTTGCATTATCCATTTTAGAATTTTTTAGTAATTTTGCGATGGCAGTTTGCCCAATTTGCCTAAACAAAATTACTGCACAGGAATATGATAGCGCCATCAAATGTATAAACCCCAGATGCCGGAGCTTGTATCACAAAAATTGCTTCGAAGGCTGGATAAGACAAGGATACAAAAGAGAATGTGTGTTTTGTGACACACCAGTATAAATCAATAAGACATCAAGATGCCAAGAGTTTAACCTATTTTATGAAGTTTAACTTGAAGGTTTTAGGGGTGGCAAGATATTTTGATATTACAAATATATTTTCGCCAGACTTCAATCCAACATCCTTAAGCCTGAGTTCTTCCCCCAAGGGGAAGTGCTCCCTGTATGCTATTTCGGGGTCGGGAATGGCATATCTTTGGGAAATCTGTACTTTGATGTCAAAAACCGTAGCATTTGAATCCACGTTCATTTGCTGTGCTTCGTCTCCCAACCCGCAGAGCCAACAGTCAGCTCTTCGCGTCCGAGTCAAGCAATCGAGACCCCCGCTGATTCCGTTATATCGAAACATCTCCACACTTCTAGGTAAGCCGAGCAAAACTTTTATTGCCTCTTGGGACTGAATCCCCGCTATTATGGCGTTCGTAGTTAGGATGGCTGGTAATTTTGGAGCTATCTTTTCCTGTATTTCTTTTGCGAGTTCCTCAGAAACTCCTGGAACTGAGACCAAGTTTTTAAGTTTGGCGTATTTTAGATCAAGCTCAGTCTTGTAGCCTCTTAAAAATAACTCTTCAACAATATCAAGTGTTAAACCTTTTATTCCGTACTTTTCCAACTCGTTGAATAAATCGCGGGGCTTGCGTCTTCTCAAAGAACACCAAACTCTCTGCTTCTCTTTGGGAGGATAACACTCATAACAGGGAGTCACGTAAGGGATTATTACACGTACGTGACCAAAGAAACCATGTGTACCAGCATCAATAAAGGGTTTATTTAGAGACACCGCCACTGAGTTCAGATAACGGCGGCCTTCAAAATTATCCAAACTACTCAGAAAAATATCAGCTTTCCGATACACATCAATACTAATACACTCTATATTATCATAGTAAGATTCAACTTCTACGTTGGGATTCATTTCAGTCAAGTTACGTTTAGCAGCCACAACTTTGGGTGAACCGATATCCTGGTCTCTATACAACATTTGCCTACTTAGATTGGAGAGCTCCACAACATCATTATCTATTATAATTAATTTCCCAACACCCATAAGAATCAAATTTTTTGCCGATTCGCAACCCAGAGCACCCATACCCGCAATTAAAACAGTAGAATTCATCAGTTTATCCTGATTCCAAGCAACACCCATAACATTCACAAGTTTTTGTCTATGATAACGACCCTCCATGCCAAAACCCTCACAGAAGTTTCACTTTTCTACCAACCCTGGTTGGCGTAGTTTAGAACATATTCCCGGGCTATTTCAAGAAATTTTTGCGGTTCCCGTCTCTGCTGGTAAGCCGCCTGTGAATTAAGGGGATTATCAGGGTTAGGATTGTTCAGCAGCGTCCTCAGAGCTTCTATAACCCCAACAATGTTTGTCTGTGGCTTCCACTCTCTCCCCAATATTGCTATACAAACCGAAAAAGGCGGCCGATCACCGAAAGCAATATTAGGATGCCATATCCGAGTGTGCCACAAAACTTCCGGTGGCTCAAAAGGAAAACGCCGAGTAATCTTAATCTCAACCTTAAACATTCCCCCTTCGTAGGGGGAACCGGCGGAACCGTATATTATTCCGCGCCAATGAGTTAACTTACCATTCACCGAATGGAAGGTAGGCTCCTCCCTCCTCATCCGCTGAGCCTCTAATGCGAGCCTAGCCCAGTAGCGTTCCGAATCAAGTTGAGCAGGCGTTTAGGAACCCCCTGAAGAATTATGTTCTAAGCTTCCATGGTAAGCTAAGACCATGTCGGAATTTTGTGTCGAATAGGAAATCCTTAAATGTTTCTAGAAGCCACCTTCAATATCAGAACTGACATAGAATATTTTATCGCCATCTTGAACTCCAACACTTCCCAGAGGGGCATTATCATCTTGTAGTTCAATACCCCTACAGGTTAGGGTGAGAGCACTTGCTGGAACTCCACATTGTTTAGCCACTCTCTCTTTCAGAGACTTCACACTTTCCTCTGGGTCTACCTCCATCTCAAAGGGGGCTTCCTGACCGATAGCAGGTACAATTCGGATGAGCATTGTTTAACCACCAACAACTTAACTGGTAAGTGTAAATCTTATTATATGTATTCAGAGGAAGATGAACAATTTAAAGTCTTCTCATAGAAATCTAGCTACTAGAAAGACAACCTAGATCACGAGAAAGACAACCTAGTTTACGGACAGCAACTTCGAATGAAGTACAACCTATAATAAGAGATGTTCTAATCCGCATTTCCCATTCCTAAAAAGTGAATCTATTTGTGGGTTTCCAGCCGCAAGTATTTGTGAAAAGTAAAAGGGACGTGAAGCGTGAGTCTATCTGTCCTTTTTTAACGAAAACTAGTTGTGAAGTCTTTTGAAAATTTGTTATTTATTTGGTGAGCCAGCCATATTTTTTGTATGTTTTAATTCCTTCTTTTGATTTTAGGAATTGAATGAATTTTTTCGCCGTGTCTTTGTTTTTGCAGAAGGCGGTTGCTGCTATTAGGGTGCTTCTGTAAACTTGTGCTTCTCTGGGGATTTCAATTGCGTCGAATGTTTTGGGGTGTAGAGCTTTGTAGGTATTCCATCCGAATGCCACATCCACCTTTTTTCTGACTATGGAGCCTAGTAGTTCTCCGCATCCATCGGCGAAAAGTGTTATGTTTTTTTGTATTTCTTGTGTTAGAGCAGTTTTGCTGGCTATTTCGTCCCAGACTCCCTTTAGACTGTCTACCGTAGATATGGCGATTTTGATGTCTTTTTTTGTTAAATCATGGAGGGATCTTATTTTTTTGGGGTTACCTTTCTGTGTTAGGATTACTGATCTTCTGTAGCCTAGGATGCTTCTGGTTTCTCTGTCTATTAAATTATTTTTTTGTAGTTCATCCATTATGTATGCTGCTCCACAGGTAAAAACGTCGCAGAGTCCAGTTTCGATTTTGGGAATTATTTCCGATGGCAGCCCTATGGTATATTTGAGTTCCACGCCACATATTTCTTGAAATCTTTTTCCAGAAATTTTTAGGGGGGTGGCAACATCACAGCAAGAACAAATATTTAAAACCTGCTTCTGAGACAAATATTTTCTCCTCCCTTTTACGGAATGTCAGAGTTATCAATAGTTTTATAATAAAATCTAATAAAATATGCCTCATATGTGGAAATAATGGATGATGGTGTAGAGTATTTGTGGCTCTGTTATTTGAGAAAAGAAAGTGGCGCGTCCGCTTGGGATTGCTCGGTGGGGAAAACTTATGGTTGATGTTAGGATTTATCCTTTGACTCTTGCTAAGATTATTAGGCATAGTACAATGTTTTCGGGTATAGAAGTGGCAGGTGTTTTGATTGGGAGATTAGTGAATGGTGTAGTTGAGATTTCGGATTCGGATACCGGTCCGCAGATTGGTACAACGGGCCATGTGAAGCTGGCGAGATATGTGGCGCCACTCATTGCTGAGAAGCTTCACAGGCAGGGAAGAAGTGATTACATTGTTGGGTGGTATCACTCACACCCGGGATTTGGCTGTTTTCTTTCTCCAATTGATGTAGACACCCAATCAGGACTCCAGAAGATGTTTTCCAAATGCGTAGCGTTGGTCGTTGACCCTTATGAGTTCATTATTTCGGGTCGCCCACGTGATGCAAAAATCGAAATGTTTAGAGTTCAAGATGGTAGAATTGTTACACTGGAATATGAGGTTGTTTTTGAGACTGATAAGATTATCAGAAACTTTATTGATAACCTAGAGAGAGGCGAGGATCAATACGTAACTTCTTTAGACAAGATTAGGTTAGAGTTTTATGAATGGAACAGAAAGTTGGAAGAAAAAGTAGGTTTTGTTACTGAGGAAATCAAACAAATCCGTGAAGCACTGGCAAACATTCTTGAAGCACTAAAGCAAGGTAGACGAATATCATAAAATTTTAGAATTCAACAATTAATAGGTCGCCTCATAATTTTTTAAGCTCCCTTTTGGCGCAGGACTTGTTTCAGAAATCTTCGGAAAGGAGTGGCCCTTTTGTGATTTTGAAAAGTTTTGGGTTAGGAGACACTATTTTTTGATTAGGATGCAGATGGGTAGGCTGGCTCTTTTCCAGTCAGCATACTTTCCTTCGTATTCGATTTCAGGCGCTTGCTCCCTTCCATGAGTTCCCAATACTGCCAGAAGTGTTCCAGGAGTGGCTTGTTTATGGAGTACTTTTAGCCACTTGTCTGTGCGGGAAATTAACTTCTGTGTAATTTCTTTAGGAGGTCTGAAGCTGTATTGTTTATAAAGGGTTTCAAAGTCGATAAAGTGTATCCATAGAAAATCTGTTCGGTTAAGAATTTTAACAGTTTCAATATATGTTCTATTATCTGAATCGCTTGGCCTTGTTTCCACTCCTTTTACTCCCTCGAGGTCCTCTGGCCTGGCAATCATTGTCACTTTACGTCCATGCTCCGCCATAAAAGTTAAGAGATTAAAATCAGCGTCGGGATTACCATGAATGACCTCTTGTAGGACATGGGGCGTGTAGGGATTCTCAGTTTCCAGCATTAATATTGCTTCTGATTTTCCAATGAGGAATTTAGGCTGATAATAAGTACACTCTAGCAAACCAAAATTGTCAAAAATGGCGAAAATTAAGTGATTGGATCTAAGAGTGTTAGGAATACCCTCTATTTGGGGTGGTATCCTACTCGGAGGTTGAATGCCCAAAAGGTTCAAAAGCGTAGCTGGAACTTGATTCATTCGTCCTTGAAACGCAGAGATATCACTCATGTTCCGCTTTCCACCTAACAATTGTAGAAGTTGAGAGCTACATGATTAAATTATTCTAAGGATATTATTAAAAATAACCTTATTTAAAACATTTCATTAAAAACAATTCCGGGGAATGCTTCCATGGAGAAAGAGCTTCCAGGAACAGAAAAGGAAGAAGAAAAGGTAGACGCCCTCGCAACCCTACTATTTCTAATTTCCATATTAATTTTAGGCTACATTTTTCAAGGCTGGTGGACAGGGTTGTATCCCTTCACAATGAATTCCGTGGGGGAAGTAATGATTACTTCACCAATAGTTTTACTAATTTTGGGTTCTCTGTCTCTTTTGAGTTTGGTTGGAGGAATGATTCGCGCCCACTACTCCCGAGAAGGGGTGATTCTAACAGCAATAGCGGGAATAATTATACTTCTAATATTGGGTTATGTATTATTATCCAGCTATAACCCGTTTCAACTACTAGGATAAACAAAGTAGTGGGGTATGTTTGATTTGATAAGGCTTTTATCACTCTTCGCCGAACAAAATTTTGGATAGTTCTTTTAGTTGTTCTATGCCCCGGATTTCTTTGTCGTAGAGGGGAACCTCTGTTATGTTAAAGTCGTCGTATAGTTCATGTATTTCTTTAAGGTTCTCTAACTGCATACTTCTACGTGCCCGACAAAAGGGACAGTTAGGTATGTCTGGATAAACCATGTTAACGATTATGTGGTCGCAGGGGATTTCGTACTCGTTGAGAGCGGAGAGTAATCTTTCTGTCTCAAAAACAGCCATTGCTTCAGGTATCATAACAACTACGAAAGCTGTACTCTCCGGATTCGATAGTTCAGCCCGAGCCACATCAATGGTAGTCTTCAGTTTTTCCAAAACTTCCATACTGCGATCAACTTCACCGCCCTTGCCGATTAATTTTTTAAAGAGTCCCGCTAGTCGTCCAAAGTATTCCCTTATTTTTAGCATGTTAATAACCCAGCCGCTGAGTACATCTGGCAGCGATAAGAGCCTTAAGGTGTGTCCCGTTGGGGCAGTATCAAATATTACGAGGTCATACTCAGGATTTTCGATGTATTCAAGTACCTTAGCAAACGCTAAGGCCTCGTCTGCTCCTGGAGGAGTCATACCAGTTAAGCCCCCCATACTCTCCAGTAGTGATTGGGCCTGAGGCTCGGAAAAATCTCCTTGCTCCAGATTTTTCTTGTAATCCTCAAAGGCTTTATGAGGGTCAATCTCTAATCCGTAGAGATTTTTTACTCCCTTAATTTTCTTAATTTTTGGACCTATGTGTTGGTCAAAACTATCACTTAGGCTATGGGCAGGGTCTGTACTAATGATAAGGGTTTTGAGTCCATATTCCGCTGCCCAAATAGCTGCAGCAGCCGAGCAACTGGTCTTTCCTACTCCCCCTTTTGAGGGACTAGTTAAACATAACTAATCTTTCCTCCGAAGAGTAGGAATTTTACTTGCCTCTCTTTTAGTAGATCGGCTATTGTCATTGCTTACTTCCACCTGTTTTTCAGTTATGATTATGATTGGTGACATATTTACACATTTATGCTTGAATTTAAGTTTTATTCATTAGATTCTACCTGTTTTGAGAATTAATTTTTGACCTATTACCTTGAATCGGAGATTTACAATTTATAAAGGTTGAACTTATTTGAAATCCCTGTATTTATCTTATTTTATCTTGACTCTTTTACCTGTGACCATATAGTAGATTCTTGCTGCCAAGTTACAGGAGTGGTCTGCTATTCTTTCTAGGTATCTTGCTATGAATAGGAGGTAGGCGGCATCAGATATTCCGCTTGGCTTCTCTATTACTAGGGTGATTAGTTCTCTAAATATTTGTTCGAAGAGTCCGTCTACTAGGTCGTCGTCCTCTGAGAGTTTCATTAAATTATCGACTCTTCTTGCGATGAAGGCGTCCAAGGATTTCCTTATCATTCCCTGTGCGATTTCTGACATGCGGGGAATATCTATTAGTGGCTTGAAAAAGGGTTTTCCAGCTGTTTTTATGGCTATTTCTGCGATGTCTCCGGAATAGTCGCTTATTCGGTCTATGTCTGTTATGATTTTTAAGCAGGTTACAATAAAGCGTAAGTCTTCTGCCATGGGTTGCTGAAGTGCTAATAGTTCCATGCAGATTCTCTCTATTTCAAATTCTAGGTCGTCAACCTTCTTTTCTATCTCTATAACCCTTTGGGCTTGTTCTACGTCTTGTTTTTTGAGAGCGTTTACAGATTCTCGAACCGTCACAATTGACAGCTCACCCATATCGACAACCATGTCTGCTAATTTTTTTAGTTGGTTCTGGTAACGTAGCCTCAACATTTTCTTTTCAGGTTTTAAAGTTTCTTCCTTCAATGCTATCCTTCCTTTAGCCGAACCTCCCCGTAATGTAATCCCTTGTGCGTTCTTCGCGGGGGTTTTCGAAAATTTTTTCGGTTTCATCATATTCTATAAGTTCGCCTAGATACATAAAGGCTGTGTATTGAGAAACTCGCGCGGCCTGCTGCATGTTGTGGGTTACTATAACGACCGTGATTTTTTCTTTGAGATCCCATATAAGGTCTTCGATTTTTGATGTGGCAATGGGGTCGAGTGCTGAGCACGGCTCATCCATTAAAAGAACTTCCGGATTTATAGATAGTGCCCTAGCGATGCAGAGTCTTTGCTGCTGACCGCCAGAGAGTTCGTATGCATTTACATTTAACCTGTCTTTAACCTCGTCCCATAGGGCAGCCATTTTTAAACTATCTTCCACAATTTTGTCTAATTCCTTACTATTGTTTACTCCGTGAATTCTGGGGCCATAGGCAACATTGTCATATATGGACATGGGGAAGGGATTAGGTTTTTGGAAAACCATTCCCACCTTTTCTCTGATAGCTACCACATCGGCGCTATAATCATAGATGTTTTCGCCGTCAAGAAGCACCTCTCCCTCAACCCTAGCCCCATCAAGATCAACCAACCTATTGAATGATCTTATTAATGTGGTTTTACCACACCCTGAAGGGCCAATTATTGCGGTGACCTTATTTTTTAATATTTTTAGGTTTATGTTTTTTAGGACATGATTTTTACCAAACCATAGATTTAGGTCTTTAACCTCTATTTTAACGTTCCTTGTTCTAGTCCTTTTTTCTTTAACTACACTGTCCTCTCTATTATTTAATGCCGATAATTTGTTTAACACAGATAACATCATTCTCACCAACCCTTCCTCCTTTTTAAACCTTTATTTCGAATATACATTGCAAAAATGACGAATAGGAGAACCAGCCCCACAAGCACAAGAGCTGTTCCAAACTCGTAGGGTTTATTGACTGCTGCAAAAGGACTTGTTGTCGCCTCATAGTACAGGTGATATGTCAAAGCCATAACCGGCTGAAAGACATTTGTGGGGTAAAGGCTGCTTTGGTAGAAGACGGCTGCCGCGAAAAGTATGGCGGCAGTCTCGCCGGCGACCCGCCCAATCCCCAGTATTGTACCTGTGGAGATTCCCGGCGCTGCTGCGGGTAGAACGGTTTTGGTAATGGTTTCCCACTTTGTGGCCCCTAGAGCTAGGCTTGCCTCTCGAAAGCTTTTCGGTATGGTCTTCAAGGCTTCCTCTGTTGACTTAACTATTATGGGGAGAGCCATGAACCCTAACACAAGCCAGCCTGAGAGGAGAGAGACACCGAAGTCTAACTGTTTGCAGAAGAAGGCGAATGCAAAGAGACCGAACACTATCGAGGGAACACCCGCCAAGTTACTAATGGTCTGGATTATGAAAGATTTCAGTCGACCCTCGTGCAGGTACTCATTAATGTAGATAGCTGAAAGAATTCCCAAGGGTACAGCTATACAGATAGCACCCGATACTAGAGCAAGAGTTCCAAATATCATGGGAAGTATCCCCCCATAAGAGAGAGACAAACCTAGTGGTGTGCCATAGAGCATCCTTGCTCCGGGTGTGCCAGTTATAAACTCCCAGTTGATTACTTGTGCACCGTTAATTATAATTACGCCCATAATTAGGATGAACGAAGCTAAAATTAGGAGGGTGGGAATGCTGAAAAGTATCTCGCCGAGACCCACTCCCTTAGTAACAGCGGTTAACTCTTTTTCGACCTTCACTACCTCACTCCTCCAAACTTCTTTTTGAATCTAGTGTTTATTGTATCTGCTACGAAATTAACAATGTAGGTGATTATGAAAAGCACCAGTCCAACACCGAAGAGGGCGCTGTAGTGTAGGGTGCCCACTGCAGTTTCTCCCATCTCTGCCGCTATGGCTGCAGTCATAGGTTTAACAGAGGTAAAGAAAAGTTCCAAGGATAGGGGGGGAATGTTTGCTACGCCTCCACAAACCATAAGCACAGCCATCGTTTCCCCAAGCGCCCTACCAACAGCCAAAATAATACTCGCAGTAATTCCAGAAATAGCAGCGGGCAGAAGAACTTTACGTACTGTTTGGAAGTGTGTGGCTCCAAGGGCGAAAGAGGCTTCCTTGTAAGATTGGGGAACGGAGCTTATTGCGTCCTCGCTAATGGAAACAATGGTGGGAAGAATCATAATTGAGAGAATAATTGCCCCCGCGAGGGCTGTCTGACCAGATCTAAGATTGAAAATATTGGCAATGTATGGAACAAGAACTGCAAGCCCCACAAAACCATAAACTACGGATGGTATCCCTGCCAGAAGTTCAATTACTGGCTTTACGACATTTCTAATTCTTGGGGGGCAGTACTCCGATAGGTGAATTGCAGAGAGAATACCAATGGGCACAGCTATAAGTAGAGCACCGCCAACGACGGTGACGGTTCCAGCTATAAGTGGTAAAATTCCGAATTCGTAGCTACTTGGATCCCAAGTTGAGCCTGAAACAAAGTTTACAAAACCAATAACAATGTTTCCATTTGCCTGAATTAAAGCATGAAGCCACAAATAGTCAGATAAACCCATTTCGTTAAGAAGAAGAGTAATATACAGTCCAATCTGCCAGTAGCCCATCTCCCGAATAATGGGAAGCCCCTGCTGCACTAGGAAAAAAAGAATGAGCATTGTGATGATAAAGCTAGAAAGAGCACAGAGACCAGTAAGTCCTTCAGGAGAGAACACCCTCTTTAGAAGCTCCACAACCTTTAGTTGCAATATGTCGATTCTGGGAGTCGCAAATTTCATAAAACTAGAAACAAAGTTTTTGAGAATTCCCTGTAAACGTTTTCCCAGAATCATAACACCACCCATTAGGTATATTCCAGTCTCACACTTAATATTATGTGTACTACGCGAACGCTACGTAGCCCGCAGCCTCAACAGCCCTTTGACCTATTGGACTTAGCACAAATTTAATGTACATATCAACAGTGGACCCTGGGGTTGGAACCCCATTAGTAACATAGTAAAGTGGCCTAGTGGCAGGATAATTTCCATTTCTGATGTTTTCTCTTGTTGGAGCGAAAAATGTTCCGTCGCTTCCGGCAATCTCGGCAGTATTGACGTACTGGGTATAAGCAAAGCTGCAATACCCTATGGAGTAGGGGGTACCTAAAACTGAGAAAACCATGTCCTGATTATTGGTTACTTCTTGATTTACCTTTGTCACACTAATCCCGAAGAGTTTTTCGAAGGATTCGCGGGTGCCAGAGTTGGGCTCTCTACCAATAACCCATATTGTTTCAGCAGGCAAACCTGAGTTAACCTGGTTCCATCTAGTGTAAACTCCGCTGTATATGTTTACCACCTGCTCTTTAGTCAGCTTCAAATTCACTTGCCCGGGAATATTCCAGATTATACATATAGCATCCAGTGCCACAGCATTGAGATGGAGTGTTACACCATTTGCAGAAGCTCTAATAAGTTCACTGCTCTTAGGAGGGCGAGAAACAGCTCCTATGGGCGAAATCCTGTCAATAACATTACTGTACCCCAAGCCTGAGCCCCCAGCAGACACTTGAACATTAATCCCCGTGGCCGCGTGAAAGAGCGGCGCTTCAGCAAGTGTAATCGGCAAGACTGTGGTTGAACCTGCTATATTTAAGGTGTCTGAAGCCTGACCAGTGTATATACCTAAACTCTGCTGCAAATCTGCCTGAGGTTTTATGAAGATTATGGGATAAATAATGAACATTGAAATAGCTGCCATTGCTAGTATGAGCATTATTATTAGTAGTGTTTTTTTGCGGGGCAAGTTTAATGCCATCATTTCCTATCCATTTTCTTCCTTTTCGCATGGACATCTAATTTTATGCTTTACTAATATTTTCCTAAAGATTCATAAGGATACATATGTATACTTATTGTAGGTGTTTGTGGTATGGAATCTAGAAAAATTCAAGAGGTTAAGGGGTCTTTCTATGTTTATTTGCCTAAGGACTGGTGTGCAAAGTCTAAAATAAAAGGTGGAAGCGAGGTAGTTATTCAGCAGTTGGATGATGGAAGTCTAGTAATATTTTCCAATAAGGAAGTCTATAAGCAGAAATTGAGCGGGGTTTTTGATGTTGAAAACTGCGATTCACATGTAGCCAACGTAATACTGCTTGCAGGGTATATAGTGGGACTGGATCAATTCAGCCTAGTATCTACAAAAGAAATTTCCCTTGAATTCAGAGAAAATATAGAAAGCCATGTAAGAAATATGATAGGGGTAGAGGTTGTAGATGAAACAGACAAATCCATAGTAGTTAAGGACATAAGTGAGGGCACATCCATAAAGCCTATAATTCAGAGGCTACTTAACACCACGGGTTACATTCTCACTAGTGTAGTAAGGATAATAAGGATCGGGGATCGCAAAGAGGCTCAGGCAATTATTAACCGTGATGATGATGTTGACAGGTACAATTGGTTGGTTCAGAGGATGGTTCACCTCATACTTGAGAATCCCGCGCTTGCTCGAGAATTAAATATATTACCCATAGAAGGGCTGCATTATAGCCATATAACAAGATACATTGAAAGAATAGCGGATCACGCAGTGGCCATAGCTGAGCAAATTTTGGCTAGTGGAACAATTAATGAGGATTTGTCCAAGTTTGCAGAAAAGGCTAATGAAGTATATAATTCACTCATTGATGTTTTCTTTAACAGAAACTTGAAGAAGGCTTTTGAGATTTTGGAACAGAGATCTAATCTTAAAAGGGAACTACGAATTTTGGAAAAAGAGTTTCCAGAAAACAAGATAATTATTATACACCTTGAAAGAATCATTGATTACTGCTCCGACATTGCTGAAACCGCCATAGATCAAACAGTATACAACATGGTTCTGAAAAAGAGAACCATAAAATGCTTTTAACGAGTATACGTAGTAATTGAAAAGGAGTTCCGTTTAGAAGTCGGCGGAGAAGGGGCGTTCTCCATCTTTGAATTCAGGTATTGTATTCCACGCTTCATGAATTACCAGTATGGAGGAGGGGTTAATTATTCGATTTGCTTGGTCTATCGCCTCGCGTAAGTTATTCACATTGATGATGGGAAGTCTGCCAATATTTTTTAAGATCTTCCCAGAAACAAGTATGAGGTTCCTTCCCTCAAATTCTAGGATATTTCTTATCAGAAGGATCTTCGGGTCTTTATAGACCATATCAAGAAATTCATGATATTTAAGAGCCATAGCTTCTCCTAGCTTTCTTGAATCTTTACGGTCCAAGTCTGCAATCAGTACAGTTAAGCCGTGGGGGTTGAGGAGGTGTTTTATTGCCCCTATTGATTGTAAACTTGAATAAAAGTCTTGATCGTAGGGTTTTCCTGGTGCTAATATTACCATTTCTACTCTACCATCTACTTTGGTTGCAAAGAGTCTTCTTGATATTTCTATTCCTTTGGAGTAAGCGTCTTCGGGGTTTCCAGCAACTAAATCTACGATGTTACCTTCACCATCAACAATGGTGTTTATTATAAAGTCAATGCTGCAAAGTGGAGCTACACTTTGTGAATCTCTATGCACTGGATTTTTCTCAGTAAAGCCTATTCTGCTGTTCAAAAGCATCCCCCTGACTTGGTTGCACACAATTGCCTCTGCCCCAGCGACTCCAGGTAAGATTGTTTGGTAACCCCCTGTAAATCCAGAGTAAGGATGGGGATGTATGGATCCAATGGTTATGCGGTAATCGGCATCCATCACTTTTGTGTTTATCTTAAGTCTGGCTCCAGAGAGTGTTCTACCAACTTCCGTTAGGTTATCTTCGTCCAAGGAGTCGTGAAAAGTAACATTGTAATTCTCCAAAATGTTACTCCCCAAAATCCTACTTATCGACTTGTTTGAGTTTGGCTTGTTTAGTCCACAGGCCACTACTATGTTAATTTGAGGTATTTGTGCTTTTTTTAGGTCATTAAGAACCAGTTTGAGGATGTCGCTTGTAGTGGGGAGAGAATCATAGTCTATGATTATAGCGACATTTTGTGCACCAGAAACCTCCCTTACCAGTGAATCAGTTCCCAGTGGTTCGTTTAAAATATTGTCAATAGAGTTTATTGAAAATTTTTTATGGGTGATTTTTGGGGGCTCTATAACACCGCTTAGAATCTGTTTTGGTATTTTTGCAAACTCCGACCGGCCCCTGCATCTTAATGAAACAATTATTTTATTCTTGTTTTCTTCCCTTCTGATTTTCTCCTTTTTAAACCAAACCAATTTATCATGCACAATACCCTTAGCAAGACCGTACTGTTCCAATAAGGGATGATTAACATTATAAATGAAAGCAGGTTTGTCTAAGTCATCGAAACCCATACCGAGCTCTTCACCGCACAGTATGGAATTTTGGAGCAGGTCAAAAAGCGCCCCTTTGTACTTTTCACGCCTCTCCTCTTCGCCATCAATTTTTGACAGATTGTCCAGAATTGCAAAGGCATTAAGGCCCAACCATTTAACATTAAACCCCCTTAAAACCTCGGGATGCTTCTCTACCACCTTTTCAACACAAGATTTGAATCTAGAGCTGGCGTTGGATGTATACACCATCTCTACGGCGCTCATTAACTCGCTGAAGAGCATCACTGATACTATGACTACCCTATCCAATGCAACCTTAGCCTCCTTTTTCATTCTCTGTCAAAATAACCAGCTCAGACTCATTTGATAGAAATGCACAGTTATATTACCCTATAAATCGCTTGAGGATAATATTAACAATAATTGGGGGTAAATGTGTTTCGCATCATAATCAGACCAGAAGTCTCATTACGATGCTGATGGGTATTCACTTTCTGGAATTCAAACTTGTACGAAAGAAGTATTCGTATTTTGAGAAATTAAATATTTAGGTGATTTTAAACGAATTAAGTAAACAAAAAAGATGTACAAATTAAATACCCGCAGCTGTTTACCAACTAGAAATTTAAACATAAAAAGGATTATTCCAACTATTTTCCAAGGCGAAATATTATAAACGAAAAGGGAGCAATATTAAAAGTGAAAACGGTACAGATTCAGAATCACGTTAGGCTCACAACAAAAAGTGCAGGAGACGAACTGGTATGGGTGAGGAACCCCGGGTTGTTAAAATTTTGGTCACAGGACCTTACTCCTCTGGAAAAAGTACAGTGGTCAGCAAACTCTGCAAAGATGCAGTAAGCATAGATGCGCTTCAGACAACTGTTGGTTTTGATTTTGGTTCCAGATACGAGGAAGTCAATTTTTTGGATTTGAAGATTTTTGGAACGCCCGGACAAGAGAGGTTCAAATTTTTACAAGAGATTTTAGCTAAGGGGAGTGCGGGTATTTTGTTAGTGGTGGATAGTACTTCTCCTGAAAATGTGGATTTAGCGAAAAATATTCTAGTGAGGATAAGGAAGGAGCTTTCAAAGAAGGTACCTGTTGTTATTCTTGCTAACAAACAGGATTTGGTAGGGGCCTTAAGCCCCGAGGAAGTTAGAAAAAAGATGGGAGTTTCGCGCAATGTCCCAGTCATAGGCACCGTGGCTCCAGAATCCATTGGTCTAAAAGAAGCTATTACAACTTTAATCAAACTAATGTTAAAGGCGGAAAAACAGTAGACGTAAATTAGAACTATTACTTAACTGTAAATTTGTTTTATGATGGTTTTTATTGTGTAATTCTACTGTTTTTGGATTCTATATTGCGGGTTTTCCACATTTTTTGCAGTACCTTGCTTTTGGGGGCAATCTTGATCCACAGTATATGCAGAAGGAAAATTCGTCGTCGTTTTCTGAGAATAGTGTGGTGCTCCCATAGTTTTGTGGATAGTTTGATTCGTTTTGATTCATTTCTTCAGAGTGGTTAAAAATGTCAGATATGGATTCTGTGGTGTGGCTTCCTTTTTCTTTGGGAGCGGGTGGGATTGAGTTGTGCTCGGTGTTTTCTGCATTTTCGAATAGGTCTGACGCTGTGATTGGTTTATTGCGGTAGGGGTATGGTTTGGCGGATTCTTTGGGTTCGCAGTATCGAGGCCCGAGGTTATTAATGTCCAGACCTTTTGAGTATTCTATGAATTTATTGTGCAAGTATGTTTTTAATCGAAAATAGTCTTCTTTAGATAAGCCCAGTAGTTCAAGTGCTCTATCTCTGTTTTCGCATGGTTTTTCTAAGCTGCAGCAGTAGGCTAAGCTACCATAACAGGTGGTTGCCATTGCTTGTTCTTGTGGACTTTTAAATATGGGGGGTATGCGGGCACCACCAATTATTAGGACGCTCCCCTCTTCTACCTTTATGTCTGCGAAGCCTTCTGTTATTAGAGCTTGTAAAACTTGGTTTGCAGGGTAGACTCTGCCACCAATAACGATGAACCCCTCAGCCTTAGGCGCCCTTTCCATGCGTATCCATCCAGAGTTTAAAAGTATATTTGAAAACAGCTGTTTTAAGCAGTATTAACATTTTTACGCTTCAAATAGCGGTTCTTAAAATATTTTTTAATGTCCATATTAATAATTGTAAATATTTTCCACGTATATTGGTTTAGCTAGTTTTTAATTAAAGGCTAGATGTTCATCCGCAAGGTGCTTCGGAGAGAATTATTTCTTCCCTTTTTTTAGATGTTTTCCTTTTTCTGACCATATTTCTGTTATTAATTTTTTCAGTTTTTCCCGATGGGCAGTTGTGCTTTTCGGGTAGTCTATGTTCGGCGCAGTAGTATCCGCCGCAGCGTTTACATTTGAAGGTTAAGGGAGTTATGGCCAAGCAGTAGTTGCAAGTTCCGCTGGCATATCCTAAGCGTGTCACCGTTATTTCTTCGAATTTCACCTTTTTGCCTAAGAGGAGGTATAGTCTTATTAAGATTTTTTTTGCTATTTCTTCGCACTCCTCTTTAGAAATACGCTCTTCTGGAATTATTATGTTTATTTTATCTCCGTCCACGATGAGAGTGAGGTCTACAATTCGTCCATTGTGTTCTATGCTTCCCCGGGCAATATTTTGGCCAATAATACTTAAAGCCATTTCTGAGGTTAATCTCCGGAAGATTACTTGATTTAAGCCATTAATTAGCGCCTGAAAAATTTGATTACTCATACTTTTCACCCAAATTTAGCTCTTTGAAATAAAAGAGCCACTTAAAGTTTATTAAGTAATCCCAAAAAAATATATCCTGACGCTTACGCAAAAATAAATTCTAGCTATTGGATTTTAGTTAAATATTTTATTTACTTGTGTTAACATATGTTTTTTCGGGGTACTAATTTACACTAGTTGGGCTTTTTTTATGCCCACATCAAAAGTTTTAATATGTTAGGTTAGTAGATATTCTGTAGAGAAAAAGTGAAAGGGGCTGTTAAAAGCGTTGTCCAGCAGCAATTTTGAACTAACCCTGGCACGGGAAACTCAACTAATGTATCAGAGAACTCGCGGTTTTGAGCCAGTTAAAGGCGATCTTACCCGTTGGAGAGGCGAAATCGCCGGTAGAGGCGAATTCCGAGGACTTAAATTTGAGGTGGAAATTAGGGTTCCTCCCACATTCCCAATAGATCCTCCTCAAGTGTACATGATTTCTCCCACTGAGCACCCTAATGTAGATATTGAAACGGGAAGAGTTCAACTGAATATTTTGGAGCACTGGAGACCGGAATACCACCTTTATCATGTAGTAAACACCTTGAAGGGTGCTTTTGCGAGGATCCCTCCACGTCCAGCAACAAGTCGAGTTAGATTTGGAAAAGAGGCTCCTAAGGTGACTTTAACACTGGTTGGGAAAGAGGATAAGACCGAGGAGGGAGAAGTAACTAGCTCTGAGGCCGCTTCAGAATTATCTGAGGGTGAGTCGGAAATCCAGAAACTTAGACGCTTGCTCCAGGAACGCGAGGAAGAAATAGCCATGCTACGTGGCAGATTGTCCGCTCACAATGTACCAGAAGTGGCTCAGGAGAGCGAGTCTACGTCTCTTCCTGGGGATCCCGCGTTTCGTGAAGTTCTGGATGTTGAGAGCGAGAAAATAGCTATTGAGGACTTGATCAGGACACTTGAAGAAAAATTTGAAGCGGGGGAAGTAGGTCCAACCGAGTATGCTAAGCTATATAAGAGGTATAAGAAACAGCTGTACATAGTAAACAAGAGACTGGAGAAGCTTTCGGCTAGGTAATCCGCGAGGATGGAGGATAAAAAATGAAGACTGCAGAAAAATCTAGAGGGAAACAATCGAAGAACGATTTGGAAGAACATTTGGAATTAGAGGCGGAACTGTACTCTTGCATAGCTACTCTGGATATGCTGGGTAAAAATTATGATAATGGTTTAATTGATGCCTCCACCTACAGCCGCCAAATGAGAGCCTACATCCAAAAAATTATCGACGTACGTAAAAAATTGGAAGAAAAAGGTTTTGATCTAACCAAGTTTATAGAGCAAGAAAAAATCATAGAAAATTATCCCAACGCTGCGGTGAAGCTAAGAATTGTTAAATCCGATGAAACTGTTATGAGACCAGAGGAAGAGATACCCTTAGAAATAGTTAAGTTCTCACCAGCAAAATTAGCCACGGAAACAGCTGACCTTGTAACAAACTTCATCACATTAATAGACTGCGTCCAATTAGGAGACTATGCCCGGGTGGATAACATAGTTCCCATAATGGATGACATAATACTCCTCATGGAAAACTACACAGGACTGAATGACAAGAACTACTGGGTTTACAAAGAGATAACCGCTTGGCGTGACAAACTCAAAAACGAGCCTCCAGACCTTGTGATTGACTCCGAAGACGCAAAAAAAATAGAGTACGACGCAGTAAGGTGGTTTAAAGACTTCCGCCAAAGAATAAGACAATTATAGAAGAGGAGCCATAAAAAGATGGGAATACGGGAATTACGCGACCGGATGGAGAAAAAAAAGTACATGCAAAAAAAGGCCACAGAATTCAAATTGGAGGAAATAAAAAGCGATTTGGAAACCGCAACAGAAACAAAAGAGAAACTGGAAGAAATCGCTAGAAAATATGGAGTCATCATAGCTACCAGTCCCAAACTACAGGATGAAATTGAAAGAATCAGAAAACAGTACGGAATACCCAACGAATCCATAATCACCCAAATAATTTCCGAAGAAGAAGTACTTAAAAGGGGAACAATGGGAATAGGAACAAAAATCGACCACGAAAAACTGGGAATGCTACTCTATCAAAGAGCCCTGCTTAAACGCAAAGAAAACGGAGGAATAATGACCTTCGCAGAAGCCTACCTACTAACAAACACGGGGAAACTCGCCCAAAAACTTGAAAACAAAGACATTGAAAAAGCAGTAAAAATACTTGAGAAAAACAAACTCATACCAGGAATACGCCAACTGAAAAGCGGAGTAAAAATAATAAGCTTCTTCCCCATAGAACTAACCGACGACCAAAACGAAGTACTAAGCATAGCAAGTAGAAGCGGAAGCGTCACCCTAGAAGAAATAATGCTAAAAACAGGTTGGACAAAAACCCGCGCACAAAGCGTACTACAAACCCTAGAAGAAGAAGGAATAACCAGAAAAGACAAAAGCTACGCCCACGGAGAAAAATACTACTTCCCAGGATTCGTGCACTAAAACTACTACAATCCCAGAAGAGCCCTTCACAAAATCCTCTCTTTTCCCGAACGTCACAGCTGCCTTCTGGCTGGTTTTACTTTTAACACCTTCCCCCTTTTTGAAACATTTAAGGACACTTGAAGTAGAACAAGAATTTAAAAAAAAGGGAGGAAAAGGGAATTTTCCGCACTACTCAGGCGGAATTTCGGCGTATATAGTAGCCATATCTATGCCTACTCTCTTGTTGTGGGCATAGTATGCCGCGAAGATTAAACCGCCCAGGCCGAATACGAACACGTTGAGCAAGAATCCTTGCAGAGCCAGTGCTCTTATAGCTGCAAATATTACGAAAGTTGTGCCGAAGAACGCTATAACACCAGCAATGGTAATGACCGGTACGCGGCCCACTTGCCACTTGAATCCTCTCTCATAGATTTCGGGCTTAATGTAGGGGAACAGTATTGCTGCCATGGATCCAAACCAGAGCATAGTTGTATCCATAACCACAGTATCGAAGGCCGCCATGAAGATGTCAAGTGATGAGAGCAGAACACCTGCAACGGCAACTATGGCTACTAGTGTGGTTGCCCAAACTGGGCTGTGCCATCTCTCACTAACCTCAGCGAACTTCACTGGGAATGTTCTGTCGAATGACCATGCGAAGGTGGTTCTGGCAGCGGTGATGAGGAATGGTGGAATGTCGTTCATCAACCATAGGGCGCCCGCTATGGCAATTAGGAATGCGATGGGCCCTGAAGCATATGGAACTTGCAGTGTCGCGTAGAATGGCAACTGAGTTCCTATAGGAGCCGGCCAACTGGGAAGGGCCCATGGAGGTATCATCGCCAAGTACATTGAGAGGTTGTCACCCCACACAGCTTGCAGGGCAGCGTATAGACCCGCATATTCAGGGTTCATTGTGAGGGCCCATGTGATGTCACTCTGAGCTCCTGCTGCGACAACGTACACGTTTGCGAAAAGCCCGCTAGTGTTTAGCGCCAGGAAGCTGATTCCAATGTAGTATGCTGCAATTATTAGGGTACCGTAGATTACGGATATTATCATGTTTCTGTTGGGTTCCTTCATCTCGCCACCCACGAATGTGGATGCGGTGAACCCGATGTAAGCCCAAGTGAGCAGTGCTACTGCGCTAACGGTGTCATCCATTGGTGTGGTGGCAAGGATACCGTTCCAATAATGCAACATGGCTGCTTCAAAGTAGTTGTTGAATAGTCGGGTAAGGGCGTTGTCCAGCCCTCCACTTGTAATGAAGTCTATGGGGTTGGAGTAGGCTAGGGCGTAGTTGACCATGGCGTTGGCTGTGTTTCCAGTTATCAGGTAGAATATTGTGAAGAGGCTTCCTATTGCTGAGATGATGAGCATGGCGTTTAGTACTTTTCCAAAGATGTTTAGTCCAGCTACTGTGACTATGTAGAAGACTATCACCATGATTATTCCTACTATGATGCCAGCTTCTTTTGACTGCATCCAGGTTCCTATTTGGAACAGTCCATCTGTGGGGACTCGTCCAATGACTTGGAGTCCGAAGCCCAAGAAGGCTGTGTCTAGAAACGCGATGATGCCGAAGGATAGTGCTACTGATACCCACCAGACCCAGCTGCTTAGGAATCCTATGAAGGGGCTCATGGTCCGGCTGATATATACGTAGCCGCCGCCGGATCGGGGCATTGCTACTCCGAACAGGGCGAAGACTACTGCAGCAGATATGGCGGGTATTGCGCCTATGGCGAATGCCAGTGGTACGTTGGCTAAGGGGAGTGTGGCGGGGGTATTTACTGAGTATTTGTTGATTCCTCCGCCGATGACGTTGCAGAGCACTATGGATAGGGCGGTGAACCATCCAATTTCACGTACTAAACCTGTAGCATCTCTTGCGAAGGTTACCTTTTTTGCTCCCATTTTTTAAGTCCTCCTTCCTAAGTTGGACTTTCTTCTAAAATTTTTGTTTCACTTATATAAGATTATCTATTTACAATTGTATAGTATTACGACAAACGCCGAAGCGAACCAAGAAAGGGAGAGTATGGCTTTAGCCAAGGGGAATTAAGAATATTCAAAAAAATTTTTTATTGATATTAGAAATTAAGTCAAAAAAGGTGATTTAACTAATAATATGAGAATAAGCCTTGTTAGCGGGGAAAATATATAAAAAATTATTATTTTAAATTATTTTTATATATATTAATAATTGAATAACTATTTTTATTTGAAAAAATATAAATATTAAGTCAAAATTGTCAAAAAAATTCAAAAGAGGGACAGAAGCGATTTAACCAACGAAAATTGTCGTAAGAATTCTGTTTAATTGACAAAACCGTTAAAAGAAAAAACCAAACATATAATTTAATGGTTTAAACAAATAACTTTTAAAGATAAACAAAAGCACGTATATAAAAGCCAACTAAACGCCCCCAAAAAAGCCCTAAAACGCGAAAAAGAAAAGATTCATCCCCAGAAAAGGGAAAAGCAACGTAGAAACAGTGGTTGAAATGAAAAACAGGAAAAAAGCTACAGTAGCACTCATACTTTGCGCAATACTCTTCTTTACCACGGCAGTCACACTTACCAATATGATACCTTTAGCACTCCCAACTAGCCAGAATAATCCTCCCCCACCGAAGGAAAACGGAGCTTATGCAATAATCCAGATAAATGGAATATATTACAATGTAACCTGGTTTGAAATAAACAACGAAACCATGAACCAAACAATCGAAGACAGCATCGTAGGCACAAATAACTACAGTCTTAACGTCAGCTGGAACAATAATGTTAATTGTTCAGTTGCCATGTCTTTCAACACCACGAATGATACAATATATTTCAACGGCGTCCAACTATATATAGGGTATAATAATTCTCCACCAGCTCTCAGGGTGGAGCTAAGAAACGGAACCCAAGAGAACTCAAAATGGGTACCAAGCAACGAAACCATAACACACAAAGAATACAGTAGTAGCAATTTTACTCAAGAGGGAAGTTGGAATACTTTACTAAATGAGACATCCATAAGACTTGTCCCATTACATACCTATTTCATACTGCTCAGGTTGGATGACACTACA
The DNA here is from genome assembly GCA_029856435.1 of Candidatus Jordarchaeia archaeon. Lineage (GTDB taxonomy): Archaea > Asgardarchaeota > Jordiarchaeia > Jordiarchaeales > Jordiarchaeaceae > Jordiarchaeum. Next base: position 33,963 of record JAHQXB010000063.1, read on the forward strand.
GGTGAGGATAATAGTAGTTATTACTATTGGCGGTGTACTCCAGATAGCGGTAGTGATAGTGATGGTGTCGATGAGGGAAACGCACTGGCCCTAGGATTTAAAGATATAAGCGATTTAAATAACTCTGCTCTTTGGGCTGGCTGCAGTGATGATTATGACTGCTGGATGATTGTGAATTTCACGAAGCTTCAATACACTCTAAGCCTACAGCTTCCTGTGAATTGGACGCTGAGTTACCTTATGGTGGATGTTTTCAACAGTACCGGATCTTTCTTTTATCACATTTCGGATAGTGTCTCGGGGAACATTACTGGGGGTACAGGGAGCTTCAATGTTACTCTGCCTGATGGCGATAGACTGTATCTTGCAGTTATTAAATTTACAGACATACGTCCAATTTCGTGGTTAACCGTAATTGAAGATACGAGGAATTCTGATGGCTACGCCCACACTGTAGGAAATATGAGTGAAGCTCAAAGATTTAGGTTGCCACACGACTCAAACAATCTCTCAGTGCAAATATTGATACGCAACACGGGCTTGACAGAGAATCTCATAGCGGAGATATGGAATGCCACGTTCGTTGAGTCAGTGGGTAGCTATAACCTTACAGGGAAAGTAGTTGAGTTGGATGTGCCATACTGGAACGTTAATTCAGACTATAATTGGTATACCCTCAACTTTGAAGGCTACTTCTTGGAAGGGGACTATTTTCTAGTGATTCATACGAAGGACTGGGCGGGCGATCCAAGTAGCGGTTTGTTTTACGATTGGGCAAGTCGTACTAGCTTTTATGAGATTCCCCCATTAGAAGGCTATGAAATATGGACTTCACAGGATAACCGCAACAATTGGAACTGGCAGGATATGCGAGACCCTTACGGTCACAGGTACTGGCATTGTATGAAGGTGGAGTCGTACAATTCAACGGACACAAGGAACATTAGTATCTGGATTAATGACAAGCTGGTTGGCAACAATTGGGTGTGGAATGATACAGTTTGGATACCGATACAAAAGACTCAGGGTGATAATGTCACCTTCACCGTAACCAGTAATATAGACTTTGAGTATAGTTTAGACTATGACATGTATTACTATAATTATAGCTATGATTTGAATAATGAAACGCAGTTCTACGTTAACAATTATTCCATGAGCAACAGCACCCAAGGCTATTTCGCCCAGTACTTTACCAGCAGCCAGCTGGGATACAACAGTAGCAAGGGACTGGTTAACCTGACTTTCAAGGCTTGGAACATAACCAGTAAGGAGTGGATAGTTACAAGCATTAACGCCACAATAAGCGCCTCAATGTATTACACAGAAAACATTTCGGTGCCATCTGCGACAGAACTAAACTACACTTATATACATAGCAGTGACGCTACCATTTCCCTTTCACAAGAACCCCTACACATCGACTACTCTGACCTAAATGTATGCGCAGTTGACATGGTTCAACTTAATGGCACAATCCTCTATGGCAACTGGACAAACAACACCTTAACCAGTAAGGTAACAGTGCTCAAAAACGCTTTTAACGATACATTAATAGGGCAAGAAATCTTGGCAGGGGACAATGTAACAATCACCGTGAACTTTTACTCCATGGTAAATATTGAAACCCCAATCCTACCCTACATTGGTGAGCCAGCCACATTAAATATTACGAATGTAATCGATACTCCTGACTACTTGAACGTAACCATAATAAGACCCAACGGCACAATACAAACGTGTCAAGGAACCAAGGTGAATAATGAGAACTGGAGCATTAGTTTCACACCTGAAGAAGCCGGAAAATACATTGCGTCAATCACCACGCAATCCACAGGTGAAAATATAATAAGGAGAGAAGTGGCAAATCAAAGTTTAGAACAATATTACTATGTATTCAATGTATACCAATTAGGGGTGGGACTTAATAAACCTGACATTGGCGCCAAGGAAACTCTAAGCCTAGGAGTACCATATACGTTACAGATATGGGTAAGGTACTTACCATTCAACTCCTCGGAAACCCCGCAGGTTAATGTAAGTAGCATAACAGTTTTCCTGAATGGTAGTAAAACAATAAATGATCCAGAATTCAATACTTTAACGGGATTCTGGGAGCTTACAATAATATGGAACAGCCTCTGTAACCTAAACATCACAGTGAACGTTACTGATGATAACAATAGGATTATCGTCGAAAGTTTTGTAGTTCAAGTGGTCTTCCCAAAACCACCATCACCTATTCCCATATTATCATTGATGACAGCATATGCGGCCGTGAGTCAGTTCAATATGGACACACTGGCAAGAATCGCCACTATCGTATTCTGGCTACTAATAGTAGTTCTCATCTTTATGCGCGTCTTTTATCCAGATACTCTAATCAAAATCCACAAAAAGCTACTGAGAAAAACATGAATTCTCTCATTTTTTTCATTAATTGATAGAAGAGATTTTACACCCTCCTCAACTTTAAGTCGGGACTTTATAGCCAATGATTCTGTAATTCCGTACCTCTATTTTTGGAGGGTTAAATAGAGAAAAGGAGGGATGGTGCGGAGGACGAGATGTGTTCAGGGGGTAGCAGGTACCACCGCCTTTGAACTCGTGTAGGCCTATGTGAACTCCCAGATGACTGGGGGTTTCTACGCCACAGGAGCTCTGATATGCGAGTGATTTGAACTCGAAAACCTCAGTCCTGCTCCATGCCAGTCGAGCCCTTGAGGGGCGACATTTGACCTGGCTCGGAAACCTCCGCACATATACATATATTGGCAAAATAGGATTACACTAAACCAGTTTTTATAAGTTTCTATGGTAGGTAACGGTGATGTAGATTAGTCCTATTCTATCCCTCATTTCGAGGCTCTAAATTATAAAAGAAGCCCTATGAAAGCTTCCTTCGAAGGTGAAACCGAATGAATCTACACCGCGGTAGGTAACAATATAATGCAATATGATTATATTTTTCGTGTTTAAAAAAGGGGATAGCATACTATTAAAAAATTTTTTGGGACTCTATTTTTAAAGAGTAAGGTTCAAAAGGAAAACGTATAAAAATTATAATGCGTATCCATTTTGTGTGGTAGAACTTTGTCTGAGCCCAAAAATTTATTTAGGATATTTGGAATAGTGCAGGGATTTCCGAGTGGTCAATACCCAGCAGTGGTTGGCTACAGGAGCTGGGCTTAGGACCCAGTGGCGTAGTGGTGTCGGCCTGTTTTGGTGGCGCCGCGTAAGCCTTCGCGTGTTCGAAAAGAAGCATCAGATTGATGCAGCTCGATAGTCACGCTCCCTGCACCAATTTTTAAAAGTAGGTATATGCCCTGTTTATTTGGACTGTGAGGTCTTTATTTTTTGGTTTTTGTTTGACGGTGGTTATTTTGGATAAGCGTATTGATAGGATCGATCGCAAGATTGATAAGGGTAGAATTAAAAGGAAGCGCTCAGAGGATTTGGAGACGACGCAAGCGGTTATTGATAAGAGAACCGCTATGGTTTTGTACGATTTGATTAATAGGGGTTTTTTGGATAGTATGAAGGGGGTTGTGGCTTCGGGTAAGGAGTCGAATGTTTATTGGGCGACTGCCGAGGAAAATGGGTTTACTCGGGATTTGGCGGTCAAGATTTATAGGACTTCGACTATGGATTTTAAGAGGATTTGGGTTTACATTCAGGGGGATCCTCGCTTTACTAAGGTTAAGAGGGATACGCGTTCCATTGTTTATGCATGGGCTGAGAAGGAGTTCAAGAATCTTAGGTTGGCGGATGAGGCGGGTGTTAGAGTTCCCAAACCCGTTGTTTGGAGGGGTAACGTTCTCGTTATGGAGTTTATTGGTGAAAATGGAGTTTCTGCCCCTAGGCTGAGAGAGGCAATGGTTGAGGATCCGGAGCCCATTTTTAAAATTGTTTTTGATTATGTTGCTAAGCTTTATGAGAAGGCGGAATTGGTGCATGCAGATCTTAGCGAGTATAATATTTTATATTGGGATGAGCCGGTAATAATTGATGTTTCTCAAGCGGTTCTTCTCAGCCACCCTTTAGCATTAGATTTTTTGGCTCGTGATCTAAGGAATATTTTAAGATATTTTTCAAGTTTAGGAGTGGAGGTTCCCTCCTTGGAAGAAGCATATAAAAAAGTTACGGGTGAAGAATTGGTTGGAGACAAGAGAATTTATAAAAGTTCCTAAAGAGCGGGTGGCAGTCATCATAGGTTCAAATGGACAGGTTAAATCTATAATTGAAAGGGAAACCAAAACCAAGCTAGACATCAATAGTGAAGATGGCAGCATAGTTATCACTCCAACTGAGGAAACAGATGATCCTTTAGCGGTTTGGAAGGCTAGAGACATTGTGAGGGCTATTGGCAGAGGCTTCAGCCCCACCAGAGCCCTTAGACTCTTGGATGAGGGGGAACTGTTGGAAATAGTGGATCTCACACTTTTCACCAATAAATCTAAGAATTCTCTGACCAGAATTAAGGGTCGGATTATAGGCGCCGGAGGAAAAACGAGAAAAATTATAGAGGAGATCAGTGGCGCCAATATATCAGTTTATGGGCACACGGTGGCCATAATAGGAAATGTTGAACAGGGCAGAATGGCTAAGGAAGCAATAATGATGCTGATTAAGGGTGCCCCCCACTCCACAGTTTATAGTGTCCTCCAGAAGAGAAAAAGGTCCCAAAAGAGAAAATGGACCTCTTGGAAGACCTTGGGAGAAAATCAAATCGGAAGCTAAAATCAAATTCCCTTCAAATAACCATTATCCTCAAGCCACTTTGCCTGCCCTTTAGAGTATCTCCAAATTATATCCGCCCTGTCATCCTGAAAGTCCCAAGGGGCAACAATGACGACGTCCCCCTCTTTGATCCAGACACGTTTCTTCATTTTTCCTCTTATTCTGCTGAGTCTAACTTTCCCATCGGTACACTTTACTTGAAGGCGGTCGTAGCCCATCATTTTAACCACTATTCCAAGAATTTCGCCCTGTCTTGGAGTGCGAACCTTCCGGAATTCGCCTTCGTCTTCTTCTATGAGGTCTTTTTTCTTCGGTGTCACAATTTCAACCTTCTTTTAGTCCCTTAAGAATACGTTTCCGTTCTTTTAAAATTTCCTAAATGGCTGAACTTGTTAAAAAATTGTTGTTCGGTTTTTCTTGGTTTGGTGTTTCCGCAGGGTGCTTGAGTGATTCTTGCAGGTTTGCGATGGTGCTCTCCCCGCCGTCATGGGAGGTGGCACCCGCCACAACAGAACCTTGGAAGAGTCGCAGTTCAGACCGAGAAACGAAATTATTTTTTAACAAGTTCTAAATGGCTGTTGGGAATTGTTAGGTTTCCTAGAGGAGTACCGATTATTAAGTTTCTGGTATGAGGATGGTTATTTCTTCGTCTATTTTTATTGCTTGTATTATTTCTCCTTCTTTAAGGTTTGTGTGGGTTTGCTCTCTTTTTATTTCTGCTATTTCATATGTTTTTAGGTCCATTAGTTGGATGGTATCTTTAGTTTTGGAGATTATGAGGTATTGTTTTGTTTCTGGTTTCCAGCTTTGTATTTCTGATTCCCAGAAGTCCTTGTACTGTATAATTTGCTTTTCTCCAGTTTTGGGGTTTTTTCCTATAAGGTTGCCTTTTTCGATTTTTTCGAATATGAGGGTTTTGTCCGTTAATTGTATAATCTCGCCTGGAGTGAAGGAGGGGAGTCTCACTGATACTGATGTTGTTCCTTTCTTTTTTCCATCCTTCATTCCGGACAATTTGAATGATTCATGGATATTTGCGCCCATTTGTTCTTTTGCGGATGTGGCAATGCTTTTCGCGAGTCCAGTTGAGCTAACGTAGAGGTCGAAGCCTTCTTTTTTCTCCTTTATTTCGGGTATGTATTCATCTTTGTATCTTTCAGATTCGAGAGCTTTGTCTATTATTTGGTAGATTTGTTGTCTCTCTTCTTCGCTTATTCTGCCTCTTAGCCCCCTGAACTGGACTATGGCCTCATAGGCGCCTTGTTTTTTCTTAGTACAAATGCCGCAAGGTGAAGATTCGAGTTTTACGGTGACTTTGACCATTTCACTGATGGCAGTGTCGTTTTTTTTGGCGGTTATTAAAATGGGAACATCGATTTTTCCGGTTAATTCCACTTCTTCGGCTATCTGTGGTTGTATAATTATCTCAAATTCTGGTGAGTGTTTTATGAAGCGCTGTAAGTTCTGCTCTATTACTATCTCTAAGAATTCTTTCGGGTTAAAGCTATTGGTTTGCACCCACTTTTTGGAAAGCTTGTAACTGTAACAGTGTGGACAAATTCTCACTTCAAACTCATGTTTAACACTGAATGGGGGATTCTTCTTGAGGTAACATGATTCACAGAGGTTTTCAATCAGGGGGATATCTGTTTTTCCACACAGCGCACAGAATCTTTTTGTCATTTACATGTTACCTCATAAAGTATGAATCTACATAATTACCTTTTGTGCGTGGGCTACGCCTTCAATTTTTATGATTCCTTGGGGAGGTATTAGTCCCTCAATTATGGCTTGGGAAACAATGTTGTTGCCAACTATGTTTATTATGGTTCCTTGTTTGATTGCTGCTATGCCCTCCTCTATTGAGACCAGCTCACCACAATAAAATTCCTTTTTCACCTCTATTTTGAGCTTGCCTTCTCTGAAGGTTTTTCCTAATATCTCTTCGTCGCAAACGGCAACCATAATTTCATTATTTACTCTCCTTACATGAAGGTAGACTCGCATCTTAAAGCTCTCCTTACTCATTATGGTAGGTGGCTTTGAAGCAACTCTATTGTATGGCTTTGATTGATGCTCTTGCTCCGCAGGCTTCGCACACAAGGAAGTAGAATCTATCCTGTTTTTCAATATGGGTGTCTGGCTTTCCACACTCGGAACAGAGAACGTAGGTGTGGGTGTATCTTGATATTAGTTCATCAAGAGCCTTGTTTGTAAACTTTCCCTGGAAAATCGCTCTCTGACCTTCTATAATACCTGCGGTTGCTAACTCCCGCATAAGATACTTCATTAAGTGTTGAGGGTCTCTGTTCAGAGCCGAAGCTATATCTCTATAGTTTCTAACAATTGTCCTGTTTCCCTCAACAAAAATTACTGATTTGGGGATCTCGAATCTTTTGCGTTCAAAAACTTCAGGGGGTAACTGTTGACGTGCTCTATCTAATAGACGCTCATAGTTTTCCATTACACAACCACCTCGAGTGTTTAGAGTTTCCTGTAAGTCTGTGGCCTGGGCTCATAGATTGTTCCATCAGACAACAACTCTGTGAGGCAGGACTCTAATTCCTTAAGTGATAATCCAGTTTCTTTCTTTATGATCTGGAAATCCACTCCTTCACCTTCGTCAAATTTTTCGATAACTTCCATAATGCGGGTAATCTTACTGGCGAGGTCTTCTTCAGGTACAGTTTTATCTTCTTCGGATACTCCAATATCTTCTTTTAGAGGGCTAGTCTCACCTACAGGTTTTAACAACATTAACTCCAATTCTCTAACAATTTCCCAATTGGGGTCGTCAACATTTATAACAAGTTCTGGGACTAAATAAACCTCGCCCCGATACTCTTTAACCTTACCGATAATGTCTACTATATCACCAATCTGGACCTTATTAATAGGGGAATTCTGATTCTTCCAGAACTTAGCCCTAATTGTCTCGGAACCATCATCAATTGTAATGCTACCAAAGTCTGGCTGGGAGCTGATAAACTTGTCGACCACAGTTCCCATAACCCTAGCTCTCTGAACCTCTAATCCTGAACCAGTAACGATAAACCGCCCATTAGGTTTTTCCACCCACTTACCATTAACCAGATCCGAAATATGCACCTTATACGCGGTGGCCCTCTTTTTAATGATTCTACTCAACTCCATCACTCTGAAAATTTCTTAAACAGTTTAACATCTTTATTCGACACATTCCAGAACGATTTCCAATAAGCATTAATTTGGAATCCTAAGGGTGGATTTTGAACGTTCAAAAAAACTGAACGCCATAAATTTTTTCTGGAAGTTCCTTGTTAACTTTCCAAAGTCTATCCTTTAAATCTTCTTGCTTTCTTAATTGATTTACCAACTTGGGTACAGATTTTGGTCCCAGTACCGCCCCTGGCCTCTTGGGATCGTCAAGGTAATCAGTTTCGAGGAGGAAGCGGTCTCCCTCCTTAAACGCAGCTTCGACATTTTTCCTAGATGCAATTAGGGAGGGAAAAATTTTTTCGCGTTCACAAATTTTAATTAGCGGTGGACAAAAATGCTTTATTACCCTACAGGGGCTCAAGTTAGATTTTCGTATCATGCCAGATAATTCAATTATTTCCTTTTCGCCCACACTTTCTGTATGAAGCTGTACCGCGCACCCACAGTCTCTTGCCCTTCCAAGAGCGTAAAGTAATATTTCATTTGAGACTTCCCAAATTTCGGGACTTACCTGATAATGGGGCCGCCCCACCTCCCCAATGGCTATCGCTCTCCCCTCCTCAATCCACTTTACCGCTATGTCCAAACCAGCACACATAAGCTCCTTGGCTTTTTTTATTTCCATTCCTCTGTTTAACATCTGTGTCAGTTCAGCTGGGTGAACTCCTATAACACCATAGGCATAAATATTGAAAGCCCTAATTTTTTCCACGCAATCAGAAACATAACTGTAACAGGTTTCATAATCGGAAGGCTTTGAAACAGTTACTCCATAGCTCCATGAAGGGAGACAAACTATAATTAGAGCTGTACCCCCCGCTCTCTTGAATTCTTTTCCAATGTTTACAGGTCCAAGTCCTTTAAATGGATTAATGTGCATATGGTTATCCGTGGCGGGAAAACTTTGCATATTAATCACACACAGCTAATTCTCTTGAAAATAGTAGGGTGAGAAAATTTAATATTTGTTATTTATCAGCATTTTTTACCAAACGTTTAAAACAGCCCTGTCTCATCGTTCTGATAATGAGAACATAATTCTGAAGAAACATTTTTACATATGGGAATGTTTGTTCCAAAAGGTTCTTAAGAAAAATTATTGTTGCTACCTAAAATAAGGTGACTTATTTGTTCGAGGTGGTAGAGTTTGAGTAGGATACTGATTACTTCCGCGTTGCCCTATGCTAATGGTGACCTTCACATAGGACATGTTTCCAGCACATATATTCCCGCTGACGCTTATGCAAGATTTTGCAGATTAAAAAAACACGACGTAGTTTTTGTATGTGGAAGCGACGACCACGGGACTCCAATTTCAGTTGCAGCACGCGAAGCAGGGCGCACACCCCTCGAACATATCGATTATTATCGCGAGAGACAACTAAATGATCTTAAAGCATTAAACATAAGTTTTGATAACTATTATAAAACTCACAGCGAAGAAAACCGGGAAATAACAGAATACTTTCTCCTAAAACTAAGAGAAAAGGGCTACATCTACCAGAAAGAAGTTGAAGAATTCTACTGCGAGAGGGACAAAACCTATCTTCCCGACAGAATGATAAAAGGCACCTGCCCCCACTGCGGAGCAGAAGACCAGTATAGTGACGCCTGTGAAGTTTGTGGAAGAACAATTGAGCCGGGAGAAATACTTAAACCCTACTGCATCCTGTGTGGTGAACCTCCAGTAACCAGAAGGGAAAAACATTTCATATTCAAGCTAAGTGTGTTCTCTGACAGATTATACCAATGGTTAACATCGGACAAAACGGGTAAGAACTTTCCCAAAGATGTTATAAACTATGTTGTTCAATGGATAAAATCGGGGCTCCAAGACTGGGACATCACTCGGGAGGATTACTGGGGATTCAAATTACCATACCCTGACGCAAAGGAGAACCAGTACGTCTATGTCTGGTTCGATGCACCCATAGGGTATATAGCCTCCACAATTAATTGGAGTAGAAAAAACAAAGCAAACTGGGAGGACTACTGGAAGAGGGAGGATAGCTTCATCACACATTTCATTGGTAAGGATATAATATACCACCACTTTCTTTTCTGGCCAGCCATGCTTATGGGAACCGAGGAAATAACGCTCCCCAAAAAGTATGTGGTGAACGGATACCTCACCCTCGAAGGTTTAAAGATGAGCAAAAGCCGAAAATGGCTAATTCCCCTAAACTACATTTTGCAAAGATACCCGGCAGATTATGTGAGATTTTATCTGGCCTTCAAAGCCGCAAACACCATAAAGGACAATAACTTCAGCTGGGAAGAATTTCAAGAAAGAATAAACGGAGACCTTGTGGACAACATTGGAAACTTCATCCACCGAATCCTGCACTTCATCAACAACCGATACAACAGCAAAATACCAGAACCCTCAGATTTCGACGAACAGGACAGGGAATTTATCCAATTAATTAAAACCGCCCCTGACGAACTCGCCACATACTATGAAGAATGCGACCTCTCAAAAGCCATCAAAAGAATAATCGAACTCTTCAAATTCGCCAATAGTTACTTCTCAGCAAAAGAGCCCTGGAAAGCCATAAAGGAAAAACCCAAACAAGCCAAAAACACGCTCTACCTTTGCGCCAACTTCCTGCTCTCAGCATCTATACTCCTATATCCAATAGTACCCCAATCAGCAGAAAAACTCCAAGAACTACTAAAAATAAAACCAGAAAATTGGGACACCGCAAAAGAGTTCCTACTAAAACCCGAACACCAAATCCAAAAAGCAGAACCGCTATTCGAGAAAATCCCAAAAGAAGAAATAATAAAAGAAATAGAAACATTAAAACAACAAACAGAACAAGCAGGAAAAAAGGTAGAAGTCGACATCAGCGAATTCGACAAACTGGACATAAGAATAGGGGAAATAATCTCCGCAAAACAACTACAAGGAGACCTAACACACATAATCGTCAAAACAGAGCCCAACAAACAATTAAACATAATAGGCAAACTAGGAAAAAACTACAAACCCCAAGAATTAAACGGTAAAAAAGTAACAGTGATAACAAATCTTAAACCCAAAAAGATCCAAGGAATACTATCAGAAGGCATGCTCCTAGCAGCCATAGACGGAGAAAAAATATCACTACTAGTACCAGACAAGGACGTTGAAACAGGAAGCAAAGTCAAATAACCAAAAAATTGAACCTACCAACACCTTTGCAACTGTTGTTACATGTTTAAGATTTTACTATCTTACCTTATCTTGAGTATAATGTTGATTAGTGAAAGCATTAGAATTACTTTCTCTTCTTCTAAGCCACAAATACTCTTCTTTTAGGAAGCGCCTTTTCCCAAAAGTAGTCTTTAACACCCAGCCCAAAAGCTTGGCTTAAAGAACGCTAAATTTAAAGCCACCACTGGAAAAGCAAGCACCCAGAGGTAACAAGTATCCCCAAATTCACCCAACCCCATCGGCTTGGAGACAGGGAAATCCTCAACGTAATCTTCTCAGAATAGCTGCTTAAATTGAACTCTTCTGCAGCCCACATGGCTACTCCACGAGGCCACTCTAACAATCTCTTAACATCTTCCTCACTAGGCTCAACCATTAAAAGCATACTATTATCTAGGTAACTCTTGGAATGGGGGTTCCCAAGGGATTCGAAGGTAGAATAGGAAATCGTAGCCGTAGATAATACGCCACGGGATTTCTACCCCCGTCCCGTAAGGAAACCATGGAACCTATTACCACCACCCTATGGTTGTCCAGTACGGTAGATTATTAGCGACGATGTGAAAGTATGGGTCTGCTATCATTGTTCCGTTGGAGCTGCAAATTGATATTTTGGTCACGGTTTGGATGGTTCCGTTTATTTCCAGCTCGTACACTCTTGACTGTTGTGGTGCAGTTTTCACCATCGATTGTGACAGTGCCATTCCGCTCATACACCAATTTTCCCTGCTGTACCTTGACGTCTATGTCTTTGAACGACTCGTACACCTGCTGGGTTATGTTCTCCATTTTCAGTTCTATCTCTCGGCTTAGAAGCTGATCGAATTGTTTGAATTGTTCTAGGTACACTGGGTTCTGTTTCAGGAAGCTGAAGAAGTTGCGTTTCAAAGTTTCATTATCTGGATTGTTTTGACTCATTAACGAACCATATTCTGGAGTGTTTTTGATATTCTGCATCTGCCATTCTCAGAATCCCTGATTTATACTGTCCTGGAATGTTTTCTTTAATTCATCGACTTCTCGAGGGTGAGTGAACCATTCTCTATCCTTGCAATTGCTTCTGGGTCCAGTAAAGAATCTGCCCCCAAGTTAATCTTCTGGTTTGAAACAAGCAGGGACATCCCAGTGTGAGGCAGTTTGGTTCTGGCAGCCTGTACACTTACTGTTGTTATGCCAATTCCTATCCCTAGTATAATTGCCGCAAAAAACGACACAAAGAAAACTTTACTCTTGCACATCCAAAATCCTCCAACAATTTAACTTATTATCTATAAAAAGTAGTATATACATCGGAAGTTTGGAGACACTACACTCCTTACCAGTGAAGAGATATTGTGTTTTGAGAGATGCTCATCTTTTAAGTTTGTGAAAAAAAGAGCTATCTCAACCCCCAAAAAATAATCCTCCAGACAATAATAGAGTGCAACCAATCTCACATAAAAAACACCAAAAAAACAACCCACACACAAACCTACAAACACACAACAACAATCATCACACCCATTCCTGAAAAACAACACTGGAATAGGTATCAATAACATCTTCCATCTCAAAAATTTTCAGTAAAAATCTATTATAATGTTTAATATCCTTGACACGTACCACAGCCATTAACCCATACTCCTCGCCTGTCCGATAAAGACTCCAAACCTCATCAAACCCACACAGATTCCTAGCCACCGAAAGATAGGCTGCGGGATCAACTCTAATTTCTAAATAAAACTTCGCATCCAAACCAATTGCAGAAAAATCTACTTTTGCAGTATAACCGATAATTACGTCCTCACTGCGAAGTTTAGAAATTCGCCGAGAAACCACAGGTTGCGAAACACCTAACTTCTTAGCCAAATCAGTTTGGGAATAAGGCATAGAATTGGTTTGCTGCCTAAGGATACTAAGCAACTTCCAATCAAAATCAGAAACAGGGTAATAATCGGTTTTTGAATCAGGAACAACAAAACCCGACTCCTTGAAGGTAGCCAGTATCTCCACCAAACGATACTTCTTAAACCTAGAAACCACCATCAAACAATCAAGACCAGAAAGAAAAGAAGAAAACTCAGAAGGAGAACGAAAACGATACACCCCCAAAAGAGAATACTCACCCGAAATCCCATCCATAGACTGAATCTGGGGAATACTTAACAGACCTCTAACAATATCATACTCGTGAGGATTCGTCTTAACAAAAAGAAAAATACTACGATCAAAAAGTATCTTCAAAGGATTCAAAACTACAGTATATCCTCTCAAAACCTTCCTCTCAAATAACCGACTAATCACCTTAGCAATATGATTACGGCTCTTACCCAGCCTCTCCGCCAAACCCTTCACACCAGCAGAAGAATCCTTCAACAAAAGATTCAAAACCGCCTCTTCTAGAGCATCTAACCGCATAAAAACCACACAAAACAAGCCAGTACAAAAGCAAATTATAACAAACAAAATATATAAACTTTATAAGATTACACCCACAAAAAGGAAAACAAAAACACCACAAGGGAGAAAAAGTATGACACAAACGCAAAAAGGAGAAAAATTTGAAGTCAAAGACCTAAAACTAGCACCAAGCGGACGAGCAACAATTGAGTGGGCAGAATCAAGAATGCCCGTGCTCATGCAAATAAGAGAGAGGTTCCGAAAAGAAAAACCGCTTAAAAACACCATAGTAGGAGCATGCCTCCATGTAACAAAAGAAACAGCAGTTCTTGCAAAAACCCTGAAAGCTGGAGGTGCAGAAGTCTACCTCTGTGCCTCAAACCCCCTATCAACACAGGACCATGTAGCCGCCGCACTGGTAGAAGAAGGAATAAACACATTCGCCTGGAAAGGCATGGACTACGAAGGCTACTACCGAGCAATAGCCAACGTTATTAAGGGAGAACCGAACATCACACTAGACGACGGCGCCGACCTAGTATCAACCTTAATCAAACTCAAAAGAGGAGAAACCGGCGAGGAAATCAAGGTAGTTAAGAAAATTCTTGGAAGCCGAACAGACTGGGCGGACAAAGTATGGGCCGGAGCCGAGGAGACCACAACGGGCGTAATCCGCCTTAGAGCCATGGCAAAAGATAACGTGCTACTATACCCAATTATAGCTACAAATGATACCCCCACAAAATGGGAAACATAAACACCCCCCGTGTTTAAGCCCAAATTTGACAACCTGTGGGGAACTGGGCAAAGCACCATAGACGGCATACTGAGAGCAACAGCAGACCTTATCGCGGGCAAAATTTTTGTAGTCGCAGGGTATGGCCATTGCGGTAGAGGCGTAGCGCTAAGAGCTAAGGGGCTAGGAGCGAGAAGAGTCATCATATGCGAGATAAATCCACATCGAGCCTTAACAGCCGCCTTAGAGGGTATGGAAGTAATGCCCATGAGGGAAGCCGCAGAGGTGGGAGACATTTTCGTAACCGCCACAGGATGCAAGAACGTCATAAATGCAGAACATATGAAAAAGATGAAAAACGGAGCAGTGATGTGTAACACAGGTCACTTTAATGTGGAAATAAATATACCTGACTTGGAGAAAATCAGCGTTAGCAAGAGAGAGATAAGACCACTAGTCGATGAGTACACACTGGAGGATGGAAGAAAAATCTACCTACTAGCCCAAGGCAGGCTTGTGAATCTAGCATGTGCTGAGGGACACCCAAGCGAAGTTATGGACATGAGCTTTTCTGATCAGGCTTTAGCTGTGGAGTGGATTGTTAAGAATAGGGATAAGCTGTCTGGGATGGGTAGTGTGGTTTTGGATATTCCTGAAGAGATTGATAGGACTGTTGCAGAATTGAAGTGTAAGGCTATGGGTCTTAGATTAGATGTTTTGACCCCTGAGCAGGAAGCTTATTTGTCGGGCTGGGCTGAAGGAACCTAGTTTCCCTCTTCCTTTTTATTTTGCGAGGTTTTGTTGTTTTTTTGGTCTACTTACTTTATAGGTTTATGGTTTTTTTGTTGTTGCAGGGTTAAGTCTATCTTTATTGGGGATTTTGCCTCTCCAAAAATAAAAAGTTCTAGTTAATTTGCTTTTAAATTAGGGATAATAGCGCTATTGGAGCGAGGTTCTGGGTTAACAATTGGTTAATTAGTTGATATAAGTAGATTCCGAGGTATTGGGTTACTCCGCCTGAAATTTCGATGATTATAGGGATAAGGAGATGCCACTTAGAGGAAACCCCTATTAGCAGTAGGCTTATTACTATTCCTATTATGTAGGAGAGGCGGCGGTGGAAGACGGCTAGTAGTGCTAGGTTCATGATGAACATACCCACCCCAATCATTAGTAGTATACCAAAAATTGTGTTGAGCAGATTATAAGTTAAGGGGTTGGTAAGAAGCCAGTACACATTTATCATAGGAATCCTCTCTATTGTATTTTTGTGTAGGAAAGGATATGAACCCCTCGAAATTTAATAGGCTGATTTCATTATTGGGGGAGGTAAGATGTATAGGAAAGTTTTAATTACGTTTTTAGGATTAAATTTTGCAGATATTTGGCGTTGATTGTTGATTTTTGTGGTTTGGATGTTGATGTTAATGTTGATTGGAGGAGAATCTGATGGATACTGAGGAAAAGGTTCAGCGTGTCTTGCGTGGCTTGAGTGAGGTTATTACTGTTGAGGATTTGCGCAATTTGTTTGAGGTAGATAACCACCCTAAGGCTTACATAGGTGTTGAGCCTTCTGGATAAACCTTTTAGGCTTTCTAGGGTTCCAGAATATTTCATTTGGGCTGGGTGGTTTGGGCCTGGAAGGTTCAGGATTTGGTTCTTTGTGATGTGGATATGCATGTTCTCGAAGCGACTTGGCATGCTAAGATTAATGACAAGTTTGGTGGAAACATGGATACCATACACACCTGTGCAAAGTATATTGAGCACTGTTTACAAGCGTTGGGTGTAGATATTGGTAGGGTTCGTTTTCCAAAGGCTGAGGATCTTATGGATAGTTTGGATTATTGGGCCACAGTGATAAACATTGCTAAAAACACTACGCTGGCACGTATTAAGAGAGCTATGAGTATTATGGGCCGCAAAGTAGACGATGCTGAATCGGATTATTCAAAAACGCTTTATCCTTGCATACAAGTGGCTGACATCTTATATGCTGGTTTTAAGCTGTGTCTGGGTGGGACTGACCAGAGAAGAGCTCACATATTGGCGAGGGAGTTGGCTCCTAAGTTCGGCTTGGATTGGAAGCCGGTAGCGATTCACACTCCTCTCCTCATAGGCTTGGAGGGATTATCGAGGATGGAGGTTGAAGGTGTGAATGAGGATGTTTTAATGGAGGCCAAGATGTCGAAATCCAAACCTCAAACAGCAATTTTTATACATGATAAGCCAGAGGAAATCAGGAGTAAAATCTCTGCTGCCTTTTGCCCACCTAAACAGGTAGAATTCAATCCAATAATTGAAATAAATAGGCTTCTTCTTTTTTCCAGAGAAGGTTTCATTCTTCATGTGGAACGTGAGGAAAAATTTGGAGGGGATGTAGATTTTGAGAGCTTTGATGAATTGAAATCTGCCTACAGCGCCGGTAATCTCCATCCTCTGGACTTGAAACGGGCTACTGCAGAGGCACTCATTGCACTGCTGAAAAATGTTAGACAACATTTTGAAAAGAATAGTGAAGCCCGTAACCTTTTAGAAACATTAAAAAAGGCTACAGTGACCCGGTAATAAACCTATGACTTTCTCATTAATTTTTTCCTAAACCTCTTCTTAACCGGGGTTATTTAAGGCTTCTTTCCCCAAAAAAAGGTGGAAAAAACCATATTTTCTGGAAGCGAAAAGGAAAAAATTTAGTTGGAAAATTTATAGTAGGGATACTTCCACGCAGGATCATAAGAAAACTTTATTTTGTTCGGGTTTAACATTGTGTTCAAGAGAATGTCGTTTGTTTCTCTTTGCTAGTTTGGATGGCTGATTATGTCTTGTAATAATTTATATGAAGAATTGGAACGGTTGATATCAAAGCTCAGAACGATTTCTGAAAACGGTACCCCCATTGTTGTGGAGGGCTATAAAGACGAGAGAAGCCTAAGAGAACTGGGAGTTCAAGGAATAATTCTCAAGTTATCTGGAAGAAAACTCATAGAAATCGCTGAGGAACTTGCCAATTATGAGAACTTTCTGATTCTAACCGACTTTGACCGCAAAGGACAAAATATGGCGCTGCGCCTCTTGGAGTATTTAGATTACCACAAGGCGGAGTTGACGCTGAGTTTCAGGAGAAGATTTAAAAATTTAACCTCAAAAGTCACCTGCGACATAGAAGGATTAGCATCCTCATATTTCACTCTTCAAAACAAAAACAATGAAAACATGGAATTCGAAGTTGAAAAATTCTTTTAAGAATAAGTGGGAGAAAGACATAATTATATCCGAAAATACGTTAATGTTAAAAATGGCATATTATCATGCTAAAGCTTAATTAAATAAACAGTCACTCTTACCAAAACTTCAATCATTATACACCCTTATTATCTTATTTCATTATGGAGGTGACGCTTACATGGTTAATCGAAACGAGTTTAGCACAACAAAGTACATTATAAAAGCTAAAATAGAAGTAGACGGAGTTGTTGAAAAACCAGACGTTGTAGGAGCAATATTTGGACAAACCGAGGGACTGCTGGGTTCTGAACTTGACCTGCGGGAGCTACAGAGAACTGGGCGAATAGGTAGAATAAAAGTTACAATAGAATCGCATGGAGGCAAATCAACGGGAACAGTAATAATCCCCTCAAGCCTTGACAAAGTGGAAACTGCAATGCTAGCAGCCGCTGTGGAATCCGTTGACAGAGTAGGGCCATGTACCGCTCATGCAACCTTAGAGATAATTGAAGATGTACGAGAGGTTAAAAGAAGAAAGATTGTTCAGAGAGCAGCAGATATTATAAGAAAATGGTCCGAAGAGGTGTCGCCTGAAAGTCAACAGCTCACAGACGAGGTTTTGGATGCAGTTCGAGTAGCTGAAATCACTAAGTACGGTCCTGAAGAATTACCAGCGGGACCAGCCATAGACAGCTCTGACGATATAATAATAGTTGAAGGGCGGGCGGATGTTCTTAATCTTTTGAGATGTGGTTATAAGAACGTTATAGCGATGGAAGGAACAAGTATACCAAAGACTATAATCGATCTTAGCAAGAAAAAAACGATCACAGCCTTTCTAGATGGGGATAGGGGAGGGGACTTGATTCTGAAGGAATTACAACAAGTAGCAGATATAGATTATGTGGCGCGAGCTCCTCAGGGAAGGGAGGTTGAAGAACTCACCCAAAAGGAAGTGGTTAAGGCCCTGAGAAACAGATTACCTGTAGAGCAATTAGAAGCAGAAGAACCCAAAAAGAAGGAGAAGGAGAAAAGAAGAGAGCAGGAAAAAGAAGAAAAAAAGGAAAGAGAGTTGGAAGAAAAAAAACCCAAAAGGATGGAAATTCCTCCCAAAATTAAGCTTCCAGAACAGATTCTGAGCTACCTGCACAACATCAAGGCTTCAAATAAGGCTGTACTTTTGGGGAAAAATTTTGAATTAATGGAAGAAATGGAGGTATCTTCGTTAGCAGAGCGTCTGAAAGAAGTGGACTCGGTTAGAGCCATCATTTTTGACGGAATTATTACTCAGAGGTTGGTGGACCTAGCTCAGGATAAAGGGGTGGAGTATATTTTAGGGGTAAGACAAGAGAATGTTACAAAGAAACCCTTAAATTTAAAGATTGTAGAGTTCAACGAGGTAATAACTTAAAAATTTACACCCCGTTAGAAACTGTAGGGTGAGAAATTTTTGAAGGAAAAAAGTGAAAAGATTCGACATATTTCTACTTCCGTCCGTGAAGAGCCTTTAAAAAAGAAGGAACGAATGCAATATCTATCTGTGGTGGAGCTACAGCCATCAGGTTTTCCTTTCCGGCTTGTGGGAGAGGAGCCCCCTATAGCCTTATTGACCGACGACACTGAACTGTTCCAAGCATACGCTAGGGAACAGTGGGCGGGTATTTGTGTTAAGAAGGGGGATTACCTATTTGACCAACTGGTTTTCCCAGATTTCGCCTTTAAGGTTTCCGACGCTCAGCCAGCTCGGGGAAGGATAGGTTTTTCCACACGTTTCATTCTTAAGAGGAAACCCTTCAGTGAGGAGAAGAGACCGTCAATTCGTTTCTCAGATGTTATAGGGCAAAACGAAGCTAAAAGCAAGTGTCTGATAATTAAAAAATATTTGGAAAATCCGAAAGCCTTTGGGGACTGGGCGCCGAGAAACATTCTGTTCTATGGGCCTCCAGGAACGGGGAAAACAATGCTGGCTCAAGCACTGGCCAACGAAACAAATGCGCCCTTCTATTTAATTAAATCCACAGATTTGATAGGAGTTAATGTCGGTGATGCTTCAAGAAGGATACACTCTGTCTTCAAAATAGCGTCGGACAATGCGCCTAGCGTTATATACCTTGACGAAATTGACGCCATAGGGTTAGATCGCAGCTTCCAAAACATAAGAGGGGACGTATCAGAGGTAGTTAATGCTTTGTTGGGGGAGCTGGACGGATTAACCGCGAATTTTGGCGTTGTATGCATAGGAGCCACAAATAATCCTATCATGCTAGATAAGGGAATCAGAAGCAGATTCGAAGAGGAAATAGAGTTCAAACTTCCCAACGCTGAAGAACGGGAACAAATTCTCAGACTCTACATATCAAAAATGCCCTTGCCGGTAAAAGTGGACATTAAAAAGATAGTTAGAAACACTGAAGGCTTCTCTGGAAGAGACCTTAAAGACAAAATCCTTAAAGCAGCGCTACACAAAGCTATACTACAAGAGGAAAAATGTGTAACCCAAGACATAATAGACGCCGTACTTAAACAACTCAATGACAAATCACCAAAAGAAAAACCCAAAATGTTCACTTGAAATAATTTAAATTGTTAAACCCAAAAATTTCTATAAACAGTTTTCTACAGATTAACAGGTGCCAGTCTTGAAAATCATCGGCCTTGTAGGAATGCCGGGCAGCGGAAAGACATTAGCGGTAAATGTAGCAAAAAACTTGGGTATACCAGTAATATCAATGGGAGACGTGGTTCGTGAAGAGGTAAAATTAAGAGGCTTGGAGGAAACGCCCCAAAACGTAGGCTATGTGTCAAAGGATTTGAGGGAAAAAGAAGGCCCCCAAGCTGTGGCCCAAAGGATACTCGCCAAAATTAAGAAGGAAAAGGCTCCCGTTATTCTTGTTGAGGGAATTAGAAGCCTCCAAGAGATAGAATTATTCAAGACACTCACATCTGACTTCACACTAGTCGCTATCCATTCGTCGCCCAAAACCCGCTACCGACGTTTAAGTGGAAGGGGACGGTCGGACGACGCTAAGGACATCAGAATTTTTCAGGAAAGAGACCTCAGAGAAATAAATTATGGGATAGGGGCGGCAATCGCTATGGCAGATTACATGATAGTAAATGAGGGCAGCGAATCAGAGCTGATGAGAAAAGTTCAAACAATTCTAGAGGGGATAATACAATGATAGAAATGGAAATCGAAGCCCCAGTATACCACACTGAGAGTAGAGACAAAGTGGAAAAAGCTCTAAAGTCTGTCGTGGACACAACCTACACTTTATTAGAGGGGGTAGGATTAAAGGTTCTTCGTGGCAAAGCTCAAGGTCTGGAGGGACTTGTGAAACTTCATCAACAGTTGAGGGAACAACTCATAGTTGAATCGGCAAGAAAAATTTTGGTAAGAAACATAATGGGAAACACAGTAACATTCTACCTACATAAGCAAGCAGCCTTTATGGGAAAAATACACTTCTGCCAACCAGAATCAGAATCCCCAATGGGTTCCATAAAAGTAACAATAAAAAGCACCAACATTGAGAAGCTGGTGGACTGGCTTACGCCAAAAACTATTGAGGGCAAGCCCTTAGAGAGGCCCCCACCAACAGACTGTTAAAAAAGGGAAGAAATAAAATTGGCAGGTATGAAACTAGGCATCTCAACTATGCCCTTCATAAAAAGTCACTTCAACGAAATTGTGAAAACAATTGAGAATACTCCAGAAAATTTAGAATTGGACTGTTGGGAAATCATTGAAGAAGGATTCCACTTTTTAAACCCGGAAAGAATAAAAATGTTAAAGAATGCCGCTTCAACATGCAAAATAAGTTATACAGTTCACGCTCCCTTCGCAGGAATCAACTTAGCCTCACCAGAGCCTCTCCAATCGGTTCTGCTAGATTTCATGGACAAGTCACTTGAAAGAAGCCACACCCTAGAGGCTGAAATATTTATAGTACACCCAGGGGTACTTTCACCCTTCACGATTCACTTCCCCGAATTAGCTTGGGAGAGCCTAAAAAACGCAATAAGACATCTGTGTAAGCTTTCAGAGGCTTTGGGCTCTCCTAAAATTGCAGTTGAAAATATGGCGCCACCTTATCCTTTTCTGGTTTCCCAAAGTCAAGATATAGAGAGGCTGTTTCAAGAACTTGAAGATTGTGAATTTGGTTTGTGTCTGGACATTGGACACGCCCAAAAATCGGGCGGAGTGAAAACCTTCATTAAACATGTGGAACAGTACGTAACACATGTGCATGCCCATGATAATATTGGGGATGATGACGCTCACCTACAGGTTGGAAAGGGAATCGTTGATTGGAAATATGTTGTCGGCACACTTAAAAAACTAAATTTTGGAGGATATATTGTTGTTGAGAATACTACCTTAGATGATGCTTATAATAGTGTGCGCTTTTTAAAATCAGTTATTAACCATTAGGTTTTCTCAGTACTATTCCAGAACTATCTCCATAAGATCCTCTCCTAGGATGCTGTTTTTAAAAATTTTTTTAGCTTGTTCCAAAAGTTCGTTGGAGTTCTTGTACCTTGAACTTATATGAGTAAGAATCAATTTTTGCACCCCCGCTTCTTTAGCCACTTTTGCAGCTTGGGTGGTTGTGGAGTGCTTTGTCTCCATTGCCTTTTCTTCCAAGTCTTCTCCATATGTGCTATCATGTATTAGGATAGTGGCGCCTCTACTTATTCTTTTAACAGAGTCGCAGGGAGGAGTATCTCCTGAATAAACAATTCTTCTTCCAGGCCTTGGAGGATCCACCACTAGGTTTGGCTCTATTCTTCTCCCATCTGGAAGTGTAACGTTTTCGCCGTATTGTAATTTTTTCCATAGAGGTCCCATAGGTATTCCTAAAGCTCTAGCCTTTTCAGGATGGAATTTACCCGGCCTATCCTTTTCAATAAAGGCAAAGGCAAAAGAATTGTTGTGCTCCGTCCTTGTACATTCAATGGTATAGAGGTTCGTCTCACATACTAACCCTTCAGTAACCTCTTCGATATACACGTGGAATGTGAGAGTAAATTCTACCGTTGTCTCTATGGCTTTGACGAAGTCGGCAATGCCCTTTGGACCAAATATGTAGAGGGGTTTCTCACGGTTCATTAGAGAAAGTGTTTGCAATATTCCGGGAATGCCCATTATGTGGTCACCGTGAAGGTGAGTGATAAAAATTCTATTAATTCTGTTTACACTTAAATTTGCCTTCTCCATCTGTCTTTGTGTTCCCTCAGCACAGTCGAACAAAATAATCTCTCTATCTATCTTTATGGCTATTGCCGGAAGGTTCCTATCGGCAGTAGGCATTCCGCCAGAGGTTCCCAGCAGTACTATTTTCAGCAACTTTCACTTCCTCAGCACTATAATTTGACGTGTTAAACTCTTGTGTACCGGTATCAAATGTTTTTCTACTATTCGAAAACTTGTCCCCGAAATAAATTCATTTACATTGATTGTTAAGGGAGTGCCCAGACAGACATATCCCTTTGGACTAGATAGTTCATCCAATTCCTGTAAGAAGAACTCAATAAGTTCCTCGGGGCGGGCGCCCTTAGTGGAGGCCGATCCTCCGTATGGAGGATCCGTTGCTATGCTGTCAAAACGGTTGAAGGGAAGATGCTTTGCGTCTGAAAGTATAATGTTCCAGTTGACTACGTTGAAGTGTAGGAGGTTCCTTTTCGCGCCTCGAACCATTTTTTTGTCTACGTCGGAACCTATAGTTTTACAACCCATAAGGCCCGCCTCAATTAGAAGACCTCCCGCTCCACAGAATGGATCCAAGAAGAATTCTTTGGGTCTAGCCCGGGAGAGATTAACCATGGCTCTGGCAAGATGGGGATTCATAGAGCTGGGAATAAAGAAAGGCCTGAACTTTGCCTTTCTGAGACCTAAGGCCTTCCTTTCAGATTCCCTGACACTTATCCCAAATAGGAATACGCCGTCCGTTAAAACGCCATAAAACAATTTATCAGGGTTTTCAAGATTGGCCCTTGCCCCCACACTTCTATGAATGAAGGCGCCGATTTCTTTTTCCAAAAGGAGTGAACTCACCTCCGGTGAATAATTTTTTATGCGTTTCACTCTAACGGCAAAAGTTTCTCTGGCTGAGATGTGTTTCTGAAAATCTGTGTCTCGAAGCGAAGTCATTATCTGGTTGAAATCCGCTTCACATTTAAATAGTGAAATGCAGCATCTGTGAACCATTGCGGCGCGTTCAGCTATTCTTTGGCAGCTCTCTTCCTCCGCGTTTAAGAGTAGTATTTGGTCATATTTTTCTGCTTTATAATCCATGTTCAGGCTTTCAAGTATTGCTAAGCACTCTGCAATGGCTATTGTTGTGGTTTCTCCAGATAGAAGGTAAAAATGGTTTTTAATCACTCTTTCAACGCCTCAGCGATAATAGGAGCTACAGACACTAAACTAACATCGCTGGGGACTGTGTCGGTTGCAATTATTTCAGTTACTCCTGCGTTAAGAATCCTCAACCGGGAGTCCCCCACTAGGATGGCGTGAGTGCATGCGGCGTAAATTTTTGAGGCGCCTTGATTTTTAGCGATTTCAACTGCTTTAACCATAGTTCCGCCAGTACTGATAATGTCATCCACTACAACCACATCGTGATTGATGACATCGATCTCTTTACTCTTGGTTTCGATTTCACCCGTGTACTTATCCCTAGACTTGCTGAGAACCACATATTCGGCGCCTAAAAATTCCGCGAGTTTTTTGGCCCTATTCGTAGCTCCTTCATCTGGGGAGATAATAACAGGCTTCATCAGTTCATACTTGTTTAAATATTCACCCAGAAGGGGAACAGCGCTCAAGTCCTTCACAGGAATTCTGAGATTCTCAAAAAGTCTTTTGTTATGAATATCAACTGTTATTATTTCGTCGGCACCCGCATTCTGGATTATGTTACAAACTATTTTTCCACTCACCGCTTCGCCGGGCAGAAATCTTTTGTCTTGTCGGGCGTAAGCAAAATAGGGAACAACCGCTGAAACCTTCGCTACGCCCAATTCTTTTAGAGTTTCAATTATGAAACAGAGCTCAACTATACCTTGATCAGGGTTTGGAGGTATCGTGGACTGAACCACAATAGCGTGACGATTTTTTGGCGCCTCTTTAATTCTGATGTATTTCTCCCCATCTGGGAAGGTCTTGAACTCAACTGGAATAACTTCACATTTTAAACATCTAGAGATACGCAGACCCAAGAGTTGTGAACTGGGACCAGGTACTACTACTTTTTCCGACAAATTCATCAACTCTTCTCTAAAACATTAATCTACCAAATTTTCTAAAAATCTGCTCTTAACACGAGATAACTTACAGATATTTAAAGGCTGTTCATCTTTATTCCTGATATATTAAAAATATTTTAGGTCAAATAAGCTCGCAAAAACATCCACAGAACATTATTTTGGGTTGCAGCATCTGACTACAATGTTTTAAAAGTTGGAAGGGTACATATGTATCTAGAAAACTCTTTAATTTTGGTGAAGCTTTTGCTAAAGGAAACAATGATTTACGAGAAGCTTGAAAATGACATGGTAAAATGCGGGATCTGTCCTCATCGCTGTTTAATTAAACCCGGAAAGAGAGGAAAATGTAAAACAAGAGAAAACAGAGAGGGGGTTCTCTACTCCCTTGTTTATTCTTCAATATCTGCGATGGCTAATGATCCCATTGAGAAAAAACCTCTGTTCCACTTTTATCCGGGTAGCACTGCCTTTTCTATATCAACAGTGGGTTGTACTTTTCATTGTCTCCACTGCCAAAACTGGAGCATCTCTCAAGCAGAGCCCGAATCTGGCTTAACTAGGGAGTTCCCACCAGAAGAGATTGTTTCAGCAGCTAAGAGAAGTGGTAGCCGTTCCATTGCATATACCTATAATGAGCCCTTCGTTTTCTACGAATTCGTCTATGATACTGCAAAGATTGCAAAGGAAAACAACATAAAAAATATTCTGGTTACAAATGGATATGCTACACCTGAGGCCATAGAAAAAATAGCCCCTTTAATAGATGCAGCAAACATTGATGTGAAAGCAATGAGCGAAGAATTTTACAAAGAAGTATGTGGGGCGCGGCTTCAACCAGTCTTAGACGCCGTGCTCCTCATGAAGGAGAAGGGCATTCATGTAGAAATTACGTATCTGATAATCCCCCAGAAAAATGATAGTGCAGAGGAAATAAAGAGATTTGTAGAATGGGTTAAGGGTAATTTGGGACTGGATATACCCATCCATTTCTCAAGGTTTTATCCCCATTACAAAATGACAAATCTTAATCCCACCCCAGTTCAAACAGTCATTAAAGCCAGAGAAATCGGGCAAAAAGCAGGGCTGCACTACGTCTATTGCGGGAATATACCGGGGCAGGGAGAGAACACGTATTGCTACAATTGTAACCAATTAATAGTGGGACGATGGGGATACTCAATAGAAGAGTACAAACTTGCCAAAGGCAACACGTGCCCAAACTGCGGAACGAAGATAAACATGATTGGAGGAGGGGGATAGCTCCCATCTAAAATGTTTTAGGATACTGGACGCCAGATAATTCCTAGTTCATCCGCTGTTTTGTATGCTTCCTCCATTTCGTGGCTAGTAACCCTTCTACATATGTCTGCATATTCCTTCCTTCTTGGCACCTCGTGTGTTGGGTGATACTGTTCCATTATGTTAACTAAAGCCTTGGGGCAATTTTTAGCCACCCATTCAAGAACCGGTTTGGTGCAACACTCAATGTGTCCCGGTAAAACTAGGTGCCTTATTATCATGCCAGATGTTCCTGGTTCCACAGTTTCATCATAGGCCATTTTATGATTTCTTGAAACAATTTCCCAGTAATTAGAAACTTTACTCAACCTTTCTGCGCATTGATCATTCCCATATTTAAAGTCGGGGAGCCAGAAATCCATAACGTCTAATAAAAGCTTCATACATTCTTTGGAACAGTACATATTAGAATTCCATAGTTGTACAATGTTTGTTTTAGTTTCCCTTACGCCCTTTAAAATGTTGTAGGTGTTTGGAGTTGGTTCTCCACCCACATAATTTATGTTTCTTGCACCTTCCCTCTTTAGATCTCTTGAGATTCGTGCAAGGCTCTCACCCGAAGTTTCTATACCGTTTTTTGGATTTGTGGAAATGTCATAGTTCTGACAAAACACGCATTTAAAAGTGCAACTGGAGAAGAAGAATGCACCGTAAGAGCCTTAACTCTTAAGCGTTTGTGCCTGAAGGAACTAAAGGGGCCTCTTCTCCAGTATGTATGAATGCTGAGGATACATAAGACTCTCTGCCAAGTTTACAAAATCCTTTTTCACCCTCCAGTCTATTAGCCCCACACCGTCTTTCACAGAAATGACACTGCGATAGAATCCTTCTTGCTAGTTCCACCTTAGCATCTAAATAAGAAATCTTCGGCGAATCAATGTTTCCCAGATCCAGTTCACCTGCATCAATCCGCCTCAAGACACTCCTAAAAACACCACTTATTCTATCATGCTCATCCCAAAGCTTGCCCAGCTCCGCATCTAGCTCAACATCTACACCTACTTTTAAAGCTATCATAAACTTAGCATAAAGCCTATCATTGAATACCTCATAGTACCTCCAAAGCCTCTCACGAACTGTACCGTCATCCCAAACACGGTAAGCATCTGGGCGAATTAGCTTCCACATTTTTTAAACCCTCCAACTCTTTAAGTTCTTAATAAAACAGACACAACAAGTAAATATAATTTTTACACAAAATCCCAAAAATATTTGTGATTGTAATGAGGGAAATGCAGACTTATTTGGCTCCTTTTCCCCTCAAACAGGCTCTATAGTTTACTAGAAGCCAATTTTTGAAGCGCGGATGAACTGTTCTACATCACTATTAGAATGTGGGAAAATACTTAAATGTATATTAAAGCCTCAGAAATGAGGATTATAATTTAAAAAGTTATGGATGAGAAATGTTCATGCTGTTCAATTCGAGAACCAAATATAGTCATTTCTAAAAAGAGTATTGGAGGCTAATTTTTTGACCTGTCACGTCTTGGTGGGCGGTTTCTTCGGAGATGAAGGAAAAGGGAAAATTATTTCCTACCTAGCTATAAAGGATAATGCGTCAATATGTGTAAGGGCAGGTGTTGGCACAAACGCGGGACACACAGTTGAATACAAAGGTAAAACCTACAAGTTGAGGCAGATATCAAGCGGATTTGTCCAAGAAAAGGCCAAAATACTAATCGGGCCCGGCGTACTGGTTAATCCTGACATTCTAAAAAAGGAGATAGAGGAAACAGGAGTGGGGAACAGAATAAAAATTGATGGACAGTGCGCAATAATCGAAGCAAAGCACATAGAAGAAGATAGAGGCTCCTCGTTTCTCAAAGAGAAGATTGGGAGTACTGGCAGCGGATGTGGACCTTGCAACGTGGAGAGGGTAATGAGACGGGCTAAACTGGCAAAGGACATTGCAAATCTTTCCCAGTATATCACAGATGTCCCATTGGAGGTTAACACAGCCATCGATGAGGGTAAGCATGTTTTAGTGGAGGGAACTCAAGGCACGTTCCTGTCACTATACCACGGTACTTACCCTTTTGTAACCAGTAAAGACACCACCGCATCTCAAGCTTGTGCAGATGTGGGCGTGGGGCCAACCAAGGTGGACGAAGTTTTCGTTGTTTTCAAGTCGTATACTACTAGAGTTGGAGCAGGACCTCTCACTGAAGAATTGTCTGAGGAGGAAGCTAAAAAGAGGGGGTGGTTTGAAACTGCAACAGTGACTGGAAGGAAAAGAAGAGCAGCGCCCTTTAACTTTGAATTGGCAAAAAGAGCCGTCATGCTCAATGGCGCCACACAGGCTGCCTTGACGAAACTTGACGTAATCTATCCAGAATGCGCTGGAGCTAGGTCTATAGAAGACCTGTCCAGAGAGGCCCTCTCCTTCGTAAGAAAAATTGAGGAAACAATAAAAATTCCCGTAAGTCTTATAGGAACAGGGCCTAACACCATGGATATAATAGACCTCAGAGAAGCATAATTCTTGATAAAAACATAAAGTATTGTGAAATTAGAGCTTTTCTTTAGAAGTGGTGAGCTGGGGGACTTCTTTTGACATGAAGTTTCTTAAGGCTCTTATTAGTGCATCGACCCCCTCTATCATGGATATTGCGACAGGGATGCGTTCCACTTCTGCTATTTTTACAGCAAGGGGGTCCAGTTTCTTTGGTCCATGAATTATAAGTAGGGACGGTTTCAATGAGCGGGTGGTTCCTATCTGGCTAGTTTTAATAGCCACCATAGAAGCTCTTCCACTAATCACATTTGTGAATATGGCAGCACGCTGGGGCGTAGCTCCATAGAGTTTGAGAAGCTGTTCGGAGGAAAGATTAACTATAGCGTTGATGACGTCAATAGCAGTATATCCATATATCGGCTGGCTTAGCAGATCCTTGTTTACAAGTACTTCGCATTCTAGGTATTCACATAAAACCTCAGATTTGATAGCATATGGAAACTCTCTAATATCTAGAATGATGTCTGAAGGAATTTCCTTGGTTATAATTCTAGTCAAACCATTAACTACTTGGCCGCCCTTCAGGTCGTCTAGGTAGACTAAAGCCTCAACAAATTTTTTAATGGTGTCTATTCGGGGAGAAACCCTTCTACCACTCTCATAGTCACTAATCACTGAGGGAGAGAGTCCAAGAATGTCCGCTAGGTCCTTTTGAGGAATCTGAAACCTTTCTCTCCACTTCCGCATCACTTTGCCTGGATCATCAGATAATGCTATTTCTCCGGCAATGCTCTGACATAAACTTTTTTTACTTTCATCGATGGAGCTACGCATAGACTATGAACACTCCTTTGAAAAATAGTTTAATGATTTAAAGCATTTAAGGGATAGAATATAAGTCTTTCGACAAATGTTGAAAAAAGTTCTAATTTTGTCGAATATACCCTTTATGAAACGGCAATTTTATTTTGGGAAATTTATAGGTCGAACTTCTTTATAAATAAAATTTGTTTTAAATTATTTAAAATTTTTGTGTAGATTTTTCCAAAATTTTTAAATAGTATGAGGAATTTTTATCCGTTTTGTGTCATTCTTTTTTGTATCTATTAGAGCTTTTTTAATATGTTATCTAGGCTATCTACATCTGATTTGAGCACGTTTTGAAGATGCTTCAGAGCGAAATTGTGATCTTCATCTGTTAGTGCCGCTACACAGTCCCTTGGAACTATTACTTTATATCCGAGCAGGGTGGCGCTGCTACCCGTGTGTAGAATGCAGATATCGGTACACACTCCCGTTAACACAAGCGTGTCTATTTTCTTACTTTTTAGAATTTTTTCTAGGTTCGTTCTAAAGAAGCCGTCATATGTTTTTTTCTTAACTACTATGTCATCCTTCTGGGGCTTCAGCTCATCTATAACCTCAGATCCCTTAGTTTTTTCTACAGCGTGTGGCGGCCATATTTTGAATTCTCGGTCATCAGGGTCATGGCTATCCGCTATGAATATTACGGGGATTTTTTTGTTCCTTGCGTGTTCTATGAGTCTCTTTATGGGAGCTATTATTTTTCTTCCAGCAGAACATTCTAGGGGTGCTCCTTCCAGAATAAAATCATTTAGCATATCTATAACCAAGATTGCAGGTTTCATTTCTCAGCATCCTCCAAATTTTTTAATTTTTTCTACGAATGACTCGAGACTGCATTCAAAAGCGCCCACAGGATACTCTAAATCGAAATTATTTAACACTTCTGGGTGAATTTCACCGACATGCCCTATAATTTTTCGATCGGTCTCAATTGAAGCCACCCGTCCTTCCATAAAACTTGGGTGGGAGATTGGGCGGAATTTCCACTGTTTACATCCTAACTCCCTTAGGAGAGCCTCTACGATAGCCTTTATGTCAGTGAACCCTACCTTAGTGTCGGTAATGGCTGCTGCGACGTTTAGTTGGCGTCGGGCACTAGTTTCAGCTTCAGGATCATAAAATACGATATCTCCCACTTCAAATATTTTTTGAGGAAGAGCTTCGTGCTTATTAATTTTTAGAATCTTAATTAGCCCTGGAAGTAGGGCATCTCTAACCATGTTGAATTCGACACTCACAGGATTAAGTAGCTCCACTGGTTTACCTTTCGTTCGCATGTAATCATAGTGTTCTTTGAAGTTTGTCAATGTGAAGCTGATAACTTCATTAAGCCCCAGCCCTACTAACACACTTTTTACAATGTTTGATAATTTCTGGTAGGGGTGGGCTTCAGCAATAGTCAAGGTTTTGGGAAAAGTTGGCTTCAGGTTGTAAAGACCATAACCTATGGCTACCTCTTCTACAAAGTCTACTTCGTGCATAATATCGTGGCGATATGCTGGAACCCGCACATTTATCTTGTCACCATTATATTCTGCTTCCATGCGAACTTTTTCTAGGGATTTAATGATTTCCTGTACGGGGAGCTCTAGTCCCAGTAAGCGGTTTACATAATCCGGGTGTATCGACCAAGTTTTGGGTGTAAGGTCAGGGGTTGTGATAACTTTGTCGGAGTATTCCACTTTCACACTCTCTATTTTAGCGCCCCCCTCAGCTAGAGAGGTTACGAGAATGTTTAGTGTACTAGTAACATCCTTCATTGTGGTCCCGGTTACATCTATGAAAAGATTTCTAGTTTCCTCCGTGAGCTGGGTCAAAATGCCATTAATTATGGGGGGGAAGGATAAAACGTTGTTGTTAACATCAGTGATGAGGGGATATTTAGGTTTTCCTTCCATTATGTGGGCGTAATCCCTACCCTTTGGATGTTTCATCAAAATTTCTTTGGGAGTAAGCTCCACTGCCCAGTTAAGAGGAATAAATTTTATTCCCTCAGGATCTACAGCTCGATACTCGAAGGGGGGTTTAACCTTGTCAAAATCATGAATCCCTATAGACGATTTTACCCTGTCTCTACCTATAGCCCAATGTAGGTCTTCTTGCATCCCTATAAGTTCAACTATGTTTTCATCGTTAAGTGAAACATTTCTAACTACTGCACAGACAATGTATGGTCTAATCTCTGCCAGTGCGGGATCTACTCTCACTACCACGCCGCTTTCGGCAACCTTGTATTTTGGAAGCCCAGTCTCTATTTCCATAAATCCTCGGAGAGCCCGAGCAATTCCTTCCTGGCTTGAAAAGTCTGGACGATTAGGATTATATTCGACTTTAAGGTAATTTTCTGCCTTCTCTTCTATGTCCACTCCCAGCCAGGGAACCATTTTTTCAAGTTCGTCGGAATCGATTTTTCTTCCCAACAATTCACTCATCCTATTGCAAGTCAGGGTTATTACTGGAATTTTAATTCCCTCCGATAATTTCTATAATAGTATGGGAGTTCTTCTAATCCACCCTAAATCGTTTTTATAGAGGTCTCTTATGTCCTCTAAACCTAGGCGAAGCATAGCAAGCCTTTCAAAACCCCCGCCCCAAGCTAGAACAGGAACTTTTACGCCGAGGGGAATCGTTACTTCGGGGCGAAAGATGCCCATACCGCAGAGTTCTATCCAACCAAACTCTTCCACGTAAACAGTGGATTGTAGCGAAGGCTCCGTGTATGGGAAATAGCTAGGCCAGAACTGCACCTTCTCGAAACCTAAACGTTTATAAAACTCAGTTAAGGTTCCCATCAGGTCTCTAAGTGTCACATTCTCGTCTACAATAATACCCTCTATTTGAAAGAATTCTGCTAAATGTTTGTAGTCCAGTTTTTCATTCCTATAGACTCTGTCAACGGAAAAAACCTTTACGGGGGGTTCGGGGTGCTCCGCCAGGTAGCGAATCGTTGTTGCGGTAGTATGTGTTCTCAGAATAGTTTGGCGAGCAATACGGGCATCCCATTTGTAGCCCCATCCAGTTGAACCAGTTTTCCATCCGTCTTCGTGTGTTTTTGACACCCTTTGAACAGTCTGTTTATCCGGAAGCTTGGCGGTTTTGGGAAACTTTAGATAAAAGGTATCATGCATTTCTCGTGCCGGATGGTCCTGAGGTTGGAACAAGGCGTCAAAATTCCAAAAAGCAGACTCCACAAACGGTCCTCTTATTTCGGTGAATCCTAAATTCAAAAAGATTTCCCTAATTTCGTTAATCAATTCCGCTACGGGGTGAATTTTCCCCGGATGAATCGTGACTACTGGAGCTTCAACATCATACTTCCTAAATTTGGTACTGCGCCATTTCCCTGACTTTATGAGATCTGAAGTAAGGATGCTGACTTCCTCTACAACACTAACTCCTGATTGAACGAGTCTTCTTCCCTCCTCAGTTATAATTAGAGAACGAACCTTTTCCTGGCGTACGTTAATTACATTTCTTTTTTGTAAAAGGTCAAGCATTTCTTTCATTTCGTTTGGTAGCTGGGATTCCTCTACTACACCTCTGTCCTTTAATAAGTTTAATAAGTTCTCGTCATCCCCTAGAGGGGGCTGCTCCTTAACACAGATAAGAGTTTCGTTATCTTGTTTCCTAAATTCAGCCCAATTTTTTCTTCGAAGCCACCCGAGAGCTATTTTTAGTTCCTCCTCGGAGAAACTAGCTTCTTTAGAAAGTTGGGATAAAGTGGCGCTGCCCCCCAACTTTAATATAATATTCAAGAGCCGCCTCTCCGGAAGTCCTTCTTCCACGTATCTAGAGCCCTCTTTGAGTATTTCCACGTAAAGTTTTTGTGTTTCTCTCAGCTCAACCAAACCCTTTTCGCCCAGCCATGCTGAGGCTCTAACCACCGCAACATGGTCTAACCCCGTTTCTTTCCCTAAATCGCTGATTGTGGTTTCCGCTTTGCTATTGCTTAATGCTTTTAGAATTTTAAGCTCTATTTCCCGTAAATTTACTTGTTCTTTCTCCATGTCTTTTTCCTCCAGAGCCTAAACAATAGAGGCTGGCAACTAATTACTGGCTCAGCGTTAACCAAACGTTTAAAACTCTTAAAAAAATTTGGGTTACCCTTACTTAAGAGCCCTCATAATTATTTTTAGTAAAATTATAAAAAAGTTACGAAGTGCATTTTTGACATTTCCCGCAACTTAGTCGGGAGCCTTCTTGTCAACGGTTCTGCAAGAGGCATAATCGAAAAGGGTAATATTAATAAGATTTGTTTCGCAATGATATTCGGGTGTTTGTTAGAATAGAAATTTATTTCAATAGTTTTCCCTGTTCATTTATTTTTCCTTCTCGAATTCTCGTACTCGAAATGCGTTGCCCATCTTGAGCTAGAACAAGGGGTGCTAGAACGATTTCTAGAGGAGGTAACCCTTTTTCCTCACGTATCATGTTAATTTTTTTAACTCCGGGCAGTGTTTCTTCGGTTGCAACTAAAGCTTCTAAACCCGCATCCATTATAGCTGGACCGTAGGGATCATCCAAGCTTATTATTTCAGCCCTATTCAAGTAACCTTCTTCTTTGAGAAACTCCTCCAATTTTTTCTTTCTCACCGCGTAAGGTTCTATCTTGTTTGCCAGAGTCTTGTGTTGTGCCATTCTGCTTGTGGTCAGCCCAATCATTACTCGTTCACTGACCTCGAAGGCTTTACGTATCAGAGCTTTGTGCCCAATGTGAAGTCTATCAAAAGTTCCCGAAACACCAACTAACCTAAAACGGTAGGACATATTAATTTCTCCAAAATCACTATTATACTGGTAACAATTATATATGCATCTTCACAGAAAACTTAACGAGTTAAAACTATTGTATGGTGGGGACATAAATAATGCTTGATGCTAATGTTTTGGAGTCTTATAGGACGGCCGGCGGTATAGCGGCTAAGGTTAGAGAAGAAGCAGGAAAAATCGTGAAGGAGGGGATACCACTAATAAAAGTCTGTGAGGTACTTGAGAGGAAAATAGTAAAGGAGGGTGGGAAGCCTGCTTTTCCACTAAACATTTCATTAGACGATGTGGCTGCCCATTATACCTCGCCTCCCGATGATAAAACAACTATTCCCCCCAAGGCCCTAGTTAAGGTGGATATAGGAGTTCACGTTGAAGGCTACATTGCCGATACAGCCGTTACAATCAGTGTGGGTAAGGTGGGGATGGAACTAATCAAGGCATCAGAACTAGCCCTCGAAAACGCCTTGAAAACAATAAAACATGGAGCAAAATCTAGCAGTATAGGAGAAATTATTGAAAAAACCATAAAAGAATTTGGCTTTAAACCCATTTCCAACCTCACCGGCCACTTACTAGAAAGGTATAATCTACATGCGGGAAAAGCCATCCCAAATGTGAAGACGAGGATAGGATTTGTTCTAAAGGAGGGAGAAGTTTACGCCATGGAGCCCTTCGCCACCATAGGGGAGGGAATAGTGGAAGACTCCAAGTACGCCTACATTTACCGCCTACCCAGCCCCAAAGCATCACCACAATTTTTATCCTATATTGCTCGAGAATTTAAAACATTGCCCTTCGCAGCTCGATGGCTAATCTACAAGTTTCCAAGAAACAAAATAGAGGAACTCATCAGAAAGTTTATATTGTCACAAACAATTCAAGCCTACCCGGTTTTAATGGAAAGGGGAAAGGGAGCGGTATCCCAAGCGGAACACACATTTATCGTTAAAAGGAATGGCTGCGAAGTAATCTCTGCTTAGTACTCCTCCTTCTCCTCTATCTTAGACATGGGCACAGAGTATATGGCACTTATGTATCTCTCAGAATTACAAGCGTTGCAAGTCCCAATTTTTTTGAAAACGTAGTCACCCCTTTGGAAATCTCTAACCTCCCTATAATCACAACCATAACATTTCAAAACTGTCACAGTCTTATACTCTACAGCTGGCTTGGAGCGGGAAAACAGTATCAAAGGATAAATTGCAATAAGAAACGCGAAAAACGCATATAACAATCTCTGATTCCTAACACCAGTAAACAAATCCCAAAAAAGATCACTCAACGAAGGATTAAAGTAGAGATATAGTATGAACACTCCAACGGCTGCGACTCCCGCCGAGAACACGAATAAAAACAAATTGAATATTCTTCTTCTACTCTGCGACACAATGATCACCCAATTTTAACCTATACCTATACAATTACCTATTCCAGCAACAATAACCGTGTCGCCGGGCTTGGTGCGTTCAAGAATCATGTTTTTTACCCGCTCAGCGGCTTTATAGGCACCATCATAAATTTCCTTCTTCATAGGGGTCAAAGCTTCTTCAACAGACATTTTAATTATAACTGCATCCACAGGAACTTTATGACTCGTTACCTCCTGCTCTATCTTAAACTTGTCAACACCCGGACCGCCAATAGCAGCCCCAACACCCTCCACTACTTTACCAGTCTTCTCTCCTTCAAATTTCAACCCAGCGTCAATCATAATAACTCTAGCAATTTTCCCATTAGCCTCCTTGATAAGATTAACAATAGCATCACCCGGCTTTCCAACACGACCCCCCGGACCGATAGCCCTCACAATTAACACATTTCTATCCTCAAAAGTTATGGGAGTTAGGGAAATGTCCTCAGCAATCTCACTAGACTCGGCATTCCCATCCTTCGAAAATTCGTTTTTAAAAATAGAAGCAACGAGAGCACCAGCACCGTCCCCTATAGGCTGACCCTCATTAAAGGCCTTCAAAGCGTTATAATAAGCCTTAGCATACTTCATAATAAATGAAAGCGCAACCTGAACACTCACAATCATAGCATAATTATTAGTCTCCTTACCCATGTAGTAGAAGTGCCTAATAACCAAAAACATCTGACGCAAAGCCATAGCAGCCTCAAAGGTCATATCAATGTTAGCCCTCTGATCACGATCCGCAGCCGGCGCCAACCTAGCAATAAGATCATCAAACCTAGACTTCCTCACATCAAGCAAATGTTCAAGCCTCTTAAAAACACCCGAAGGATCACGCTCCACAGGCTCAATTAAAACAAACTCCATATAGTCCTCCACTATGGGCGCAGGATCCTTCTCCGGCTTACCCAACTCCCTAATCATCCTAATAGTAGTCTTTTTAGCCTCCTCAGACCACTTCTCAAGCTGAGTTATAACCTCCCGAATCTGCGCCAAATACTGCATACTCTGAACCTTCAAAATTAAACCACTAAAAATCATAAAGATAAAGAAAAGGAATATCAGAATATTCATGATAAGAATGTATGGGTCAGAATAGCCAAGCGGCAACTGCAACGAGGGAAACAACATAACCATCACACAACACTAAACCTTCACATTTGCAAAACTATTAAAACACACACATAAAAGATTTATAAGCATTGCCAGAAAACACAATCCAAAATACTCCTGAGAAAATAAAAGGCATAGAAAAGTAAAAGGCAAAGTTAAGAAAAAGTGGATTGGTCCCGCAGGCCGGACTTTCAAATAT
Source organism: Candidatus Jordarchaeia archaeon (assembly GCA_029856435.1). Lineage (GTDB taxonomy): Archaea > Asgardarchaeota > Jordiarchaeia > Jordiarchaeales > Jordiarchaeaceae > Jordiarchaeum. The sequence goes on from JAHQXB010000063.1 coordinate 70,832, forward strand.
AGTGTATAGTGCACTATAAACTTTGAACCAGCGACGTTGGGGCTGAGTACTATGCGCACCCAGTTATCCCGGTGTCTGAGTGCCTACTGGGGTAAGCCACACTTAACGAGTGCAGCTCTACAGCCGGGCACTCTAGCCAGTCTGAGTTACTGCGGGACCTTCAGGGTATCCTTTTCAGTTATGATTTCTAGATGTTTATTGTCAGATAAATTTTTCGTATTTGCGGATGCGGATTTAACTTGTATATTTTTTAAGGGTTGGTTGGGAGATGTGTTTTAGGTTAGAGCTTTGGCTAGGGTTCCCGCTATTTCTACGACGGATATTGGCGAGGGGATAGTGGTTGTTCCAATGACGGTGTAGGCTCCGGCGGTGTATATTTTTTTGAGGGCGTTGTCTACAAGGACGGGGTGGGTGCATGCGGCGACTATTTTTTTTGCGCCTTTCTTTTTGAGGGTTTCGATGGTTTTTGCTATGGTTCCTCCTGTGGAGATGATGTCGTCTATTATTACTATGTCTCTGTTTTTCACTTCTATTTCTCTGGTTGTTATTTCAACTTCTGTGGAGCTGAGTCTCTTTTTTTCGAGTACATCGTATTCTGTTCCTAGTTGTTCTGCGGCTAGTTTGGCCCATTGTTCGGCTTCTTCGTCTGGTCCTATGATTAGTGGTTTTTGTAGTGATAGGTTTGCTCCTATGTAGCTTGCTATGTCTGGAATTGCTGTGAGGTTTTTTGCGGGGATTTTGAATATTTTTCTCATGTCGTCTACTCTGTGGAGGTGCATGTCGACTGTGAATATTTGGTCTGTTCCCACTGTTTCTATAAGTTTTGAGACGGTTTTGAGGCTTAATGCTTCTCCGGGGTTGAATCTTTTGTCTTGTCGTGCATAGGCGAAGTATGGGATTATGCCTGTCACCTTTTTTGCTCCTGAATCTTTGAGTGCTTCAACCATTAGGAAGTATTCCATTAGGTATTCGTCGGGATTTAGATACATTGATTGTACTACTACGGCGTCGACGCCGTTTAGGTCTCCTTCTATGCGGATGTATTTTTCTCCGTCTGGAAACTTTTTGATTTCTGTTGTGAGGAGGGGAGCGTTAAGTTCTCTGGCTATTTTTACCGCTAAAACATATGAGGAAGATCCTCCTATTATTACTTTACTCATTATTGTTCCCTCAAAGTTTGTTAATGGTTTGGATAAAATTTTTGTGGTTTAATGGTGACTGTTTCCCATGATAACTCAACGATGGGAAAATAATTTTTCGGTTAATAAAGCTTTTGAAGAATTATGGAGGGTGATGTAGAATTGTTCGGTTTCGCCTCAAAAAGGGGTGTTTATAGGGCTTCTTTCACGATTTGGAGCATTATTAGGGAGATGAAGCCGAATAAATTTGCATCACCAATTATGGAGTAACCTAGAGAAATTGGGATAAATGTTTTGACTGGGAGGTTTACCTATTGGCTTGGACGGTGTGGATTTGTGGGCGTCCGGGTTCGGGCAAATCCACCATAGCTCGGGCGCTTGAATCCCTTTTGAAAGAGAAAGGTATTCATGCCCAAATATTGAGTACCGATGCCCTCAGGAAGGTGGTTACGCCTGAGCCGACCTATAGTGAGAAGGAACGCAGAATAGTTTATGCAACCCTAGTTTTCATTGCGAAAATTCTCAATCAAAATGGTGTGAATGTGATAATGGACGCGACGGCAAATCTTAAGGCTTACCGAGAGGTTGGAAGGAGGGAAATTGAAAACCTTATAATAGCCTATGTGGATTGCCCCTTAGAGGTTTGTATGAGGAGGGAGGCAGAGAGGAAAGAAACTTATGGAGCTCCACGAGACATATACAAAAGGGGGTTGGCAGGAGAGAGTGCCACTGTTCCCGGCATAGGTGTGCCCTACGAGGTGCCTGAGAACCCGGACATTGTACTGGACTCGGTGAAGTTTACAGCCCAGGAAAACGCTGAAAAAATTCTAAAGGTTATTCTTCAGAGATACTCTCAGAATATTTAACTCACACCCGCTTGTTAAAAATTATTAATTTCTGGGAGGACACCTACGACTGCTTTTTTGGAGTGTAACGGAGGTAGGGAGTGTTTTTATTGTATTTTAGGTTTATTCTAGAATTTGTTCGTCTAGTTTTCCATAATTTTTCTGGTATCTTGCCTTGAATTCTTCAATTGTGAATTTGTGGTTTTGAGTTCCCTCATGTTCTACAGCGTATCCTCCACATACGGCTCCCATTTGGCATGCGATTTTTAGTTCGTCTAGAGATAAATCTTCTAGCCTTGGGTTAATTTTTGAAAGTCCAGAGAGTAGCCCGCCTCTGAAGGCGTCGCCGGCGCCTGTGGGGTCGACTAGTTTGGAAATTTTTACTGCGGGTATGTTGATTTGTTCATTTTTTAAGTGAATTGAGCAGCCACGTTCACCACGGGTAATGATTGTGACGTCTATAATATCATTTAACCTTTTTTGTAGTTTATTTTCAACCAGTCCTGCTTCGTAGTCGTTAACTATGAGTATTGATGCCCCACTAATCAATTTGTACAGGTTTTCTGGCTGGAAATTGTAAATCATTTGACCTGGGTCTGCAATGAATGGGACGCCTAGTTCTTTGAATTCTTTGGCGTGGCGGCACATTGTTTCTATAGGGTTGGGTGAGACTATGCCAAGTTCAACGTTTTTGTTTTTCACCATTTCTTTTATTTTTATGTTGCAAGTGTCTTGGAGGGCTCCTGTGTGAAAAATGGACATTTGGTCTCCTATTTTGCTTGTCACAATGTAGGCTTCAGCGGTGTCTTCATCTTCACACACCACTAATCCACTTAAATCTATTCCACATTTTTCCAAGTGTTTTTTGTAATCCCGACTAACGAAGTCTTTTCCAACGCAAGATATTGGGAGAGGATTACCGTTGGTTAGTTTCATACTGTATGCTATGTTTAGAGCGGTTCCGCCAAATGATACCTTCTTATTTACTAAGAAGGAAAAGCTGATTCGGGTGTCCCCGCCCCTTTTTTCAATGGCGTTTCTAAAAATTTCATCAAGAGTTTCTTCAGTAAACGCTATCACATCAAACGCCGCAGATCCCGAAATAGCAACCTTCTCCTTTTTCGGCAATGTGGTCAGGCCTTCACTTCGCATTCCTTGAAAACAATAAATTCGCTACGCAAATTAATTAAATGTTATGACGTTTAGAATAAAAATATTTTCACACATTCATTGAAAAAAGTTATGGAAACCCTTGAATTTTTTAAGGGTTAATCATGCAAAACAATTCCGACAAGATAAGGACATAATTATTTACTTTCCATCATCCTCCACGAATATTTTCGTGTTTTGGTTTTTACATACACGAAAAACTTCTCGTGTTTGGAGGGGAAGGGGACACCGGAAACTATAAAATCGTTGACGGGAAAAAAGTTTCAAGGGGATTGTCAGTAATTACTGTATACTTCTTTTGTATAGTTTCGGGATACCCCAAACAAATATTCTGAAAATGGAAAGTTTCTTCGGCTTGCTGAAATTGAATAGGAGAAATGAACTAGGGGGTGAAGTGGGGTTTAGGTTTTAAGGTACGAGTTTACTTCCTTGGGATCGAATATTTCGGTGTTTAAAACGTTATTTATGAAGTTGAATAGTTTAAGGCGTGTATCTTTACTTAAATCAGGATACCAGATGGGATTTGCTATTACGAGACACCTCCAGGCGTAAAAAGGTTGGAGTACTTTGAGAATTTCTTCGTCTTCTGTTTTTTCTAAGTAGTTGTTGAAGAACAGATGGTAGAGCTTTTCAAACGGCCCTTCAAGTTTTCCATATTTTAGTAAGCTGAAGAAGATGTAGTTTATGGTTAGAGCGGTAACATCGTCTGCTGCTTCTCCCCATTCTCCTCGGCTTCTGTCAAATACTGTTAAATCTGTTCCTTCCCTGAAAAAGATGTTCCAAGGATGATAATCTCCGTGCTCCTGACACAATCTGTGAGTGTAGTTCTTAAGCTTCCACCGCCAATCTATGCATTTCTTCTCTATGTCGCTAAGCTTCACTTGGTGGACGAGCTCAAAATCTGGAGGGTAAGAATCGGTTAATCCGAAAATGCATTCACCATGACCTATCAATTCTCTAATCCTTTTAACGTAGAGGTGTGGTTCATTTCTCTTTACAGAATGAATTTCCACTAGGTAATCGGATAACTTCTCTGCACGCTTCTCATCCAAGTTTGTTAAGCTGCCTCTTTCAGAAATTTTTTCTAAATCAACCTTGTAAAGGGTTCCCTCAACGAACTCCACATTCATGAAAAACTCTTCAGCGTCACCAACCGAAACAATACGGCCATCGCTCATAAAAGCCCCACAGTCAAGGGAGCGGACATGGAGAGGCAAACGATTATAAGTGGTGTGCGCTGTGAGAACCACATGTGCCCTGTCGGGCATATATTCGTGTCCGAACTGGGAAGGCGCCACGGTTTCAATCAAGTACTTTTTTCTTGTGCCATTATACTCTACTTCTATCACACGGTGAATGCCATATCCTGCCTTTTTTAACTTAGCCTTTTCTTCGCCGCCTAAACCACTAACACTCACAATCTTTACCTTGGTGCCAAGTATTTGGCTGTAATACCTCTGGAGCTCGTCTTCCCTATAATAACTCATTGAAGTTTAACCCCTCTTAGTGATTTATGAAGTTCTTTCAATTAAATTGACAAAATTTATAGTTAAAAAAACTTACTACTTTAATTGTCTTCGTAAAAAGGTTCCTTCGAAAAATAAGGAAACACCCTGCATATTCAAGCACAAATTTCCAAGAAAAACATCGCACGCTTTAATTGCTGAAACAGTTATTGTTGTTGGAGAGGTTGTAAGTTGGATATTGTTATCAAGAACGCAAGAATTATTGATGGAACTGGAAACCCCTGGTTTAAAGGAGAAGTTGGCATTACAGGAGAAAAAATAGTGGAGATCGACAAAGGCGTATCTACCGGAGGGGAGAGAGTCATCGATGCTGATGGGCTTATTGTTACTCCTGGCTTTATTGATGTGCATACGCACTCAGATGCGACTTTATTAAGGGATAGGAGTGCACTGAATTATATTACTCAGGGTGTGACCACAAATGTTATTGGAAACTGTGGCTTATCTGCAGCCCCCTTAAATAAGAGAACTGTAAAAGACCTGCTTACACTTGTAGCGCCAGATTTTAAAGGGGATCCCACAGAGATGTGGACCAGTTTTGGGGAATATCTTGACTTTTTGAAATTTGTGGGTACAGCCATTAATGTTGTTCCACTTGTGGGGCATAACACTATCCGAATTGCTGTAATGGGCGTAGAGGAGAGAGACCCATCCGAAGAGGAACTTGAAGAGATGAGGGAATTGACAGAACAGAGTATGAGGGAGGGGGCGTTTGGCCTGTCAGCAGGTTTAATCTATGTACCCGGTATTTTCACAAAAACCGGGGAGTTAGTAGAGCTCTGTAAAGTAGTTTCCAAGTATGGAAGAATATTCACTATTCATATAAGAGGGGAGGGTGATACAGGAGTACAAGCCATAAAGGAAGCCATAGAAATAGCAAGAAGGGCGCAAGTGCCCTTAGAGATTTCTCACTTTAAATCAGAAGGGAAAAGAAACTGGGGGAAGGCTCAAGAAAGATTGGAGCTGATTGAGTGCGCCCGCAGCGAAGGTGTTGATGTGACTGCTGATTTTTATCCTTACACTTTCGCTTTAACATTTTTGCATTCCCTTTTTCCGACTTGGATTTTCAGAGATGGTTTGGAAGCTATACCTGAAAAATTGAAGAATCCAACTATTCGTGAACAGTTGAGAGAGTATTTTAGGCTTGCTGGTGATGTTATGGGAATCTCTGGTGTGGAGGATTGGCGCAACGTTGTTCTATCTAATCCCAGTAACCCAAAGTACAGAGGTAAATCAGTATTGGAAATTGCAGGAAAACAGGAGAAGGATATAGTTGATACCATTTGTGAACTAGTGCAGTCAGAAGGCTTATCGCTGGGAATTCTTCTACTCTGGATGAGTGAGGAGGATGTTGATATAATAGCAAAGCACCCGCTAACTATGGTAGGCTCCGACGGGGCTGTTGTTACTTCACCAAAAGAAATGATTCACCCCCGATACTACGGCACGTTCACAAGAGTTTTAGGGTACTATGTTCGGGAGAAAAAGCTTATGTGTCTCGAGGAAGCTATACGAAAGATGACATCGTTACCAGCTCAGAGATTTGGACTAAAAGATAGAGGTGTCTTGAGGGAGGGAAACTATGCGGATTGTGTTATCTTTGATCCGGGAAGAGTGAGAGACTGTGCCACTATAGAGGAGCCGAACAGGTGGTCTGAGGGAATAGAGTATGTTATAATTAATGGAGCTGTGGTATTTGAACATGGAAAATTTATGGGGAAATATCCCGGCAAGATCCTGAGAAAAATGGTAAAGAAGAATTATTAAGGGACAAATAGTGTAGAAGCAGCACTTAGTTTTAGGGTGTTAACATGAAGGTCAAGATAAATGGAAAAGTTATGGAGTACCGCAATGTCTGGATGGAAAACGGCATTGTTAACATGATTGACCAAACTAGATTACCTTTCGAGTTTAGAATACAAAAAACGAAAAGTTACAGGGAAACTGCCGAAGCAATAAGAAAAATGCAAATCAGGGGAGCCCCAGCAATCGGTGTAGCAGCATCATATGGATTAGTACAAGCGGCCCTAGAATTCATTAATTTAAAGCCAGAAGAATTCTGGAGGAAAATGGAAGAGGTTGCTCAAGAGTTTCTCAACACCCGCCCAACAGCTGTAGACCTACATAATATGGTGAAAAGGATGATGACGAAAATAAAAAAGGCAGAGAGCCCCCAACAATGTTTGCAGATTGCACTTAGTGAATCCCAGCTGATAGCGGAAGAAAACGCTGAAGCGTGCAAGAAGATTGGGCTCTTGGGTAGAGACTTGATTAAGAGTGGGGACGGGGTACTAACGCACTGTAATACTGGTGCCTTAGGCACGGTTGATTATGGTACAGCCATAAGCATAATAAAGTTCGCTCACTATCAGGGTAAGAAATTCATTGTACTGGCAACTGAAACCAGGCCCTGGCTGCAGGGACGCCTAACTGATTGGGAGTTAACACAGGAAGACATTGAGCACTACATTATAGCGGACGCTGCCGCAGGGTACTACATGGACAGGGGAGAAGTCCAAATCGTGTTAGTTGGCGCTGACAGAATACTGCCAAACGGCGACGTTATAAACAAAATCGGCACACGCATACTGGCAGTACTGGCACATGAAAACAATATTCCCTTCGTAGTGGCAGCACCAACAACCTCAATAGACCTTTTTCCAAAGGCTGAAAACATTAAGATAGAAGAGAGAGATACCAAGGAAATAACCCATATAAAGGGATATAATGAGGAAACAAAGGAATTACAAACATTAAGACTCTACTTAACAGACCGGGTAAAAAACCCCGTATTCGACATAACACCCGCAAAATATATTTCCAAAATAGTCACCGAAAAACACATTATTGAGCCACCCTACAATCTTAAAAAGCAGCTTCAAAATTAATAATCACTAACCAGAATTGGTTCAAATTAAAATTAGTAGGATAAAAAAAGCGAGAGTAAAATTACTCAGAAGATGCCTCCTGATATTTTTTCTGTTATTTTTAGGAAATATAGCAAGTTTCAACTTGCTACATATACTCTCTAAGGCAGTAGCTGGAAAATGGAAATCGTAGGCGGTACCTCTGTGAAGAAAAAGGAATAGTGAGTTAATAAGGGCAAGCAAAAGATAGCTTTTTCCATAATGGAAATGTGGCAATTATTTTGAGAATATGAAGGTTAAGATAAAACTTTTGAAACACAGGGAATTAAATGAAGCTAGAATTTGCAGAAGAAAAAATAAAACCAAAGGGAGGCAGAGTAATTAAGCTACAGCCAAATTTTCACAGGAGTTAAGTAAACCATTTTTAATATAAAAAGGATTGTAAAACTAATCTTACAATTCGGAGAAGTCTTGTTTGAGTGCTAAAATAATTAATGTTATAAATGTGTAAATCCCAAAGAATTAAAACAAAAAAGAACGTTGCCTAAAAACAAGCAATAATAGTAGGAGGATATCCAGATGACAAGGAAAGAAGCCGTGTTTGTACCAATAGGCGTTTCCAAAGAAGAAGTTGAGGAGTTCTTACCGGTAGAAATAGGTATCCTTGGGGGAACAGGAAACTATGACCCCGCAATATTTGAGAAAACCAAAGAAATTAAGGTGTACACGCCCTACGGAGCTCCATCAGATAACGTTATAATTGGATTAGTGAAAGGGCGTAAAGTGGCTTTCCTAGCAAGACATGGGAGGCACCACTCAATACCCCCCCACCAGATTAACTATAGGGCCAACATCTGGGCATTCAAAAGCCTTGGAGTTACAAGAATCTTTTCCCCTGCTGCCTGTGGAAGCTTGCAACCAGAAACAATTAAGCCGGGAGAGTTCGTGATTGCCACACAGATTTTCGACAGAACTTTTGGACAGAGGAAGGACACCTTCTTTGAGGGAGGTGTTGTGGGTCATGTAGAGTTTGCAGACCCCTTCTGCCCCGAGCTAAGGAAAATAGTCATTGATACTGCCCACGAATTAGGTCTTAAGATACATGAGGAGGGCACCTATGTTTGCATAAATGGCCCAAGGTTCAGCACCAGAGCGGAAAGCCTCTTCTACAAGAGCCAGGGATTCTCAGTAGTGGGGATGACCTGTTACCCAGAATGTGCTCTGGCAAAAGAGGCGGAAATTTGTATGGTTAACATTTCGATGCCCACCGATGTAGACGTTTATGGCATAGTGCCTGTCAACGCAGCAGCGGTAGCGAAGAGTATGAGAGAAAACATAGCTAATGTAAGAAAATTACTATATACTGCTATAGAGCGAGTCCCGAAGGAACGAAAGTGTAAATGTAGCAGAGTTCTAGATCTCGCATTGTACTAAATAAGATGAATATTGTATAGGAGCTCCTTTTTCCCAATTACCTCGATTTATTTTTGAAACATACATCTTTTTAGAAACGGCTGTTTTAAAAGATAGTTCAACAATTAAGCCAATGGTTTACAGAATCGTTGGCAAGACAAGTCTCCAACTTTTTGGGGAAGACGTCAAAATTTGATGATTCTCTAGTTTTCCAGTTAATGACTAATTCTTGACCTTACAAGAATGTCGAATAGAAAAGTCCTCGACTTTTTGTTGCAGTAGGTGTCGACTTTTTCGGGAGATAATTTTTGGCGCTTATTCGCTTACAATGCTTAATCATTTTAATATTATTTTTGTATATTTGTTATAAGTTCATTACATTTATTTTTTATAATACATATTGTTATTGTCTTTTTTCTTTTGTAATGTTTTTGACAAAGTTTTAAAGCTAAAGATGGTTAATAGGTAACTACACATAATATTTGAGAGGTGTACCTTTTTGTCGATAAAAAGCCCTACCGCAGATGATGTTTTTAAAAGATGGCTAGAACACGCGGACTTGAGTAAACTTGAGAAGGCATTTTCAGTCAAGCATGTCAAGTTTGAAAGATCAAATGTTTCTGCCTCGGAGTCTGTTAAAAACGTGGAGAAACATGCGGTGTTTTTCTTCTACTCTAAAATAGAACCCTCCATTGGTAAGGAAGCTGAAAAAAAATTAGTGGACATTGATGAGCTGAGAAAAGTGACTTTTTATGACTTTGGAAACAAGCAAGTAGACTTGACAGAGTGGAAGGACAAGAATCTCGTTCCCTTATACTCCTCCATCAAGGAGATTAGTTGCAGTGAGTGTGATGGTAAGGGATTCATCGCCTGTGACAAGTGTAAAGGTTCAGGGACATTGGAATGCAAGAAGTGTAAAGGAACGGGAAGCCTCATCTGCAACGCTTGTAAAGGAGAAAAGAAACTTCATCTAAAGTTAAAAGTTATAACAGCAGAGGGTAAGAAGATGGATATAGAAATGCCTTATAACTGCGATTTATGCGGGGGAGTTGGGACGATATACTGTGACAATTGCGCTGGCACTGGGAAAATCGACTGCGACAAGTGTCGTGGAGGAACCAAAACCCCCTGCAAGAAGTGCAAAGCTACCGGAACACTATTTGAGTACACTATTGGTCCTGTGCCATTTAAGCCAGCGGTTATTCCTAAACTGTTCTTCAGACCTGAATTTGAAAAGTACTTGGGAAAGGTGATAGATAAAGAATTTGCCAACATTGAGGGGATAGTCATTAAGAACTATGAAAATCTATCAGAAAGGGAGCTCACGCCACAATTGGGATTCTTCAACAAAGAGGTCAATGATAAAATGAAAAAGGCTAGGGACACCTTTAGAGAGTTGGAGAAAAAGGCGGCTAAAGGCGGAGAGAAACCACAATACCCCATATACGTTTATCCTCTGCTTAAACTCGACGTGGAATCGCCTAAAGGTAAAAAATTCAACATTTTTAGCATTGGAACGGAAAGAAGCTACATTGTGGTGGATTATGGATTTTAAAAAAGGCAATTTCACCTCTCACAGGGGTTCTTACTTTTTGGAGTACACAATCTCTCCACCTACTATAGTCATTTCTACCTCTATTTCACTTATCTTGTCAGCTGGTACCTCTAAGGGGTCGTCTGAGAGTACCACTAGATCTGCAAGCTTGCCTGTCTCAATTGAGCCCTTTATTTTCTCCTCAAAGGAAGCGTAGGCCGCATCCAAAGTATACATTCTAATTGCTTGCTCCACTGATACTCTCTGCTCAGGAATGAAAGTGTAATCAGAAGTTACTTGTCTTAAAACTGCAGCCTGTATTCCCAGCAATGGATCCATAAGTTCCACTGGACAATCGGACCCGGCAGCTAGTATTATTCCCTCCTCTAGCAACCTCCTGAAGGGATAGACGTATTTAGCCCTATCTTTTCCTACGCGGTCAAGCATCCATCGCCCATCTGAGACAATAAATGGAGGCTGAACAGAAGCGACCACTCCTAATCTTTTCATTCGCTGTATCAAATCTTCATTTAAAACTGATGCATGCTCGATGCGGTGGCGATGGTCCTTTTTTGGTTTCTCCCTTAAGACTTCCTCTAAAGCCTCTAAAGCTACAGTAACTGCCCTATCGCCTATGCAGTGTATTGCCAACTGGAAACCCACTGAGTGAGCTGTCTTAACTATGTTTCGGAGCACTTTTTCATTGTAAATTACGATTCCCCGATTTTCAGGGTCGTCGCTAAAAGGTTCAAGCATTGCCGCAGTGCGTCCCCCAAGACTACCATCTAGGATAATCTTTATCGCTCCAATTTTTAATTTATGGTTTCCGAATCCCGTGTAAAAGCCAAGGTTCAATACACTAGATAAACAAGATTCGGGAATTTGAAGATACACTCTTAGCGGGAGTTCGCCTCGCATCAGCAATGTTTGGAAGGCTTTTCCCTGGAAATATTGATCTTGATCTAGCAGGGGCATACAGTGTACTGAGGTTATTCCTTTGGCTACAGCCTTTTCGCAGGCGAGTTTTAAAGCAGATACATAATCTTCGTCTTCCAAGGTTACAGAGTTGAGTATCATAAAGCTTTCAGCTTCACGCATTATACCGGTAGGCTCATTGGTTCTCGGATCTTTATCGATTTTTCCCCCAAGATGGGATTCTGTTTCCGCAGTTATTTTTGCCAGTTCTAGAGCCTTACTATTGGCACAACTAATGTGGCCGCAAATACGCACAAGAATAACTGGATTATCGGGAGCTGCTTGATCCAGATCCCATCTTGTGGGGAGCCGTTTCTCGGCAAGGATTGAGTCATCCCAACCATGCCCCATTATCCAAGCACCCTTTGATTTTCTTTGAGATTCTTTTCTTAACTTCTCCTTAATCTCTTCGATTGATTTCACTCCCGTTAAATCCAACATATTCAGCTTAGCTCCGAAACCCAAAAGGTGTATGTGGCAGTCCGTGAATCCGGGGAGAACCGTTTTACCTTCAAGATAAACAATTTTAACCTTGCCCCCAAGAAGGGATTTCATCTCTTCACTAGTGCCAACACTAATAATCTTTCCATCGCGGATAGCAACCGCCTCAGCCCTAGGTTTATCCGGATCCAAAGTTATAATATTACCATTCACCAAACAGAGATCTGCCTGCTCAAAATTTTCAAGGTTCATATAACCAAATCTCCTTTCACATAACGCCAACGATTTTTCGATGAAAAAGGATATTCCATTTAAAATACAGTTAAGTTTCTGCATAGTTATAGAGAAAGGACACTATGTATTTTTCGAAGTCTTTTATTCCATCAACCATGAGATACTCGTTAGGCGCATGTGCTTTACCGCCGTGTCCTGGACCGCTCATTATGAATTTCATATTAAACGGCGGTTTCGTGAAGAGATAGAAGGGGGCGCTTCCAGGTAACATTGGCATCACAACCGGTTCATAGTTGAGATCCTTGAATGTTTTTATTGCTGCTTGGCTAATTTTGTCTTTGACTGAAACTTTCACCCATTCGTAAGCACCTAGAACTCTCACCTCAATGTCCTCGAAGCCCCGTTTCTTCAAGTGAGTCTTAACTCTATCAATGACCTCGCTGGTGGTCATGTTTGGAACCAGTCTAATATCAATCTTAACTGTTGCCTTAGCAGGAGTAATGGTCTTTGTTCCAGGCCCCGTCCACCCACTAATTATTCCGTCAATGTTGATGGGGGACGGCTTAAAGATCAGGTTTCTAGCCATCGCCTTAGAATTCTCACCGCGATAATTCTCAACCTGGTAGCTTGCGGTCATAGCCTTAACCAGCAGTTCAGAATACTTGTCTACCAGCTCCAAATCCTCAGGGGAAGGGGGCTCAACATTATCATAGAATCCCTCAATCAAAACCTCATCTTGCCCACGCATACTGTTTAAGGCCCAGATCAGGCGCCAAACAGGGTTTGGGAGAATATTAGCCTGGCTTGAATGAACATCTAAAGGATTTGTTTTACACTCCAGTTCCATGTATACGATGCCCTTAAGGCCAAGAAGCAGAGCCGGTGGGGCTCCCGGAAACGCTTGACTTGGAATCCACATACCCATAGCTTCACATTGCTTCAACTCGCTCTCCCTCTTTTTAGCCCATTCTGGCAGGTGAATACTGGCTTGCTCTTCCTCGCCCTCCACTCCAAAAATTAAATTGAAGGGTAAGTCTCCAGCGACTTCCAGAATTGATTGCAGAGCGTTAAGAGTAGCCATAAATGGGCCCTTACTGTTTATGGCGCCTCTCGCTACTATGCGGTTATCAATAATTTTGGCTTCAAATGGTGGTGACGTCCATTCATTCAGAGGTTCCACGGGCTGAGTATCATACATTCCGTATATGAACATCCAGCGATTGCTGGTTTTGGATTTGAGTTCCCCAAAGACTACAGGATAGCCTGAGGTGCTGTCAATTGTGGATTCTGCGCCCAACATCTCTTTTAGGTACTCACGTGTCATTTCTGCGGTTTCCCGCATGCCTTCCCCTGTCTGGGAAATGCTTGGTTGCCTCAAGTATTCTCGTATTCTTTCAATGTGGTCATCAAAGTGTTCGTCAATGTGCTTGTAAATCTTTTCAATTTCAGGCATTCGATTCTCCTCCACACAAATAAAAACTTAAACCAGTTATGATTTATCGTTTTTCAAATTTTTATTTTACATTTCTTATGTATGCTACGCCCAGAGGGGGCAGGTCCGCTACCTTTCCTTTTACAGTGATGAAGAAGATGTCTTTGAAGAATTATGTATGGAAACCTAATGTTTTTTCATCCATTTTAGGAGGGCTGCTATTTCTTGTATGGTTATCGCTTTTTCCTTTGAGTATTGTTAGAATCTCTATTCTGATTGGATTTTGCACGACTCGGAGGACTCTTCTATGTGCCTCAGTTAGATCTTTTACCGAGCTGCTATCATCTAATTTTCGTTTCCAAGCTTTAAGTTCTTCGTCACTCATTTCTCTACAATTTTTCCTTTCCAAACTGTTCATCCTGCTTCGTCATATTTATTTCAAAAAGGATCAAGTGGTCTTGGTCTCCTCTTTTATTTGTTTGGCGCTTCTCATTTTATCACATTTTTTAGGTATACAACTCCGAAAGGTGTCAGATCCACCATATTTCCTTCTATGGTTATGTAATATGTTAGCTTAAGATATTGAAGGTGGAACTGCACAATTTTTTCATCCAGTTTCAAACTCTCAGATATCTCCTGTATGGACAAAGCCTTATCTTTAAGAAGCATCAAGATTTCCCTCCTAGCGGGGTTTTGCATAGCTAGAAGAGCTCTCCTATGCCACTCTGTCGAATTTCCCTCCATATTTCTCTCCAACACATTTATTCTCCAATCTTCGATTTCCTCATCGCTCATTTCTCTACAATCCTTTTTCTGCAAAACCAGCACCATTTACGGAGTTTAGATAAAGTTTACTAGTACGATAATGAACGTACATTAAAATGTTTCGCGCCCAAATTATGTTTTCCTCATCAACCGAACTTGTTAAAAAAGTCTTTTTCATGGTTTGGTTGCGATGTCTTCAAGGGTTGGTGGGGTGTGTGGTGCAAAGCCTTCCTTTATGGCATATTTCTGCTGTGGGATTCCCAGAGTCACCCATTTACACCCATTGGAAAAGCCAACCAGAACCCCTGAAACAACAATTTTTTTAACAAGTTCTCATCAACCAGAATACTCAAAATCCAATGTAAGAATTTCCTCCCCGTTAAAAGAGGTTTAAAGATTGAAAAAAGATTTATAGCCCCTAGGAACATTGGGAATTCTGATATTCCACTTGCGATTCAATTTACCGATACAATAAATAGTTGGTGTTTTTTAATGGAGCTGGATTTGTCCAGAGAGGAATTGTTAAACCTGCAAGAAAAGAGATTCAAACGCACAATGGAACTAGCTTTTAAAACACCACTATACAGCGAAAAATTCAAAGAAGCGGGTCTAAGTCTGGCAGACATCACAAGTGTAAAAGATTTAGGAAGACTACCATTCTCCAGCAAACAAGACATCGTCAAGGACTATAGAGCGGCAATCGCAGACCACAGTGACCTGGCAGTGTTTCACACCACCTCAGGAACCTCAGGAACCCCCACAGTTGTGGGCTACACTAACAATGATGTCGAGACACAAACCATCAACGAGGCACGAAACCTGCTAACAGCAGGATTCAAAAAGGGAGACATAATAATTAATACCACGCCTTATGGCATGTTTTTTGCAGGTGTCTGTATTCATGACGCTATAAGGAGAATTGGAGCTGTTGTGGTTCCTGCTGGTAAATTGGCGAGCAGTAGGCAGCAGGTAGATATGATTCATTTTTATCGTCCCACTGGAGTTATTGGCATTGCCCAGTTTATTTTGAAGTGGGCTTCTCTCTATGAGGATATGTTTGGTGAGGATCCTAGGGAAAGCTCTCTTAACAGGGGGTACGCGCTTGGGGAGCCAGTTCCAGAGGGTAAAAGAAAGCGTATAGAGGATGTTTGGGGTATTGACCTTAGAGTTGGATATGGTTTGACGGAGGTTGGCAGTGGAGGGGAGTGTGAGGAGAAACACGGTGTGCATTGGCAGGAGGATCTCTCCTTAGTGGAGGTTGTCGACCCGGATACTAGTGAGGGGGTGGCGGATGGAGAGAGAGGGGAGCTCGTTTATACTACTATTTCTAGGACTGGCACTTTGGCCATTAGGTTTCGTTCAAGGGATAGTTCCTTTATAGTAGGTGGTGACTGCTCCTGTGGCCGTATCACGCGGAGAGTTATGCCTCCTGAGTTTCGTTTAGATAGTTTGATCAAGATTAAGGGAACTCTTACCAGTCCTTTTGCTATTGATTCAGCGATTTTCAGTTATGACGGTGTTAGAGACTACTTGGTGGTGGTGAGCGAGGATTCATCGGGTCTTGATCGTGTGGATGTTTACATTGATTCAGATGTCTTTACGCCCAGACAGATTGAGAGTTTATATGATCGATTTGGCGGTAAGATTTGGTTCAACCCCTCATCAGTGAAAATAGTGGAGAAGGATAGTATTCCAGTAATTGGTAGGAAGGGGAAAAAAATTATTGACCTTAGAGCCGAAGCGGATTATGGGGATGAACTTAAAACCTTCCTAGAAAAATATGGGGAGCATCCACAATAATTATTCGGCGTTTTTGTGCAGCCTTTTGGTTGCTTCTGTTTGTTTCACGCCCTTATGGTTTCTGGGATTTTGATTCCCTGTTTTTCCAGTCTATCGTTTACAATCTGGTTCATTTTCTCGTTAGTCAGGGTTTTAATTTGGTGGGGGGCATAGACGCCAATATCGGTTATTATTAAGTCGATTAGCTTAGGTGGAGTGACGTCGAAGGCGGGATTGTATATTACTATTTCTCCTTTTCCCGGAATTCTTTTGTTAGTGATAATGTTTCTTGGGGGCCACTCTTTTAGGCTTTTTTCGCTGATTATTTTGTTTTTCCGCTTGTCTTCTGCTTCCAGTTTGTACAGGTATGTGACTTCGTCAACACTGCGTTCCTCTATGGGTATTTCACTTCCCTTCTTGGTTTCCAAGTCAATGGTGCTGTACGACGTGGCGTAGTAAAAGTCCACATTTCCGTAAAGGGCTGCTATTCTCGCGATGTCGGCGGATCCAATTTTGTTTGCTACTGATCCATCTCTGGCTACCCTATCCACTCCAAGGAGAACCTTGTTCACCCCGAAGCGTTCAAAAGAGGATGATATCATATTGTCCGTCACAATTATTATGGGCACCTGGGCTCTATTTAGCTCCCATACAGTGAGTTTGTACCCTTGGCTGCGGGGGCGTGTTTCTTTTGAAACCATAACTATGTCTTTTCCCTCAACGTAGGCCTCTTCAATCATACCCAAAGCATGGCCGCCGTAACTTGAGGACATGCTTCCACCATTGCAGTGAGTCATAATCACATCTCCGTCCTCTATGTACTGCTTTCCGTCCTGCCTCAGATACCAGCTCAGTATAAGGTCCGCGGCCAAAAAATAGTCTGCGGCTTCTCTTACTCCCTCAACGGCCTCTTCAACCTTTCCACTTTTGTTGAGAGATTTCTCCGCAGTCTTAAGACATAAATCCGTTGCCCACTTTAAGGGAGAAGCGGTTGGTCTCGTACTATTTAAGAAATCGGCAGCTTCCTTCAACTTTTTCATAAAAACGTCTTTTTTCTCTTTTTTAAACTCTAAAGCCGCCAGCAACATCCCATAGCCTGCAGCGCATCCTATTGCCTGACTGCCCCTAACAATCATTCCCTTTATGCCCGGAGTGCCCGCCTCACGGTAATCCCTTGTTTTCCACACCGTAAACTCATAGGGAAGCTTTGTTTGGTCTAGCAGAACCAACGTTTCCTCCTCTGGCTCATAGTGCACTGTGAGAGGGATATTTGTTTTATTATGAACATAAGCTCCACTCTCAGGGTCAAATTCTAGTCCTAATTTTTTGAAGACATTTTGAATATCAACCATACACCTGCAACTCCGTAGAATTTGATAACATTCAATAATTTAGGTGAATATTTGAATTTGTCCGTCCAGATACAGAAAAACCCAAATATTAAATAAATTTTTAGTGTAATACAATTGAGAAAACAAACCAAATCAGAAAATAAGAATATATGGAGAGTTTCTAGCCCTTCACTTTTTTATGGAATTCTTCGAATTCTTTTTTGGTTGGGCTTCCTCTTGTTTCACTTCTAGTGGCTTTGAATGCTCCCGCCAAGTTTGCTCTCTGCAAGGCTTCAATGAGCGAGTATCCTTGAGCCAGAGACGCCGCTAGAACTCCATGGAACGCGTCTCCACATCCCACTGTGTTAACCACCTTGAAGCCATACTTCTGAAGAGGAATACCCCTAATTATTATGCTTTGCTCCTCTTCTGGGTCAATTAACTGAGAACCCTCAGCTCCCATTTTTTTAATCACCCTTAAATTTTTGTTAATTGGGGAGAGACGCTTCTTCACCTCTTCTGGTTCGCTGGCACCAGTTAGATTTTCCACCTCCACAGCGTTCATCAAAAGAATATCCACAAATTTTAAAATGTCTTTTAGTGACTCGTATCCCTTCACACAGTGTATCCCCGGATCCCAAATGGTGATAGCTCCAAATTTTTTCCCAATCTCCACAACCTTCAAAACCACGGGAAGCGGTGGATCAACTACCGCCAACACATTGGCTTGACGTATCAACGCTAATCTTTTCTCTTCCTCCACGTCCTCTGGCTTAATTTCATGATTCGCCCCAAAAAGAGTGTTAATAAAGTTCTCACCCTTAGAATCTATCACAATATAGGCTTGACCAGACTCCACACCCCTAACTGTAATAATTCCACTGATATCGACCCCCTCGCCCTCCAAAACCTTTTTCTGCATCTCAGCTATCTGGTCATCACCCAAACCGCCAATGAACGCCACCTCACCCGGAGCCATCAATCTTGCAGCCGCCACAGCAACGTTGGCACCCTTACCCCCAGGAATGCGTGTTATCCTTTTTACTGGCACCTCCTCACCTATCTTGGGAAATCTTTCCACAAAGAGATTAATATCATAGTTTATAGCTCCCAAACTCACCACTTTGGCCATAGGAACCACTTCACACCCTTTATATGTTTTACCAAAAAAATTTCAAGGTTTTTATTGGTAATTTCACATTTCTTCATAAAAGCATTACCCTAAAATCAAATGAAAAACAAAATAATCCCAAAAAAAGGCTACAAATTTTTTAAATTATATCCAAAATTTCTGAAATATTATTCACCGTATAGTCCGGCTTCTCATCCTCACAAGTTGGCTCCCTCTCAGCGTGTAAATCCTTCCTCACACGTATAGTAATTGCTCCAATGGACTTCGCCCAAGCAAAATCATTCCTAGGATCATCACCAACAACAAAAATTCTCTTACCAGTAATGGGTTGACCCAAATCCTCCTCCAAACACTGAATAAGCCTCTCAAGAAACTCGGGAGCCGGCTTACATATACCTAAACGCTCTGAAGAAAATAAGAATCGATAGTGCTTCCCGGGCTTCAGCCCGAAGAGTTTCATCTTCAACTCAGTCTCCTCGTCCTCATTATTGGTGGCAATCACCACAATTGACTTCCTATTCAGCATTTCAAGCGTTTTATGAGTATCCGGATATGGCTTTGCACGAGCAACAAAATGCTTCCAATAGAAATCATGAATCTTGTCAAGAAACTCTGAAGCGAACCTAATCCCATTATTCTGCTGCACCTTCTCAAGAAACAACCTCAACCTAATCCTCTTATTATGCCTCCTCGGCTTAAGGGGATATAATTCATAATGCTCCTTCTTAGCCTGCCTGTAAAACTGCTCC
Organism: Candidatus Jordarchaeia archaeon; assembly: GCA_029856435.1. Taxonomy (GTDB): domain Archaea; phylum Asgardarchaeota; class Jordiarchaeia; order Jordiarchaeales; family Jordiarchaeaceae; genus Jordiarchaeum. The sequence goes on from JAHQXB010000063.1 coordinate 90,164, forward strand.
ATTTTTTCTAAGCTAACCCTCGAACCACAACTCCTACTAGCCTCCTGACAAGTCAACTCAAAAACCTTCCTAAACGCCTCCTCCTCAGGAATAAGCGACAAACCCAAAGTACCATCCATATCAAAAATAACCACAGTATCCCCGTCCGACTGAAAAAAGCCAGTTCCCTTCTTCGAGAAAACCACCGTAAACACCCTAAAGAATTTTACAAGACACTAAACACAAAAAGACACAAAAAAATTAGTAAAATATCCTTATAAGCATTTGTATGCCAAGAACCAGGTGATGCAGATTTATTCGGCTCCATCTCCCTATTAAGGCTCCAAATCGTGAAAGAAGCCCTATAAACATCTCCTTTTTGAGGCGAAATCGAACGATTCTACATCACCCCAAGAACCAAACCCATTTCACATACCCCCAAAAACGCAAACACACAACTACACTACAAGACCAGAAAACAACCAAAAACACAAAAACATGACAAGTCCACATAACCAAGCAACACAAGAAAAATGAACCACAACACGCCACCCAGCAACCTGAACCACACAAAATTAGAACTCAAGACACCCAATTTTCAACCCCGAAGGAAACAATACAAAAACCACCACCAAACCAATATTCTACCTTCAATACCAAAAAACGTGAAACACAACACGCCACCAAAAACAAGCTGCCAACAAATACCAACCACCAAAAACAGTATTAATAACCGATATTTCGCAGATTCCGCGAAGCTATTTTGACGATTGTGCTTTTCTCAAAGTGGTTTGGAGATGTTTCGGCGTTTATACCGATTCGGCATCCACATTCTCCCAAAAGGGGGAAGCGTCGTGATGAGAAACTCCACAACCCCACCAAAGGATTCCCAAATCAGCGAAAAACGGAT